>NZ_DATFFD010000294.1:0-5597 GCF_035250425.1 Sphingopyxis sp.
CTGGAATGGGAGGCCGGGTGGGGGAGCGGGCCGGTGCCGTTTTCCCTTCTAACGTTCGCCTTGGAGCAAGCCCCGCTCGGCGATGCGCGCGACGACGGCGTCGCGCACCGAAGGCGTCACGAATTTGTGGATGTCGCCGCCAAAGATCGCGATTTCCTTGACCAGCCGCGACGCGATCGGCTGAAGACTGACGTCGGCCATCAAAAAGACGGTTTCCACGCGGGCGTTGAGCTGGCGGTTCATGCCGGTCAGCTGATACTCATATTCGAAATCGGTGACGCCGCGAATACCGCGAATGATGATCGACGCGCCCTGGGCGTCGGCGAAGTCCATCAGCAGCGAATTGAACCCAACGACCTCGACGTCTCCGTCGATCCCCGCGACTTCGGCCTTGACCATCGCGATCCGCTCGTCGTCTTCGAACAAGGGCGATTTCGCGATATTGGTGGTCACGCCGATGATCAGCCGGTCGACCAGCTTCGCGCCGCGGCGGATGATGTCCATATGCCCGAGCGTGATCGGGTCGAAGGTTCCGGGATAAACCCCAATGCGCATCAACGGTCCCTTTCCACCACATAACGGGCGATCGCGCGCAGCAGCGCCGCCTCTTCGCCAAAACTCGCGAGATGTCCGATCGCCTGGTCGACGAGCGCGGTCGCCTGTTCGCGCGCGCGCTCGAGCCCCATCAGGGTGACGAAGGTCGCCTTGCCCGCGGCGTCGTCCTTGTGCAGCGCCTTGCCCGCGAGTTGCTCGTCGCCCTCGACGTCCATGATGTCGTCGGCGATCTGGAACGCGAGCCCGATGTCGCGCGAATAGGCGCGCAGCGGCGCGCGGCCCTCGGGCGGGATGCGCGCGAGGATCGCGCCGGCCTCGACCGAAAAGGCGATCAGCGCCCCGGTCTTGAGCTGTTGCAGCCGCGTTACCGTCGGCAGGTCGAAATTCGACGTCTCGGCGGCGAGGTCCATCATCTGTCCGCCCGCCATCCCCGCCGGCCCCGCGGCGCGCGCGAGTTCGCAGCACAGCTCGCCGCGCACGAAGGGATCGGCGCTCGTCACCGGATCGCACAGCCATTCGAACGCGAGGGCATGGAGCGAATCGCCCGCGAGCACGGCGGTCGCCTCGTCATACGCCTTGTGCACCGTCGGTTTGCCGCGGCGCATGTCGTCATCGTCCATGCACGGCAAATCGTCGTGGATCAGCGAATAGACGTGCATCGCCTCGACCGCCGCCCCGACGCGTAGGGTCAGCATGCGGTCGACGTGGAACAGATCGCCCGCGGCACGGACGAGCAGCGGACGCAGCCGCTTGCCGCCGGCCACCGCCGCGTGGCGCATCGCTTCATAGAGCGGTCCGCGCGGGTCGGACGGAACGGCGAGCAGTTGATCGAACAGCGCGTCGATCCCCGCCGCGACCTCATTCTGGGTGGAAAGCAGCAATTGCCTCTCGCGCGAAACTTCGCTGTCGACGAGCGCCACCGCGGATCAGCTTTCGCCGAAGGGGGTCGTTCCCGCCGGTCGGCCGTCGGCGCCGAGGCTGACCTGTTCGATGCGCGCCTGCGCCGCGGCGAGCCGCGCCTCGCAATGGCCGCGCAGCGCATGGCCGCGCTCATAGAGCGTCACCGATTCCTCAAGGCTGACATCGCCGCTCTCGAGCCGCCGAACGATCGTTTCGAGCTCGCCCATCGCCGCTTCGAACGACAGCGAGGCGATATCGGCGGCGCCAAGGGTTTCAGGGGCGGGTTCGGGGGTATCCGTCATGGCCCTGCTTTGGCCCGTTCGCCCCCCCGTGGTCAAGCTTGACGTCGCGCCGGCGGTTTCGGCTGCCACCCGACGGAAATATCGTTGCGAGCCTGGGGCGCCGTCCGCTTTGGGGGGTTGGGAGCGGACGTCAGCCGCGTTCGAATATAATCGTCGCCCCCGCGAAGGCGGGGGCCGCTGGACAGGTAGCGCAAGGCCGACGGCGGCCCCCGCCTTCGCGGGGGCGACGGTCATTTTCGGTCGTTTCGGCCATCCCCTCATATCCGTCAGCCCCCTTCGCGCCGCGCAATCGCGGTTCTGTTTTTTGCAATTGCCCGCGCCGCGCGAGACAGTCATGTTGCACTGCACAAGAAGAGAGGGGCTCCGAAGGCAAGTTTTGTTCATCAGACAAGGACTTGCATCATGAAAAAATTCATTCTCCCCGCCCTCGGCCTGCTCGCGCTGGCACCGTCCGTCGCGCTTGCGAAGGATGCGCCGACCAACCGCTTCGAGCATGAGGGCAGCACCTACAGCTATAGCGTCACGCAGGTCGGCGACACGCGCGTGATCAGCGGCGTCGAGGAACGCACCGGCAAGCCGTTCACGCTCCGCGTCGGCCAGCACCGCGTCCGCGGCACAGTCGGTTCGCAGCAGGTGAGCTTCGCGCTGCGCGACGTCGCCCCGCTCGTGAAGCCGGCAGCCACCCTCGCCTCGCGCTGATCCGTCTCTCCGACAGCAGGCCCCATGGTGCAAAAATGCATCATGGGGTCTGTTCGTTTCGCGCGCCCAAAAATAGGGACAGTCCCTATTTAATTTTGGTGGGGCGTCCTCGTCGCTTGAGGGTAAGGCGGTCCCCGAAATGGCCTGCATGCGCGGCAAGCCACGACGCTGCCGCGCGCGGACGGCCCGACAGCAACGCCGCCTCGATGACCTGCTCGTCCTCTTCGGCCGCCTCCAGCCCCTTTGCGAGCATCGCGCGCCAATTCGGAATCGCACCGGCAAACGCGTTGCCGGTGACGAGCCGGTCCGGACGCCGCGCGATATGCGCCGCGGCGCTCGACCAGGCCCATTGCTCGGCCGCATCGACCAGCCCGGCCGTGACCGGGTTGTTTTCGACATAGCGCAACGCGACCATCAGATGCGCGTCGTCCATCGCATAGCTGGCGTAGCGTCCTTGAAAAAGGTGGCCGCTCGTCTGCTGCATGAGGTTGATCCGTTGCGACAAGCGGGTCGAAGCACTGGCAATTGGCCCACGCAGGCCATCGACGGTCGAGGGCACCAGGATAAGATGGACGTGATTATCCATCAGGCACCACGCCAGGCACGTGGTGCCGAAGCGCTGGCACCCCTCGGCCAGCCAATCGACGTAGCGACTGCGATCGGCATCGGAAAAGAAGATCGGCTGACGGCGGTTGCCGCGCTGGACCACATGGTGCGGGGCGCCGGGGATCACGATACGGGATGAGCGAGGCATCGGCCCTCCAATAAATAGGGACAGTCCCTATTTATTGGCGCGCTTTGACCCGCCCGACAAGCGCGTTCGCAAATAAATAGGGACTGTCCCTATTTATTGAGCCTGTTCGGTTTGCGCACGGGCCGCTAAAGGCGCGCCATGACTCAGACCGCAACCGCGCCCGCCTCCGTCATCACCCCCCAGGTCGTCGCCGACCACGGCCTGTCGCCGGAAGAATATGAGCGCGTCCTCGCCGCGCTCGGGCGTGAGCCGAACCTTGTCGAACTCGGCATCTTCTCGGTCATGTGGTCCGAGCATTGCAGCTATAAAAGCTCGCGCCTCCACCTCAAGAAACTGCCGACCGAAGCGCCCTGGGTGATCTGCGGCCCCGGCGAGAATGCCGGCGTGATCGACATCGGCGAAGGCCCGGACGGCAAGAAGCTCGCCGCGATCTTCAAGATGGAGAGCCACAACCACCCGTCATATATCGAACCCTATCAGGGCGCGGCGACCGGGGTCGGCGGCATTTTGCGCGACGTCTTCACGATGGGCGCGCGCCCCGTCGCGAACCTCAACGCGCTGCGTTTCGGCCGCCCCGACCATCCGAAGATGAAGCATCTCATCTCGGGCGTCGTCCACGGCATCGGCGGCTATGGCAATTGCGTCGGCGTCCCCACCGTCGGCGGCGAGGTCAATTTCCACAAGGCGTATGACGGCAATATCCTCGTCAACGCGATGACCGTCGGCGTCGCCGAGCAGGACAAGATCTTCTATTCGGCCGCGAGCGGCGTCGGCAATCCGATCGTCTATGTCGGCTCGAAGACCGGCCGCGACGGCATCCACGGCGCGACCATGGCAAGCGCGGACTTCGGCGAGGATGCCGAGGAAAAGCGCCCGACGGTGCAGGTCGGCGACCCCTTCACCGAAAAATTGCTGATCGAGGCGTGCCTCGAACTGATGGCGTCGGACGCGATCGTCGCGATCCAGGACATGGGCGCCGCGGGCCTCACCTCCTCGTCGGTCGAAATGGCGTCGAAGGGCGGCGTCGGCCTCCACCTCAAGATGGACGATGTGCCGCAGCGCGAGACCGGCATGACCGCCTATGAGATGATGCTGTCCGAATCGCAGGAACGCATGCTCATGGTGCTGAAGCCCGGCCGCGAGGATTTCGCCGCCGCGATCTTCCACAAATGGGAACTCGATTTCGCGGTCATCGGCACCGTCACCGATACGGGGCGCATGGTGCTCGAACATCATGGCGAGATCGTCTGCGACATCCCGCTCGCCCCGCTCGCCGACGACGCGCCGCTCTATGACCGCCCGCATGTCCCGACCCCGAAGCAGGCGGAACTCACCAACGTCCCCGAGACCAAGGACGTCGCGGCCGACCTCAAGACCTTGATGGGCACCCCCGACATCGCGAGCCGCCGCTGGATCTGGGAGCAATATGACAGCCAGGTCGGCGGCGACACGGTGCAGATCGGCGGCGACGCCGCGCTCGTCCGCATCCACGGCACCAACCGCGCGCTCGCCATGTCGACCGACTGCACCCCGCGTTATTGCTACGCCGACCCCGTCGAGGGCGGCAAGCAGGCGGTCGCCGAAACCTGGCGCAACATCAGCGCGGTCGGCGCCACTCCCTTGGCGATCACCAACTGCCTCAACTTCGCCAATCCGCAGCGCCCCGAGATCATGGGCCAGATCACCGGCTGCCTCGACGGCATGGCGCAGGCTTGTATCGCGCTCGACTATCCGATCGTGTCGGGCAACGTCAGCCTCTACAATGAATCGAAGGCGACCGGCGGCGGCAGCGCGATCCTGCCGACCCCCGCGATCGGCGGCGTCGGCGTGATCGAGGACCTGAACAAGGCGGTCGGCATCGGCTTCAAGCGCACCGGCGACATCGTGCTCGCGGTCGGCGAGCGCGCCGGCCATCTCGGCCAGTCGGTGTGGCTGCGCGAAATCCACGGCCGCGAGGAAGGCCCGCCGCCGCCCGTCGACCTCCGCGCCGAAAAGCGCACCGGCGACTTCATTCGCGGCGCGGTGGGCGCGGGCTGGATCACGGCATGCCACGACGTGTCGGACGGCGGCATGGCGGTGACGCTCGCCGAAATGGCGCTGAAGTCGAATATCGGCGTACTCGTCAGCGAAGAACAGCCGTTCGGCGTCGCCGAAAGCTTCTTCGGCGAGGATCAGGGGCTCTACCTCGTGACGGTGTGCGACACCTGCCTCGCCGACTTCCTCGACGCCGCGGGCCGCGCCGACGTGCCCGTCGATCCGGTCGGCCGCACGATCAAGGACCGCATCGTCTTCGAACTCGAGGGCAGCGACCATCAGGTGACGCTCGCGGAACTCCGCGAAGCGCATGAGGGTTTCTTCCCGAACCTGATGGGAGCCGACGCGGCGCT
>NZ_DATFFD010000295.1:0-6146 GCF_035250425.1 Sphingopyxis sp.
TCGTTGAGAGTTTCAGACGCCGCCAGGCGTCAGAAAGTCTTCGGTGCCCGAACCGCGGTGGTCATGAGCTGAGCTATGGGGAAAGCTGTTTTGCGCAGATCGTGGGGCAGCGAGGTGTCGCCCCAAAGCGGACGCATCTGAGAACGGACCGTCTGGATATGGGCCGCAAAAGCAGGCGCTGAAAGTCGGACCGTCCGATTTTGCGGTTCCGGCGTCTGCTTTTGGGCAGCGTCGGCGCAAGCGGGGCCGCTTCCAGGCGCGGGTGTGCCCTGGAGGAGGAAGGCGATGAGCCGTGCCGGATCACGGCGCAGGTGTCCCGGATGAGACCGCCGGCTGGGGCGGCGCGCGAGGCTGATAGCGGCGCTCGAACACTTCGATGATGATCATCGTACCGCCGCAGCAAGGACAGGTCGGTTGGGGCTCTGCATCCTGGGCGGGCTCATCGACCGGTGGAGGCGCGACGTCGAGCAGGCGGCGGGCGCGTTCGAGATGATCCTTGCGGCGTGCGCTGGCGAGCAGGCCATAGTGGCGGATGCGGTGAAACCCGCGCGGCAGGGCGTGGAGGAGGAAGCGGCGGATGAACTCGTCGGCGGCGATCGTCATGACCTGCTGCCGTCCGGCGCCGGTCTTGCGGTAGTCCTTGTAGCGGAAGGTGACTCCGGCCTCGTCGAAGCGGAGGAGGCGGCTGCTCGATATGGCGACGCGGTGGGTGTAGCGCGCGAGGTAAGCGAGCACCGCCTCGGGGCCCGCGAACGGCGGCTTGGCATAGACGACCCAGCGCTTCTTGCGGGCCGGCGAGAGGTGCCGCAGGAATGCGCGTCGTTCGGCGAGATGCGTGAGGCTGCCAAAGAAAGCGAGCTTGCCGGCGTCGTGCAGCGCGCGCAGCCGGGTCAGGAAAAGGCGACGAAAAAGCGCACCAAGGACGCGGACCGGGAGCAGGAAGGCGGAGCGTGCGGATATCCAGCGCGTTCCATCGCGCGAGATGCCGCCGCCGGGCACGATCATGTGGATATGCGGATGATGGGTGAGCGCCGAGCCCCAGGTGTGGAGGACGGCGGTGATGCCGATCCGGGCGCCGAGGTGCTTCGGATCGACGGCGATGGTCAGCATCGTATCGGCCGCGGCCTTGAACAGCAGATCGTAGACGAGTGCCTTGTTGTAATAGGCGATCGCGGCGACCTCGGCAGGCAGGGTGAACACAACATGGAAGTAACCGACCGGGAGCAGGTCGGCCTCGCGGGCCTCGAGCCATGTGCGTGCAGCAGCGCCCTGGCACCTCGGGCAGTGCCGGTTGCGGCAGCTGTTGTACGCGATCCGCCAGTGGCCGCAGTCGGTGCAGGCCTCGACATGACCGCCGAGCGCGGCGGTGCGGCAATGCTCAATCGCTGACATGATCCCCAGCTGATGCAGGCTAAGGTGCCCGGCATGGGCGGCGCGATACGCGGGGCCAGCAGCACGGAAGACGTCGGCGACCTCGAGCGAGGCGCGCACGAACCCTAACCGTCAGGCGCCTTCTCGCTCGGCGATGCCAGCGCGAGCCTGTCGAGCGGGCTGACGATCGAGCGTACCGTCTTGGTCGCGACCTGCGTGTAGAAGGCGGTGGTGTTTAGCTTGGCGTGACCGAGCAGCGCCTGGATGACGCGGATATCGACACCGTCCTCGAGCAGGTGGGTGGCGAAGCTGTGGCGCAAGGTATGCGGTCCGACGCGCTTGTCGATATCGGCGGCCTCGGCGGCTTCGACGACGACACGGTAGAGCTGGCGCGTACTGATCGGCGCCGCGGCGCTCTGTCCGGGGAAAAGCCAGCCGTCGGGAACGAGGATGCCCTGCTGTCGTCCGGCGCGCCACCAGTCGCGCAGGAGCAGGAGCAGCCCTTCGGGCAGCATGGCGTTGCGGTACCGCCCGCCCTTGCCGCGCTCGATCCGCAGCAGCATCCGCTTGCTGTCGATATCGGTCACCTTGAGCGCCGACACCTCGGCGACGCGCAGGCCCGCGCCGTATGCGACCGACAGCGCGGCCTGATGCTTGAGCGAGCGCGTTGCATCGAGCAGGCGCTTTACCTCGGCCATGGTCAGCACGACGGGGATCTTGCGAACTTGCCGGGTGCGGACGAGCTTGCGCGCGAGGTCGGGGCGGTCGAGCGTGTGCGTGAAGAAGAACCTCAGCGCGCCGACGATGCTGTTCATGGTCGGCGCCGGGACGCCCGCCTGCTGCTGCTCGATCTGGAACTGCCGGATATCCTCGGCGCTCGCGGTGTGCGGCGAGCGCCCGAGCCAGGTCGCGAACCGCCCGACGTCGCGCAGATAGTTACGCTGCGTCTCCTTCGAGAAGCGGCGCATGGTCATGTCGTCGATTAGTCGCTGGCGCAGCGGGCTGATCGGGCCAATCTGGATAAGCTCATTCATCGTTCGACTCCTCAGGTAAAGGAGCCGAAAGGGTCTGCCTGCGGCAGCCCACGTTCAATCAGGCGCGGCGCTCGCTCAGCGCTTTACATCGAGGCTAGCACCAATCCGCGCAGCGGTTCGTGCATCGGCCGGAACCCACATCAATGATCGTGTGACGGCCCAGTCGCGGTTGTTTTCGTCAAGTCTGGGACGATGAAGGACACGGATCTGCCAGTCAGAACCTTCTGCTCGGGCGTCGCCAGTTCGATCAATATCTTATGGGGGCCGGGAGGAAGGCCGTTCACGACGACGGCGCCATTGTCGCCAGCGTCCGCCCATCGCCAGGGCAAATCATCAACACTGACATGCAGATGGCCTGCGCGCGGCGAGACATCGACGGCGCTTGCTCCAAAGACCGGCAGAATCCGGAAATGCTTCGTCTGATAGGGAATGATGACTGCCCCCCGTGCAAGCGGACCAGCAAGCGGCGGATCGACGAACAGTTCAGCAGGCGGTTCATTGATTATCGGCACGAATTGCGAAGCTTCGCGCCCGGCATCAATCGGCTGCGCGGCTGCGGTGGTCGCCAAGATCGAACCGAGCGCTGCTAAGAGCAGGGTACGGATCATCGCGACGTCTCCTGTGTTCCCGTTTCGCTTGTTGGCACCTCGGCAGGCACAAGCAGCGGTTTGCCTTTTTCGACGATATAGGTCGCGAGTTCAGCGCCATTCGTGGCGGTGCGATTGCGCGCCATATGCGCGACGCCCGCGGGAACAAAGAGAACCTGGCCGGCCGTGACGGTGACCGGCGGTCGACCCTCGAGCTGATATTCGAGTGTCCCCTCGATGACATAGATGACTTCCTCGCCGGGATGGCGATGCCATGGGGCCACCGCACCCGGGGCAATGTCGATGCGCGCTTGGATGGTTTCGCGGCCCGCGATCGACAGGTCGTGCCGCTGCAGGTCGGTGCGCGTGACGCCTGCGGGCGTGGAAGTTGCAGCAGATGCCGCGCCAGCCGTCAAAAGGATGACGGCAAATAAATTTGAGATTGCGTGCTTCACCTTACGCCTCCTTGCCGATGACCCGGTCGATGCGGGCCTGCAAACGCGGCCCGATCAGAAGGATCGCGGGAATGACGATGACATAGGCGATCGCCCAGGAACGCAGCCATGTCTCGACAAAGCCGGTCGCAAAACCGAGATTGAGCGCGAGGAGGGTGAAGGAAATAATCCCGGTTGTCACGACTCCCATCAGGAGGGCGAAAGCGATTTTCCGTTTCATTTGGATGTTCATGATCCAGGTCCTTATTCATCCGCAGTTTGGCGGCAAAAACCGTCGCGCCATGTCATGGCGACAGGCGCGACGGTTTTGGGTGGGTCAGACGATATTGATGTCGACCGCGATATTGCCGCGCGTCGCCTTCGAATAAGGGCAGATCTCGTGCGCGCGGGCGGTCAGCGTTTCGGCGGTGTCGCGGTCGATGCCGGGCAGGCTGACGTTGAGACGCGCGATCAGCGAAAAGCCCCCATCGTCGAGCGCAAGATCGACTTCGGCGTCGATAGCGGCGTCGGCAGGCAGCCGCAATTTCTGTTCGCTGGCAGCCTTGCCAATCGCGCCGAGGAAGCAGGCCGACCAGCCGGCCGCGAACAGCTGTTCGGGGTTGGTCCCGGTGCGGTTCGATCCGGGCGGCGACAGCGCGATATCGAGTTCGCCGTCCGAGCTGCGCGACGCGCCGTCGCGGCCGCCGGTGGTGTGGGTTTTTCCGGTATAGACGATATTCTGTGACATGATTCTACTCCTGCTATGCTTCGGGGGTTAGGCGGCTAGATACCGGGCCGCGGGGGTGCTGGTGGACAATTCGCCCGCCATGGCCTGCCGGGCTGCCTCGAAGGCGGCCCAGCGGGATTCGTCGTGAAGACTGGGGATTGTCGCAAATTCGCCACGCGCGAGGCCGGTCAGCGCGGCGTCGACGAACTGGTCGGCGCGCATGACGATCTCGCCGGGCAAATGCTCGACGGGGGTTCCCGCGATGTCCCAGAAATCGGTCGCGGTCGCTCCCGGCAGGACGACCTGCACGCCGACCCCGGTACCGTCGAGTTCGTGACGCAGGTTCTGGCTGAATGCGAGAACAAAGGCTTTGGACCCGCCATAAACACCGTTCAGCACCTCAGGGGCAACCGCGACGATCGAGGCGATGTTGACGATCGTGCCGCGGCCGCGTGCCACGAAGGCGGGCACGACCGCATAGGTCAGACGCATCAGCGCCTCGACATTGAGCGACACCATTGCGCTCATCGTATCGACGTCGGCGTCGAGGGCGCGAGCGGTCGACCCGATGCCGGCGTTGTTGACCAGCAAGGTGATGCTGCGCTCGTTCGCGAGCCGGGCTTCGACGAGAAGAAGTTCGGCGGGGTTCGCAAGGTCAGCGGGCAGCGTGTCGATCTGGCGGCCGGTGGCTTTCCGGATCGCTTGTGCCACGCGCTCGAGTTTGGTGGCGTTGCGCGCGACAAGGATCAGGTCATAGCCTTGGCGAGCCAGGCGATCGGCGTAAAGCGTGCCAATTCCACTCGACGCTCCGGTAATGAGGGCAGTGCCCTTTGCTTCGTTCATCGTTCTTCCTTTCCAACAAGGGATGGATGCCGACCGACCGTGATGGACGGGGCGGACCAGAACGATTTAGTCGTGCGGGAAAATGCCGGTAGCGGGCGAAAGCGAGAGCGAGCCTCTCAATCGCGGCAAGGGTCGGGTCAGGGGCAGTCGAAACCCGTGCATGCGGCGCGTAGCCGCGGCGTCGCCCAGTCAATAAAGGCGCGCACCTTTAGCGGCAGCAGCCCTTGGCGCGGATAGACGATATGCACCGGGCGCAGCTCGCTGTCGCCGTCGTGAAGTACCCGCACGAGCGCGCCCGACTGGAGTTGCCCCGACAGCTGATAATCGAAGAGGCGCGCGATCCCGACCCCGCCGAGCGCCGCTGCCAGATTGCCCGCAGCGCTATTGACGGCAATCCGCGTCCGCGGCGCGCAGATCATCTCCTCGCCGTCGATGCGGTAGGTCCAGAATATTTGCCGGGTGCCGAACAGGATGCCATCGTGAGCGGAAAGTTCGCGCGGGTCCGTGGGCGTGCCATGCCGTTCGAGATAATCGGGGCTCGCACAGGTGATCAGGCGAAAGTCGCCTGTCTTGACCGCATAGAGAGCGCTGTCGGCCAGATGGCCCAGGCGGATTGCGACGTCGATATGTTCATCGACCATATGGGTGCGCCGGTCGGAGGCGATGAGGTTCAAGGTGACTTCGGGATATTCGGCCATGAACGACAGCGCGATCGGCATCACATGGTGTGCGCCGAATTCGACCGGCATCGTGACCGTCAGTTCACCGCGCGGCGTGCTATATTCGCCGGATGCGCGCCGTTCGGCCTCGTCGAGGTCGGCTATTATCCGCCGCGCGGCCTCTACATAATCGCGGCCGGCATCGGTGAGCTGGATGTTGCGGCTGGTACGGACGAGAAGATTGGTGCCGAGATGCCGTTCGAGTTCGGCGACCTTGCGGCTGACGCTGGGGAGCGGCGCATTCAGCTTGCGGCTCCCCGCGGACAGGCTGCCCGCGTCGACGACCGCCAGAATCACCCGCATGGCGTCAAGACGATCCATCTGTCTCCCTCTCTTGCCCGCACGCTGAATAGCGGAATTTGCCCGGTCGTCACAGCTGCAAGCAATTGCCGCTCGCGTCGCAAACAAACACCCGCCATCGGCGATCAATG
>NZ_DATFFD010000296.1:0-2955 GCF_035250425.1 Sphingopyxis sp.
CCGGTCGCTAGCCGCCATTCCCAATTCAATGCACCATATCACTCGCAACCGGTTCGCTTGCCGCCGGGCGTGACAGCACCCACCAGCTTCCCGCCATCAACAGCACCGTCAGCGCCTCGATGATCATCGCCTGCACAATGCCGGCATTAACCTGATCCCCGCTCGCCACCCCGAACAACCGCCCCGCAAGCGCGGTGCCGTAGAGCGCGGCGGGAACGAGCAGCGCGCGCAGCCAGCCCGGCACCAGCGCGCCGATCGCGGCGGCGCCGGCAGCGACAAGGAAAAAGGCCGACAGGTCGGCGCGGATCGTGTTGGCCGCCGGACCCGCGACCAATATGCCAAAGGTTTCGGTATAGCTCGCGGGGTCGAACAATCCGCGCGCGCCAACAATGAAGAAAAACAGCGCCCACAGCAGGACGGCGCCGCGCAAGACCCAATTGACCATCATTTTTCTCCCCAATTTGCCGGTAGGCTGCGCCATTGGGGAAGGAAGTTCAATCTATTCCGGGTTAAGGTCCGCTGCGAACGTCTCTTCGATCCAGCCGCCGCCCAGCACGCGCGAATTGTCGGCGGCATCGTACAGCACCGCCGCCTGCCCCGGCGCGACGCCATATTCGGCCTCGGCAAAAATCAGCCGGTCGCCCGCGACGCGCGCAGGCACCGGCTTCGCCATGCTGCGCACCTTCGCCAGCACATCGCGCCCGTCGACCGCGCCCAGCCAGTTCGCCTCGCCCAGTCGCGCGCCCGAAACGCCAAGCGCACGCCGCGGTCCGACGACCACCGCTTTCGTCGCGGCTTCGAGGCGCACCACATATAATGGTTCGGCCTGCCCGCCAATCTCGATCCCGCGCCGCTGGCCGACGGTATAATGAATCAAACCTTTGTGCGCGCCGAGCACGGTGCCGTCGACATGGACGATGTCGCCCTGATCGTCGGCTTCGGGGCGCAATTTGCGCACCAGCGTCGCATAATCGCCGTCGGGGACGAAGCAGATATCCTGGCTGTCGGGCTTGCCCGCGACGCCGAGTCCCAGGTCGCGCGCAATCTCGCGCACCACGCTCTTCTCAAGGCCGCCCAGCGGAAAGCGCAGGAAGTCGAGCTGGTCCTGCGTCGTCGCGAAGAGGAAATAGCTCTGGTCGCGCGCCGGGTCGACCGCACGATGCAGTTCGGCACCCTGCGGCCCCATCATCCGGCGGACATAATGGCCGGTCGCGAGGCAATCGGCGCCCAGCTCCTTCGCGAGCCGGAACAGGTCGGTGAACTTCACCCCCATGTTACAGCGCACGCAGGGGATCGGCGTCCGTCCCGACAGATATTCGTCGGCGAACTGGTCGATCACCGTGTCGCGGAAGCGGCTTTCATGGTCATAGACATGATGCGCGAAACCCAGCCGGTCGGCGACCGCGCGCGCGTCGCGGATATCCTGCCCGGCGCAGCACGCCCCGACGCGCTTCGCCTTCGCGCCATGATCGTAGAGCTGGAGCGTCACGCCGATCACCTCGGCGCCCGAGCGCGCGGCGAGCGCCGCAACGACGCTCGAGTCGACCCCGCCCGACATCGCGACGACGATTCGCCGGTCCTTCAGCGGCATCGGCAGCTGGAAGTCGGCCTGGGCAAGCCTGGCAGGGGAAGGAATCGTCTCGATCATGATCGGCGCCATCTAGGGATACGAACCCAAAAAAGCCAGCTTTTCCGCGCGAAGTGTCAAGATATTGACGGGGGTTAAGCTTCGCTAACAGGTTCTGAAACGGGCATTTACGGGACCTTAGCTCCTCTGACGTAGACGAGTCGCATGAACTTCGTCCCGTCCGATCTTCCGCGCATCGCCGGTGCGGCCAAGCTGTCAAAGCCCGGCTTCGACATCATATTGGCCGTGTCCAGCGCGCGCCAGGCCGCCCTGCCGACGGTGCGGCAGCTGCGGACGCAGGCGCATCGCGAACACCATGCGGCGAAGCTTAACGCCGTGCGCCACATATTTTGCGGGACGCGCGCAAGGATGGAACAAAAAGCTCCGCGGGTCGTTCGTTTCTTCGATTTGTCCGACGATGTGAACGCCCTGCCCGAAACTATGAACAGCCTGTTTACCAGAGGATTTCAGCCGATGTTGAATCCCTCGATTCTAGATATGAATGCGTCGGACACACCCCCCTCCGACGGTAAAAATGTGGAATGACTATGATCGAGAATCAGAAAATCCGGCCCGCACAGGTTATCGGCCCCCTCGGGGAGCCGTTGACGCTGGACTCGCTGCCGCCGCCGTCGACGACCCGCTGGGTCGTTCGCCGCAAGGCAGAGGTCGTCGCGGCCGTTAACGGCGGGCTCCTGTCCGTCGACGAAGCGTGCGAACGCTATGGGCTGACCCTCGAGGAATTTGCCGGCTGGCAGCGGTCGATCGACCGCAGCGGCATGCCCGGATTGCGCGTCACGCGCATCCAGCACTACCGCGACCTCTACGAGCGCCAACAGCGCTTCTAAAGGCCGCGGGACCGGACCAGGTACGAGAGAGGGCGCTTCGGGCGCCCTCTTTTTTTTGCCGGCGCAGGGGCAAGGACACCACCCTCAGTTCCTGCCCATAACAACGCGATACCAAAAGAATCCGCGTGATTTCAAGGTCATGCTAATTTCCTTGCAACCCTCGCGTTCACCCCGCGTTAAGGCTCCGAGTCAACTTTGGGAGTCATTCAATATGCGCAAGATGTTCATCACCCTCGCCGCCACCTCGGCCCTCGCGCTCGGCGCCTGCCAGAGCCCGGCCGCCGACAAGGTCGAGGATCAGGCCGAAGCCAAGGCCGACGTGATCGACGAGCAGGCCGACACCATGCCCGAGGGCGCGGCCAAGGAAGCGACCGAAGCGAAGGCCGACGCCGTCGAAGCCGCCGGCGAGGAAAAGGCCAACGCGATGGACGACAATGGCGAAATCGCTCCGTCGGAAGTCGCCCCCACCACGCCGCCGGC
>NZ_DATFFD010000297.1:0-4280 GCF_035250425.1 Sphingopyxis sp.
CTCGGTCAGCAGCACCGCGAGCCGCCCCGCCATCTCGGCCTCGCCCGCGCGCGCCGCGTCGAGCAGCATATGCGCGAGCGGCACCGGCAGCGGGATCGCGGCAAGCGCCTTGCCATGCGCGGTGATGCGGCCGTCGTCGGCGAGCGCGCCGATCGCCTGAAGCCGCGTCTTCGCTTCCGAAATCGCCGCGGGCGATGGCGGGTCGAGCCAGCCCAATTGGCGCGGATCGACGATGCCCCAGCTCGCGCAATCGAGCACCACGGGCATCAGGTCATTCTCGTGAATTTCGGGCGGATCGAACGGCGGCATGCCGGCGGTCGCCGCGGCTTCCCACAATCGGTACGCAACGCCCGGCCCCTGCCGCGCCGCGCGGCCCGCGCGCTGGGTCGCCGATGCCTGGCTGGCGCGTTCGGTGACGAGGCGCGCGATGCCGGCCGCCTTGTCGAAGCGCGGACGGCGCGACAGGCCGGCGTCGATGACAATGCGCACGCCGTCGATCGTCAGGCTGGTTTCGGCGATGCTCGTCGCCAGGATCAGCTTGCGCCGCCCGTCGGGGTCGCGGACGAGCGCCTTGCGTTGCAGCGCCGGATCGATCTGGCCGTGCAGGCGATGGACCGCGAGCGGCAGACGCGCGTCCTCGGCCGCCGTCGCGGCGCGTTCGATGTCGGCGGCGCCGGGCAGAAAGGCGAGCATGTCGCCCCCCTTTCCCTCGGCGGGCTCGTCGGTCAGCGCCTGCCGCACCGCGCTCAGCACCGACGCCTCGAGCCGGTCCTCGGCGCGGCGGCCGATATGGCGCAGTTCGAGCGGCCAGATCTTGCCCTCGCTCCTCACCACCGGCGCATTGCCGAGCAAGGCGCCAAAGCGCGCGCCATCGAGCGTCGCCGACATGGCGACGAGGCGCAAATCGTCGCGCAATCCCTGCTGCGCGTCGATCGCCAATGCCAGCGCGAAATCGCCGTCGAGGCTGCGTTCGTGAACCTCGTCGAACAGCACCGCCGACACGCCCTGAAGCTCGGGATCGGCGAGGATGCGGTTGCGGAACAGCCCCGGCGTCATCACGAGCAGCCGCGTCGCGGCCGACTGCTTGCTGTCGAGCCGCGTCGCATAACCGACCGTGCCGCCGACCGCCTCGCCCATCTCCTCCGCGATCCGCTCGGCCGCGCCGCGCGCCGCGAGCCGCCGCGGCGACAGCAGCCACACCGCGCCCTTGCACCATGGCTGGTCGAGGATCGCGGGGGCGACGCGCGTCGTCTTGCCCGCACCCGGCGGCGCGACGACGACGGCGTTGGGCTTCAGCACCAGCGCCGCCATGATGTCGGGCAGGACGACATCGATGGGGAGCGGCGTGAGGTTGGGGGCCACCTGTTTCACGCGAAGCCGCGAAGACGCGAAGATGTCGTGCAGGGCGGCATGACCGGTTTGTCGCCGCAGGCAATTTTCAGGAAAGGCGCTTCGTGCGAGATGGCCAGCCACGCAAGCGGCATTTCGTAACCCTCTTCTTCGCGGCTTCGCGGCTTCGCGTGAACCGGAAAAGCACCCACCTCAATAAGCGCGCGCGACCGCGAAGGCGACCGCTTCGGTCAGCGCCGACTTCGCCTGGCTGGCGCTGAAACCGCCGATCGCGTCGACCGCACGCTGGCCGTAATGGCGTGCGCGCGCGAGCGTGTCGGCGATCGTGTCGTGCTTGTGGAGCAGCGAAGTGGCATAGGCGAGGTCTTCGTCCGACGTGCGGTGTCCCACGATGGCCTGTTTCCAGAACTCGCGCTCCTCGGCGCTGCCACGCGCATAGGCGAGGATGACGGGCAAGGTGACCTTGCCATCGCGGAAGTCGTCGCCGACGCCTTTGCCCATCGTTTCGGCGTCCGAGACATAGTCGATCGCATCGTCGACGAGCTGGAACGCGATACCGAGATTGCGGCCATAAGCGTCGAGCGCAGCCTCGGTCGCCTCGTCGCGTTCAGCGACGACCGCGGCGATCTTGCACGCCGCGGCGAACAATTCGGCGGTCTTGGCGTTGATGATCGCGAGATACTGGTCCTCGCTCGTTTCGATCCGGCGCTGCGCCGAGAGCTGGTTGACCTCGCCCTCGGCGATCACCGCCGAGGCGCGCGACAATATCTTGAGCACCTTGAGCGAGCCGTCCTCGACCATCACCTCGAACGCACGGCTGAACAGGAAATCGCCGACGAGCACCGAGGCGCTGTTGCCCCAGATCAGGTTCGCGGTCTTGCGCCCGCGGCGCAGGTCCGATTTGTCGACGACATCGTCGTGGAGCAGGGTCGCGGTGTGGATGAATTCGACCGCGGCGGCGAGCTTGCAGTGGCGGCGCCCCGGATAGTCGAGCAGCTTGCCGCACGCGAGCGTCAGCATCGGGCGCATGCGTTTGCCGCCGCCCGCGATCAGATGACCCGCGAGTTCGGGGATCAGCGGCACTTCGGACTGCATCCGGTCGAGAATGACCGAATTCACCTCGTTCATATCGGCGGCGACAAGCGCCATCATCGGGTCGAGCGAGGGCGGCCGGTCGCCGTGCAGCTGATGGATTTCCGCAGTCATAACGCGGCGAGCCTTGGCGCCGCAGTCACGATTTTGCAACGACTTTCGGCTTGCTTTGAAGCCCCGCCCGGTGCCAAGCGTGCCGGAGAAGAGAGGAATCGCGCACCCATGGACGACCAACTGAGCCGCTATCGCCAGAGCATCGACAATATCGACGCGGCGCTCGTCTATATGCTCGCCGAACGGTTCAAGGTAACCAAGGCGGTCGGCGAACTCAAGGCGCGCGAAGGCCTGCCCCCCGCCGACCCCGGCCGCGAGGAGCGCCAGATCGAACGGCTGCGCGCGCTGGCCCGCGATGCCGACCTCGACCCCGATTTCACCGAAAAATTCCTGCGCTTCATCATCGACGAGGTGATCCGCCATCACCAGCAGGCGAAACGCGAGCAAAGCGCATGAGCACGGGCCATCCGATCTTCGCCCGCTGGCCGGCGCAGCACCCCGACCGGATTCAGCTTTTCTCCGCGCCGACGCCGAACGGCGTGAAGGCCGGCATCATGCTCGAGGAAACCGGCCTCGCCTATGAACCGCACCGGATCGACATCATGGCGAACGAAAGTCACGATCCGGCGTTCCTCGCGCTCAACCCCAATGGCAAGATCCCGGCGATCTACGATCCGAACGGCCCGGGCGGAAAGCCGCTCGCGCTGTTCGAATCGGGCGCGATCCTGATCTATCTCGCCGACAAGAGCGGGCTGTTTCTTTCGGGCGACCCGGCGGAGCGTTACGAAACGATCCAGTGGGTGATGTGGCAGATGGGCGGCGTCGGCCCGATGTTCGGCCAGCTCGGTTTCTTCCACAAATTCGCAGGGCGGGAGTATGAGGATAAACGCCCGCGCGACCGCTATGCGGCGGAATCGACGCGTTTGCTCGGGGTGCTGGACGCGCGGCTCGATGGGCGGGCGTGGGTGATGGGCGACGATTACAGCATCGCCGATATTTCGCTGCTCGGCTGGGTCCGCAACCTCATCGGTTTTTACGAAGCACGCGAGATCGTCGGTTTCGACCGCTTCACGCAGGTCCAGCGCTGGCTGGATGCGGGACTGGCGCGGCCGAGCGTGCAGCGCGGGCTGGAAGTCACCGCGGCGTGAGCGGGGCTGGTTTCGACCGGGAGCGGACGTTTTAGTTCCTCCCCGGAACGGGGAGGGGGAGTGCTGGTGGAGGGGTCGGGACGGTGCGTCTTGACGAAAGGTTTCGACCCCTCCGTCAGCCCTGCGGGCTGCCACCTCCCCGTTCCGGGGAGGAACTGACTATGTCCTCCGCTCACCACCCCAAAGCCGACCTGGCCCTACCCCGCGGGCAGCCTGAGCCGCACCAGCAGCCCGCCCAGATCCTCGCTCTCTTCCAGCATAATATTGCCGCCGTAAATCTCCGCGACGTCGCGCACGATCGCGAGGCCCAGCCCCGTCCCCGGCTTGCCGCTGTCGAGGCGGACGCCGCGATCGATGACGCGGTCGCGGTCGTCGGGTGAAATGCCGGCGCCGTCGTCCTCGATCACGATCTCGGCCATATCGCCTTCGCGCCCGACCGTGACGAAGACGCTGCCGCCGCCATATTTCGCCGCATTTTCGAGCAGATTGCCGATGAGTTCGTCGAGATCCTGCCGTTCGACGCGCACGATCACATTCTTATCGCCCGTCGCGTCGAGCCGCACGTCAGGGTAAAGCGCCGCGACCGCGCGCGACACGCTGCCCACGCTGTCCCAGACGGTCGCCCGCGCCTGCGCC
>NZ_DATFFD010000298.1:0-5037 GCF_035250425.1 Sphingopyxis sp.
GATGCTCGCCGACCGGATGGGCAAGGCCGATCGCGTCATCGTCGACGCGCCCTGTTCGGGCAGCGGCACCTGGCGGCGCAGCCCCGAACTGCGCTGGCGCTCGACCCCCGTGCGGCTCGACCGTCATGTCGCCGAACAGGCCAAATTGATCGACATCGGCGCCGATCTTGTGGCGCCCGGCGGCAAACTTCTCTATGCTGTCTGCTCGATCATCATGCGCGAGGGGCGAGCACAGGTGGACGATTTTCTGAACCGGCATCCCGGCTGGACGGCCGACAACACCTATCTTCCCGATGGCGTCGGACGCGCCGCGGGGGCGGGGTATTTGATGACTCCGGGCCATGACGGCTGCGACGGATTTTTTCTCGCACGACTGACGGCGCCATGTTAGCATCGCCTGCAATGAAGCGATGGGAGAATGTAATGCGCGTCGGCTTTTTGGCTCTAACTGCGGGTGTGATCCTCGCCAGCCTGCCCACAGCGTCCGATGCGCAGCGCGCCGATAACGACATCTTCCCGCGCTCGATCGCGCTCCAGCAAGAAGGTCATAAGGCGCAGGAAGCCGGTGATCTCGATGCCGCCATCGGTTTCTATGAATCGGCGCTCGCCGCCGACCCGCGCAATCGTTCGGCAATCATCGCGCTGGCGCAGGTCGCGCGTGCGCAGGGACTGCCGGGCAAGGCGATCGGTCTTTATCGCGAAGCGCTTGTCCTCGAACCCAATGACATCGTCGCGCTGACCGGGCAGGGCGAGGCGCTCGCCGACAAGGGCGCGCTCGAACTCGCGCGCGAAAAGCTGACCGAAGCACAGCGCGTGTGCAGCGACAAATGCCCGCAGGTCGCGGCGCTCGAAAAGACGATCGCGTCGAGCGCTTCGAAGCGCGTCGTCGCCGCCGAAGTTCTGGTGCCAAAGCCGGTTGTCGCCACCGTCGGGACAACGAACAATCAGAATTAACCGTCGCCCCTGCGAAGGCAGGGGCCGCCGTCAATCTTGCGCAACGCGTCCAGCGGCGCCTGCCTTCGCAGGGGCGACGCCTTTCAACCCAGCGCCCGCGCCAGTGCGACCCATTCGGCGACGCTGACCGTCTCCGCGCGCCGCGTCGGTTCGATGCCCAGCGCCTCGGCCGCGGCAACCGCACCCTCGACGCCCTTCAAACTCTGCCGCAGCATCTTGCGCCGCTGGCCGAACCCCTTTTCGGTCAGCTTCGACAGCAGTTTCGGCGCGACGCCCTCGGGCTGGTCGGCCGGCGTCACATGGACGATCGCCGACATCACCTTCGGCGGCGGGGTGAAGGCCGAGCGGTGGACTTTCATCGCGATCTTCGCGGTCGAGCGCCACTGCGCGAGCACCGCCAGCCGCCCATAAGCGTCGGCCCCGACCGGCGCGACGATGCGCTCGGCGACCTCGAGCTGGAACATCAGCGTCAGCGACAGCCAGCGCGGCGGCCAGGCCGCGGGCTCCAGCCAGCGCGTGAACAGCGCGGTGCCGACATTATAGGGCAGGTTGGCGACGATATGATATGGCGCGCCGCCGGTCAGCGCGTCGACGTCGACCGCCATCGCGTCGTCGGCGATCACCGTCAGCTGCCCCGGAAAGGCTTCGCCAAGCTCGGCGAGCAAAGGCAGGCAGCGGTCGTCGCGCTCGACCGCGATCACCTTCGCGCCCGCGCGCAGCAGCGCGCGCGTCAGTCCGCCCGGGCCGGGACCGACCTCGAACACCGTGACGCCGTCAAGGTCGCCGGGGATCGCCGCGATGCGATCGAGCAATTGCTCGTCGAACAGGAAATTCTGCCCCAGCGCCTTGCTCGCCTGCAGGCCGTGGGTGCGCACCGTTTCGCGAAGCGGCGGTAGCGGAAGCTGGGGCTCGACGCTCACTTCGCCGGCGCGCAGCTGCGCTCGCGCGCCGCGGCGAGCCGGGCGGCCATCGCGATCGCCGCGATCGTCGGCCCCGGGTCGGCGGTGCCGGTGCCCGCGATATTGAACGCGGTGCCATGGTCGGGCGAGGTGCGGATGATCGGCAGGCCGAGCGTCAGATTGACGCCGTCGTGGAAATGCAGCGCCTTGAACGGCGTCAGCGCCTGATCGTGATAGGCGCAGAGCAGCGCGTCAAATTGCGCACGAACCGCGGGCGCGAACAGGCCGTCGGCGGCGAACGGACCGTCGACGATGATCCCTTCCCCGGCCAGCTGCGCGACCGCGGGCGCCATGATGCGTTCTTCTTCGCTGCCCAATTGTCCGCTCTCGCCCGCGTGCGGGTTAAGCCCGGCGAGCGCGATGCGCGGCGCGTCGATTCCGAAATCGCGGCGCAGCCCGCGCGCGACGATCCGCGCCTTGGCGACGATCAGCTCGACCGTCAGCCGGTCGGGCACTTCGGACAGCGGGATATGCACGGTCAGCGGCACCACGCGCAGGGTCGGGCCCGCCAGCATCATCACGGCATTCGTCGCGGTGACGCCGCAGCGTTCGGCGATGAATTCGGTCTGTCCGGGGTGCGTATAGCCGATGCCGTGCAGCGCATATTTGGAGACCGATCCCGTGACGAGCGCCGAACTCGCCTGGTTGCGGGTCAGCCCGATACCGGTTTCGAGCGCATGGAGCGCGCAGGTCGCCCCCGCCGGGGTCGGTACGCCGGGGGTCAGCGGGCCGCTGTCCTCCAGATGCCAGACGGGCAGGGCATCGCCAAAGGCCCGCACCACCTCGTCCATGTCGCCGACGCGCGCGACCGGGCCGTCCCAGACAGCGGTGATCGCCGCCGCATCGCCGATGGCGACAAAGGGGGGCAGGTCGTTTTCGTGGCGCGCGGCCCATGCGCGGGCCGCGACTTCGGGGCCGACGCCGGCCGGGTCACCCATGGTAACCGCGATCGGCTGTCGATTGCTGAAATCAGGCATAGGGTCAGCTATATTCGATCACGGCATCCCGGCGCAGGTCGCGCAGATAGCGCTGGGCCCGCTTGTTGACCTTGTCCTCCAGCAATTTCTGTTCGATCTGCTCGAGGTTCGGCGCGGTCGCGGTTTGCGGCATGTCGCGGCCGCAGAGCACGAGGACGCTGACGCCCTCGTTCGCGGCGCCGAACGGCTGCGTCGTCTGGCCGATCTGCAGGCTGGCGAGCGTCGCTTGCAGCGGCGCCGGCAGCGCGCGCATCTCGATATTATCGCGCGACACGATCGAGGCGCCCAGGCTCTGCGCCACTGCGTCGGCTGCACCGCAACCGGCAATCGTGCGTGTCTTTTCGGCAAACTGGCCGGCGAGTTCGGACGCCTTCGCCTGCGTCGTACCTGCCGGGAAATCGAGCGAAATCTGCTTGAGGCTGAGGATTGCGTCGCGCGGATCGGCGGTCAGCACCTGGCGCCGGTCGATCATCAGCATGATCGAGATGCCGCCCGGAACCTCGATCGGCCCGACGAGCTGGCCCGGCTGCATCTGCGTTGCCGCTTCGCCCATCGATCCGGGCAGCTGGCCGGCCTTTACCCAGCCCAGGTCGCCGCCGACGACGGCGGTCGAGGCTTCCGAAAACTGGCGTGCATAGGCGGCAAAGCTGCCGCCCGCCTGCAGCGCCTGGATGATCTTCTTGGCATTCTCGGTCGCCGCCGCGGCGGTTTCGGGGGTCGACGACAGATAGATTTCGCCGAGGTGGAACTCGTCCTGACCCTTGGTCCCGGTCATCTGGTCGGCGACGATCTTGACCTCTTCGGTCGACACATTGGTCGTCGACTGGATGTTGCGCGACAGCAGGCGGTCCCAGGCGAATTCGCCGCGGATCTGCTGCTTCACCGACGCTGCCGACGAGCCTTTCGATATGAGGTACGTCGAAAACTGGTCGGGCGTCTGCTTGAAGCGCGTCGCGAGGCGCGCGAACTGCTGGTTTACGACATTCTCGTCGATCGCGATCTCGGCCGCCTTGGCTTCCTGAATCTGCAGTTTTTCGTCGATCAGGTTGCTGAACACCTGGCTGCGCAGCCGTTGGACTTCCTCGGGCGGCAGCTCGACATTGTTGTTGGCGATGCGGATCAGCGCCATGCGCTGCTCGATGTCGGTCGCGGTGATGATCTCGCCGTTCACGGTGGCGGAAGGGCGATAGACGTTCGGCTTGGCATCGCCGAAAAGCTGCACATTGCCCGGAATGTTGAGGCTGGTCGTCGGAACGTCACTGTCTGCAACGGTCTGGGCCAGCACCGGCGTTACGCCAACGGCAGCCAGCGCGATCAGGCCGGTCATGGTCGAAAATTTGGTCATCTTTACCCTATTCGAGAAAGTCCGGACGCTCCGTATCAGCGGAAACGCCCGATGGTCCAGCGCAATCCGCCAAAGGAGCCATTTGATGGCCGCAGATACGCCGCGGACGCTGAACCTAGGCTGAGCGAAGGGGGAACCGGCGCCGGGCTTTAAGGAGACAAAAGATACGCATATGCGCGTCCGCCGCTATCTGCTTGCGTCGTCGCGGGGTTGGATCCGGTCGGCATATGGGCTGTGCAATCCTTCCAAAGTTCAGGAAAGTTCAGCCCTGTGCGGCACCCGGTTTGGATCTGGCGGCGTGCTGCGCGCGCGGTACGCCCCGCCGTGGCTGCACCCGCAAGCCCGGCAGCGACCGCTTTTTGTTCACCAATGAAAGAGCCGGATGAAGGCTGGCACGGCCGGATAATGTAGGAAAGGCTTATTTGACGGCGATGTCGGTTTTGGGGGGAGTGGATGTTCCAGCATCGACTCGATTTCCCCTCCCGCCTGCGGGAGGGGCAGCGAGGCTTGTGAACTTGTTCGCTAGCCGCAGCGGGGTGGGCAGACCGCAACGTTGCTGGCCCGCCCCCGACCCCTCCCGCCTGCGGGAGGGGAGGAGAAACGTCCGCTTCCGCTCGTTAGCGGCCGTCAGAATCCCAGATTGCGGAACGCGATGCGGAAGGAGAAGCTGTTGCCGCGCTTCGCATCGCCGGTGTCGGCATAGTCGCGCCGCCAGGTGAGCGCGATCGACAGGCAGTCGTCGTCATAGGCGACGCCGAGGCGGTGGCGAATCGGCTCGAACCCGTCGGCGTCGCTCAGTGGA
>NZ_DATFFD010000299.1:0-70041 GCF_035250425.1 Sphingopyxis sp.
CATCAACCCGACCGACCGCGAACAGCGCGTGCCGCCGATCCTCGCCGAGCTGCGCGATGCGCAGGGGACGATCGTCTATAGCTGGACGATCAAGCCGCCGGTGCGGATGCTGCCGCCCAACGAAAAGGTCAATTTCAGCGAGGCGAAGCTCGACATTCCGCGCCGCGCGACGCAATTGACCGTCAGCTGGGCGCTACCAAAGAGCTGACATCCCAACAGCTTGTCGTGACGTCACGGCGTCACAGGCTGAGCGCGGCGGCGAGCGAGAGCAGGAAACTCGTCAGCGTGGCGACGATGATCGGCGCGAAACTGCGCCATCCCTGGTCGAGCAACAGATGGAGCCGTGCCTTCATCGCCGTCGCGACGATGGCGAGCAGCAACAGCGCCTGCGCGCCCGTCGCAGCGGCATCCTGCGCCTGCTTGGGGATGGCGATCAGCGAATTGAGCGCCGCTATGCTAAGGAAGCCGAGAATGAACCATGGGAGGCGCAGCGGAATCCGCCCTGCGCCGTCGCCCTCGCCGCTGCGGCCGAGCCAGAGCGCGACGAGCATCAGCATCGGCGCGAGCAGCGCGACGCGCGTCAGCTTGACGATCGTCGCGACCTCGCCCGCCGGCTGCGAGAAGGAAAAGCCGCCGCCGATAGCCTGCGCGACGTCATGGATCGACGCGCCGATCAGGAAGCCCGCCTGAGCATCGGTGAGGCCGAGCTCGGCGGCGAGCACCGGATAGAGCGTCATCGCGAGCGCGCTCGCGACGGTGATCCCCACGAGCGTCAGCGTGAAACGCGCCTGATCGACGCGCTTGTCGCCGATCAGCGAATAAAGCGCGAGCGCCGCCGATGCGCCGCAGATCGCGGTCGCGCCGCCCGCGAGCAGCGCGGCGTGGCGATCCTGCGCGAACAGCCGCGCGCTGGCCACGGTGACGATGATGACTGCCAGCATGATCAGAACGAGCAAGGCGAAAGGCAACGGTCCGAGTTCGACGAGCTGTTCGGCGGTGATTCGCGCGCCGACGAGCACGATCCCGACGCGCAGCGCGGTCTGCGACATCAGGTCGAGCCCGGCGTGGGTGCGCTTGTCCTGCGACAGGAAGCTCATCGCGAGCCCGATCAGCAGCCCCATCAGCACCAGCGGCGCGGCATAATGGTCGGCGAGCCACGCCGCGGCGAGCGCGGCGATGGCGGTAACGAGGACGCCGGGCAGATAATCGCGCCAGCGGCGGTGCGCCGGCGGATGCGCCTCGAGCTGCATTTCGCCATAAAGGTCGGCGGCCATCGGCCAGCTTTGTTCGGATGGCGTCACGCTATGTCCCCGATGTCCATGGCGCCGCTTCGCACATCGCCGCGCGCCGGTCGATAGGCCATTGCTGGCAAGGCGCGGGCTTGCTAGAGGCCGCGCTCTATCAGCACCCGTAGCTCAGCTGGATAGAGCGCTGCCCTCCGAAGGCAGAGGCCAGGGGTTCGAATCCCTTCGGGTGCGCCATTTCTCTTTACATTTCATATACTTGAAGGTTCCCCGGATAGGGGTGTTGAAGCTTGGATTTTGCCAAGTAAGCATCTCGCTCGTTGCGGGAGCCCGCTACGCGCTGAATTGGTCCCGTTGTCAATCGAATCGAAGGAAGCGCTGGTTCGTGATTTCAATGCCTTAGAGGTATTCTCAAGGCCTTTGGGGATCGGCCACTGCCTTCTTCGGAAATGCTTCCGAACACATCGGCTGTTACCAATCATGATCGCCCGATCGCCGGGAACTGTGCATGCTCAGACGTGGCAGCTTTGCGTCCAAAACTGGGCCGTCGGTACTTACGCTAAATCGATGGAAACAGCCGTGGTTTGGTGGAGGGATGTCCGGAGCGATCAAGAAGAGCCGATTTGGTCAAAGCTAAGACAAGTGCGGATCCTGCTCGAACCTACGTGTAGAACGCCAGTTGGTCCAAGGTGAGCAGCGCGTGTAGCGCGCGAGGCATCGTGTAGAGGTCGCTCGCTACAGCTCCATGGCTGACGGCGTGCCGGGAACCCGCTCTCCCAATGTCGCCCGGACTGAAGCCGGCGTAGGTATAATTCTTCAGATATTGCCCGAACTCGACCGGGAAGAAGAGGGTGTCACTCCCGCCGGCTCGTTGCTCGGCGAGTGTCATCATGAACTCCAGTAGTTTCGGGATCTTGTGCGTCCGGATGCCGTTCGCCTCGTAATGGGCATCCGACATCACCCCTTCGATCTCGCTCAGCACAATCTTGATGACGGTGACCGGCTCTTTCGCGCCGAAGGCTGCGATTGCAGGTCGCAATATGGCTTCGCGAGATTTCAAATGCGGCCGGCCCATCCATCGATCGAACATGCGGTCGAGCCGCTCCGCGTCGAACTTCTCGATAAGAGCATGCTCGGTATCGTCGAGCTCGAAGCCAGCCTCCTGCGCGTCGAGGAGGCTGCGAAATTCTCCTTTCATCAACTCAAGGAAGGGGAACCACCCTGCGGCGACAATCGAATCAAAGGTCGGCTCGTGGGCAAGCGCCGCATACAGATCCGCGTAACGCATTTTCCGGACCATTCGGCCGATCGAGCGCTTGGCGTCCTCGATGGATAGTTCTTGCCCTTCGCTCCGATCGAAATCGAAGAACAGACCGAAGCGCCATCCCTCGCGGATGATGCACAGGATGCGATCCGCCGGGCCGATGTCGACGCGAGGGAACCAGATGCCGGTGATATCAACCGTATCATTCTCGAACAGCACCGTGCCGGCCTTGATCGGCCCGGGGCGCTTCAACGTCGTAGACATCGTCATCGCCGCACGATCGATCCAGAGTTCCGCGCTATTGTCAGGCTTGATTACGAGGAGGACCGTCGAAGCCCGTTCTAGCCGATCGTAAGCGCCAGCTGCCTGGGCGCGGTTCTCGATCGCAGCAGCCACGTTGGCGATGAGCTTGTGGAAGAGTGCCTCGTCCGACGTAATCTCCATCCGGGTCCAGACCGTGACCGTCTCGTCAGCTCGCGCCGCAGTTGCCGAGATACCGGCGAAGTTCACATCCGTCAGCAGGATCGGTTCGCCGAGATTGCCCACCTTGAGTGCGGTGTTGCCGGACCCCTCCTCCGGGACCGCTTCTGTCATTGGAAAACTTTCATCTGTCTAAGATCCATCCGGAAGAGCCCCCTCGAACAAGCTGGCCTTGCCCTCGATCGTCTGTCGCAGCGGCAGCAGGAACCATGGCGTCCGATCGGGAAACAACAGGCTGGCGGCAAGGGCGGTCATTGCCACTCCCGGACCGTCGGGGGCGGGGTTACCAGGCCAGGCGGCCTCGATGTCGGCAACGCTCCAGACATCATGGCCAATTTGGAATACGGCATTTTTGCCACCCCGGATGATCGCGTCGCCAAACTCCTGGAAGTTCTCTGGCAGATAGGCATTGAGGGCCAGATGATCGACCTGTTCGAGCGCGGCGTCGAACTCATCGGCGAGGTCGAAATGCGGTGCGGCGCGAAGGAGGGCGAGCATGAGTTCCGTCGGCCTAGCGATGAATTTCGCGCGAACCCCACCGGGCTGAGCCGCCCGGGCAATCAGATATCCGAGAATTTGATCGGGCTCGAGATGGGCCAACGCAACCTTGCCTTTATTGGCAATTGAAGATGAGAAGAGATGGCCGAGGAGCTGTTCGCCCTGATCGCGCAGGCCGATCCGCGACATGGCTGAAATAGTGCTCATGACGGCTGGCGATTGGGCGTCGCTCATTGCCACCAGAGAAAGGGAATAGGTCTCGAAAATGCGTGACAGCAGCGACGTGAAGCGGGCTGCGGCAGCCGAACTATCCTCTCCATTCCAGAGCCGGGTGTGGATCGCAAATCCTGCCCAGCCGAGAAGCTGCGATATCCGGATCGGGAGATGATAAAGCTCGTTCAGTCCGCCTGTCACCAGCGAGAAGCGGTAGTTGTCGAGCGCCGCCACCGCATCGGCGATCATCGTTTCGACCAGCGACGCGATTCCGGAGCAAGCCGCGGAGAGATGGTCTGCAACGGCGGCTTCGCGGGACCAGGGCAGCAGCGCGACGGCGCATGCCGCGCGGACCTCGATCTCCCTCCCGCGATCCGCAGATTGCTGGGCTTGCACGGCGCAGGCCTGAGCCATTCGCTGCGCGAAAATGACCTGCGCTTCGGGTTCGCCTTTCAACTCTTCGAGGATCGCGCCCAACCGGTCAACGAATTCGCGAGCGTCCCACCGGTTTGATATGGTGACATAGGGTGCCCACAGTTTTGGCAAACCCTCGCGGATGGATGAACCGATCTTCGCGTCGGGCCATCCGGCCTGAACGCTGCGGAGCGGCGCGTCACCGGTCCCGGCATGCGGATTCTTGCAGAAGCCGGCTGGTCCATAGAGGTTGAGGCCCCAGACGACGGGCGTCTGTTCCCCCGCGGCGCTGACGCGCTGCGAGACGGCGCGGCCGATTTCGACGAGGTCGAGTGTTGCGCTCGTATCCTGGAGGAACATGTCGCCCCTGATGCACTCCATCAGGGCCGTGGTTCCGACCCCCCTGCCGTCAATCTCGATCGCCGACTGGTCGGATGCCGATGTGGCGAGCAAGCTCACTCCCGGCGTCCCGAACTCGCCCATGACTTCGGATTTCAGGATGACGTTGAGGTCGGAGATCAGGCCACCCGACTGACAGGCGTCGATAACGATATAGGTTTGCCGCGGTGCGGCCTCGGAGATCATGCGGAAAAGATCGGCAAGCGATAGCGCGGTGGCGGACAGGGCATCTGCCCGGCTGTCGCGCATGGCCATGTAGAAGCTGCCGCTGCCGACGGCGCCATGACCAGCAAAGACCACCGTGAGGGTGTCCAGCGTCTCGCCCGTGAACAGGGTCGAGGTCAGTGCCTCGCGGACTTCGCCGAGGGTCGGAGACCGAAGGAGCTGCGAGTTGCCGACGTCATAGTCGCCAACCTGCGGCGCGATCAGCAGATCGAATATCCCGGAGGCGTCGGCCTCGGCGCCAAGCAGCGGCGCCAGATGATCGTAACGGTCGCAGCCGATTGCGAGGAGCGCCCTGCTGCTCACGGCTTGGCCGTCTTGAATCTGGCCTTGCGTTCAGCCTCCTTGTGGAGCGCTGCTTGAACCTTCTCCGCCTTGACCCTCTCGAATTCAGCTTCAAGTTCGGGCGACACATTTTCGAACTCCGACTTCATGCGTTCGAATGTTTCGGCGCTGACATGCGTCTGCGGCATGCTGACATTGCCGTCGCGGTCGACACCCAGCTCGATCTTCTTCATCATTTCCAGCATCGACTGGGGAAAGGATCCGGCGGCGCGCGCGTCGACGACATTTCCGACCTTCTCCGCAGCTGCGCCGACAACGCCATACATATTCTCGGCGAACTGCCGCTGCATACCCTCGCTTATCGGAAGGATGGAGCGGGCGATGAGGCCAAGGTCGTTGTCAGCGAGATCCTTGAAGGGGATCACCCACTCGGCCGAAATCTGGTGCATCGTCGTGTCCGGATCTTCTTCGCGAGCCGAATGGATCCAGCCGGCGCCATGGTTCATTCGAAGGATATTCCCTTCATCCACGAACATGGCTTGCGACTGCATCTGCAATTTTCCGAGCAGCTTGGCGACCGACTTCTCGACCGCTGCCGCCTCATCGGGGCGCTCGAAGCAGCGAAAGCGCGGGTCGGGCTCGGGTGATGTCGTGTCTGCGTCGTCCATATCCCGCTCTATCATGTTCCGCGGTGCCGCGAAGCAGGTCAGGCATTGAGGTGCTGGAAATCGTGACCGTTTTGATCCGGAACTCCGACATCATTTCTGATGGGGCGTGATGGCCGGCAGATCCTTCAGCTTGTCGAACACCGGGTCGATGCCCGGCGCTTTCAGCACGGGCTTCCTCCGCCCGGAAAACTCTCCGAAATTGTCCGCCTCGCATGCGATCGTCCGGTGCAGGAAGATCTGGCAGACGCTCATGCCCGGGTAAATCTCCAGCGGCACTTCGCCCACATTGGCGAGTTCGAGCGTGAGGCATCCCGAAAACATCGGGTGCAGCCCGGCGGCCGTCTCGATGACGAGACCGTGACGGCCGAGCGAGGATTTTCCTGTGACATAACCCGACAGCGTTCGCGGCAGGTGAAGCCATTCCAGCGTGACGCCGAGGACGAAGCGGCCCGGATGCAGGACATAGCTTGAACCGAATGGCACGAAATGCTGCTTGGTTGGCGACTCTTGCGCGGCGCCGCTTCGCTCCTGGATCGGAAGGGCGACCAGCGACACCGACTTGGTGCTCGTCTGACGGAATGAGCGGAACCACCGCCCGAGGCGGAGATCGATCGAGGTCGCGCCGCGTGCTCGAAGGGCATCCGGATCGGGACCCGGAACGACGGTCAGCCGATCGTCGGTATCTGCATCGAGCGCGTCGATGATCTGTTCGGCGCTAAGCATGGCCCAACCTCAATCTATATTCCGATACTTCGACCGACTTCAGCATCAGCTCGTTCAGCATGCCAAGTTCGGGCTGGTCGGTTTCCGTGGACAGGCCGCCCTTGCCGCGAAGGTGCAACCAACCGGCCGTCACGATTTCTGCGAGAGTCGCCCCGTCGCCGTCGGGGATGCCAATCGTAAGCGCCCCACGGACACGGTCGACGGCCGCATCGCGGCACATGGGAACAGAGGATCGCTTGAGAATGTCGAACGCCAGATCGCGCACCATGGGGAACATCGCCTCGACCGCGTCATCGGCAAAAAGAAGAATGTCGCCAGCAATCCCCACCCGCAGCGACGAGTCCTGCCAGTTGGCAAAGAGATCGTCATCGACCGCAAACTTCAGCTCGCGAACGCCGTCGAGCAGATATCGCACGCGGTTGAGGCTCGAGGGATAGGTAACGCTCCGGTTGCTTTTCCCGGGCGCCAGGAAATATTCGTAGGCGAACGCAAAGGAGGGGCCGAAGACGTAGAGGGCGAACATGTCGCAGAAGATCTCTTCGAGCTGCTTTGCCGCGGAAGCAAAGCATTGATGTTCGAGCCAGGACAGATCATGCCCGTCGCGAGCCAGCTGCGACGTGAGGCGGTCCCTGTCGTCGGGACGGTTCGCGATGGCCTGCGCGATCGCGGCGATGAGCCGCGGGGTAATCTTGAGCGCTATGTCCGCCTGGCGCCACGCCGAATGGCCTATCTCATGGCCGGCGAGCGGGATGATCAGCACATTCCCCGATTCCGGCGCGGGTCCGCCGACGAGGACGAAGTCGCCGAGGACATCGAGATTCATCGGCCATGTGAACGGAACGAAGTTCCATTCGGACGACATGATGAGCTTCGCCTCTTCTCCGATCACGCGCTGGATGAGGCGCTTGAGCGGAAAATGGACCTCGAAGGCGTTGCGCACGTTCGTCGAGCGCAGGATGAAACCGAGAATGTCGGTATAGCGCTCAAGAAATATGCTGGTGTCGGCACAGACTTCGTCGACCGTGGCGTCGGAAACAGTGTCTGGGATCCGGCCGAGCGAACGCTGCCGAAGTTCGAATTCCCGTTTCAGGAGCGCGAGCGCCTCCTTGCCGTCGGGGTGAGGAAAGTCTGCATTCTCGAGCTCAGCGATCTGGTCGAGAAAGGCCCGAACCCTACGACGCGCGGACGCGAGTCGAAGCGTTTTCGTAGACGGACGGCCAATCGTTGACGTCAAAGGCGACCTCCGAGTTGATCTCCTGTACCAGTTCGCGGTGGAGCCTCGTGCACGCGGGGATGAGCTTGCCCACCGGGGCGGCATCGCCTCCCACGACGAGGGACAGGTCGTCGCTCATGCTCTTGATATATGCCTGGATCCGCTGAACCTTCGGCTGACCCGCCGGACCGCACTCGCGCACGATGCGCTCATAGGGCTCGTAGAGGCTGGGCTCGACAAAGGTGAAAGCCGCGGTGCCGGTGTTTTCGCCCGAGCTCTCCAGCAGTGCGGTCGACAGATGGGCAAGAACGTCGGTCTCATAATCGAGACCGGCATTCGCCCTCTCAAGCTCGATCATCGAGCGCAGCGTCAGATCGGTGAGCGCATATTTCGAAGGTGACTGAGCAAGCACTCCCATGAGCTATCCCCCTTGCGGCGACTCGAAACATTGTCGGTCGCCGCACTGTACTTGGTCGAACCGCTACTACAGTACGAATTAACGGATGCTATAGTTTGACTCGATTTGAGTCAAATCTTTAGACTCAATCCGAGTCAAGGTGGCTAAGCGATTGCTTTAGCCAGATTTCGGAGAGCTCGGCCCGAAACAAGATGCTCGCAGCGATGCCGGGGCGCAATTTGTGACGCTGTGCTGCAGCTTCGAACGCCGTCTTGGTGGACTGGTCTGCGACGTGTGCCGTAATCTTCATGCATTGGGCACGCGGTACATCGTGGCGATACTTGCCGAGGTCGCCGAGCCGATCGAGCAGGAGTTCGCGCTTGATGAGCAGATTGGCGAGGGAGCTTTTGTCGATGCCGAGCGATGCGGCATAAAGATGGAACTGCTCGGCTTCCTCTTTCGCGATATAGGCTGTGATCTGGACCGACATCAGATCAGCAGCAACTGGCGATCGGGAACGATGATTTGCGGCGCGATGGCATCGGTACAACTGATCAGCATGATGAAGTGGCGCGACGTACGAAAGCCTTCGCCTAGAAATTCATGGCGCACCCCGTTTGCGTCGGCCATTGCGAACGAGCGCTGCAGTGTCATTCGCTTCGTCGGGATGAGGCGTCCCAGCCCTTCTTTCGCCGCGATCCATTCAGGCCAGGCATAGTTGCCGAAGCGCTTCGCAAAGGCGGGGGAGACGGCGACCCTGCGAATGCGGGCGATCACGCCAAGGTCTGCGTGAATTTCGAAGGGATCGAGAATGACGGCCGCACACGCGCGCTCGTGGGTCGCCGCGTAGCGCCGGGCGGTCGCATAGATGGATGCCCCATAGCGCTTTGCGAGCGCGAGGATGGCGTTGATCCCGAATGGAAGGTCACGTGCGTCGCGTGCGAGACCGTCGATCTGGAAGAGCGCGTCTGACGCAAAGACATTCGCTTGGCGCTCGAACTCATCCTTGATCTCGGGCGAGAGGGTTTTGCGGCAATCCTCGAAATGGCCGAACACGCTTTGCCAGGGAAGCAGGGCATGCCCGCTCTCATGAAGCTTGAGAAAAGGCAGCTTCTCCGCCGGCGTCTCGGGGTCGATATAGGCAATGCGCGCGTGCGGATCGAAGACACCCCATAGTTTCGACAGCGCGGAAAGGAGCGCCTGGCTTGCCCGTTCCGCCCGCTGGCGAAGCCAGGCAAGCCGCCGTTCGTCGATCGCGATCGGCACCACCTCGATCTTCGCGGCGTCCATGATCTGGTCGACCGGGGTCGGATAAATGCCGAACGCATCCGCGTTCAGAAGGGCAAGCCGCGCTTGGCGGGCGACCTCCTCTCTTTCGTCTTCGGGAAGGGAGGAGTCGTCCGCCAGCACTACTTCTTCTGGCTCCGTAAAAAGCTCAGATATTGAAGCAACTGTTCTTCTTCCTCGTGTGAAAGCTCACCGAGGATCGAAGTTGCGACCCGATTGATCGGCGTCGCCGATTCCGTGACGAAGCCGGCGTGCTCCATCAGCGTGTTATAGTCGACAGCGTAGGCGCTCGCGAGACGATGAAGCTTCATCGCGGAGGGCTTCTCGATGCCGCCTTTTTCGAGCTGGCTCAGATAGCCGTTCGAGATTTGCCCGTCCGTAATTCTCTCCACATCCCTTAGCGTGAATCCTCGCGACTTTCGTATGTCATTGAGAATTTTTCCAAATGTCGCACCCCTGTCAGTCTCCTCATTCGTTTTGGTCATAGGTCACCCAATTCTAGCCCTCCAGCAGTTCGGTTCTGATAGCAGATTTGCTAAGTTTAGCAAGCACTACTTAGTGCACTTGACACTTAGCGGCGCTAAGCATACTTAGCAGGCGTCGGGTTCATTTCGGCCCGCGAATCGAAGGAACGACCATGGAACGCCCTGGTAAGAACGAAGAAGATGTGGTGATCATCCACGACAAGGTCGGCGTCGACGTCGAAGTCGAAGTCGAAGTCCGCCACGAGAACGGCCGCGACATCATCGAGGTCGACATCGTCGACATCGAGGAATGCGGCCGCGAAAACCGCTGCCCGCCGCCCGCGCGCCGCTACCGCGTCAAGATCGACCACAACCACTATGTGATCGAGAAGCGCTTCATCACGGCGCGTGAGCTGCTCGAACTCGCCGGCAAGACGCCGCCTGAGAAGTATGAACTCGAGAAGCGCATGCACGGCGGCCACTATGTCTCGCTCGAACTCGACCAGAAGGTTGACCTCGGCGAGCCGGGCATCGAGGTGTTCGAATCCTTCCCGCTCGACGAGACGGAGGGCTGAGGACAATGCGCCGGGATTTCGAACTCGGCCCCAGCGACACCCGGGCGCTCGACGCGCTCGGGTGTCGCTGGGAAGCGGCCAATCTGGCCGGGGCGTTGTGGATCATCATCCACGATTTTCCGATCCCCGCGGGCTATAATGTCGTGCTGGCAAGGGTCGCGATCCGCGTCGACAACTATCCGTCGGGCGGCATCGACATGGCCTATTTCTATCCGCCGCTGAGCCGCAGCGACGGGCTGCAGATCAACAATCTCTCGGAATTCCAGCTCGAGGGGCTGACCTATCAGCAGTGGTCGCGGCACTATGGCTGGAATCCCGAAGTCGACAGCCTCGCCACCCATATCCGCCGTGTTCGCGGGTGGCTGAAGCACGAATTCCGCAAGCGCTGAAAGGAATAGCTATGGACATTCTCCGCATGATCGACGCGCAGCACGCAAGGCTGAAGACCCACCTGCACGACGGGTCGGGCCTGGAAGCGGTCGCGGTCGGGCTCTGCGGCCGGGGCGGGACGCCTGAGCGTCCGCTCTTCGCCCTGCACGAGATCGTCGAAATTCCGCACGGTGATTGCTGGCGCAGCCCTGTCTCGGTCAGATGGCCGACACGGGCGCTCCGTGCATTGCTGGCTCGCGCAAAGGCCGAAGGCCTCGCGGTCATCAAATTCCATTCGCACCCGAAGGGCGCGCACTTCTTTTCGGGTACCGATGACATCTCCGACGCCGATCTCTTCTCGGCCGTCGGGCTCAAGGTGCCGGGCGATCACCTCAGCGCAATCATGCTTCCCGATGGCGAGGTCTTTGCCCGCCGGCTGGCGAGCGGCGCCGTGGTTGGAGAGGTTGCGCGCGTCAGCGTGGTAGGCGACGACCTTCTGTTCTGGGATGCCTCAGGGCTCGACAGCGATCGCACGCGCGATTTTGACCTTCGTCATCGCCAGGCGTTCGGCGACCGGACGACGCGCATTCTCTCGCAGTTGTCGATCGCGATCGTCGGGGTTTCAGGGACGGGCAGCCCGATCGTCGAACTGCTCGCGCGGCTGGGTGTCGGCCGGATCGTGCTCGTCGAATTCGATGTCGTCGAGGCGAAGAACCTGAATCGTATCTGGGGGACGCGCCGGGCGCATGCCGAGGCGAAGATCAACAAGGCGCACGCGATCAAGACCCATATCGACGCGATCGGCCTCGGGACTGTGATCGAAGTGGTCGAGGACCGCATCGAAGCGGCCGAAGCTATTGCCCGCGTGAGCAGCTGCGACATGGTGTTCGGCTGCATGGATTCGGTCGAGGGCCGCGACACCCTCAACCGCCTCGCGACCTTCTACGCCTTGCCCTATATCGACATGGGCGTGCGCCTCGACGCCGATGGCGACGGCGGCATCGCGAGCATCTCGGCGGGCGTGCATTATCTCGTGCCCGGCCGGTCCAGCCTCCGGTCGCGCGGCGTTTACAACGCTGACAACCTCCGCGCCGAATATCTCTATCGCACCGATCCGGTCTTCTACGCCGACCAGGTACGTCGCGGCTATATCAAGGGCGTCGACGTCGACCGGCCTGCGGTCATCAGCATCAACGCTGCGGTCGCGTCGGCCGCCGTGAACGAGCTGCTTGCCCGCCTGCATCCCTTCCGGACGCGGCTCAACGCGAATTTCGCCGTCCAGAAGATACTCTTCACCCACGGCCGGACGGTTAACCGCGCCGAAGGGGACGCGGATGCATCGCTCGCGGCGTATGTCGGCCGGGGCAACGCCTTGCCGCCGCTTCTGCTGCCGCGTCTGTCGAAGGCGGCCTGATGCTGAAGGCATTCATCGCGCGCCGCCGGGCCTGGCTTGCGCGTCTCATCGGGAGAATCCGCGGCGACCGCGGGCTCGTGATGGTCACGGTTGTCGAGGAGCGGCCGCAGCATCCGCGGGGCAACAGGCTCTATGTCACGGCGAACGGTGGTAAAGCGTCCTTCGCCGTCATGCGTTGTCCCTGCGGCTGCGGCGACAGTCTCAACCTGCGCTTCGTCGGATCGCGCCGGCCGATCTGGACGCTCAAATCGCTGGATGGTCCGGCCACCTTGCGGCCTTCGATCTGGCGCACGAGCGGCTGTCAAAGCCATTTCTTCCTGACCGATGGCGAGATCATATGGTGCCGCCACGATGCGTTCGCGGCGGACGAACTTTCGGACTCTTGACGGCACTATTTTGCCGGCTGCGAACCTGGTGGCGCGGCCGGCGCCTGCTTGGCCGGAGGGGAGGGTAGCTTCTCCTCTTGCCACTGTTCGCCGATGAGCGACTTCGCCACCCATCCGAGGGCTATGCTAGCGAGGATGGTAACCAGGAGAAAGAGGACAGGATGTCGCTCGGTCCATGGTTTGGCGGTCGGCGCGGCCCAGCCTTCGACAAAATCATCGATCAGTTCTTCATGACGCCCGCGTTCCTCGGCGAACAATCGCGCGGCGTGGCGGACGTCGCTGCCCAAGCCGACGCGGCCAAGGGCATCGCCGGCCCTCGCCTCGATGGCCGCATGGTGTTCTGCCAACGCTTCGCGAAGTTCGGCCATCATCGCCACGCGCTCCCCGCCTGCGTGACTGGTAACCGACCCGATGCCGGCGAGTGCAGATTGGATCGCCTCATACGTTGCTTCCGAAGTTGCCCTCACCGCTGCCTTGATCGTGGCGCCGGACTTGAGGACACCTTTTGCGCGTTGCGACGCTACGATGGCCCGCATCCGCCCGTCGAAGTCTTTGATCGCCCGTTCGAACAACCGGCGGTATCTCGCTCCAGCCTTCTCTCGCACGGATTTCTGTCCGAACATTGTCGCCCCCTATTTAGATTCCTCCCGCTGGACCTCTTCACACTTCGCCGCAAAACCATGGTCAACGAAAAGACAGACGTTTGTACGTTTGTATCCATGAACTACTTTGTCGACGACGGATTTGATATGGATGACCATGGCGACATTAGCAAACGCCCGCTTTTCTCGGCTTGATCTCAAGAGCCGATGGGTCGCCGTCATCTAGAAGTAGCCGCCGGTCCAAAGCCGGCACCGAATATACCAATGCCGGCTCATATATTGCTTAGTTAATTCTTCGTCACTTTGACGGGGGCATGAGGCGAGCCGTGTTTGGCAGGTCTCACTTCACCCAAACCCGGATCTGAGGTTGATCGCCGCGTTCCAAGCTCGGCCCAAGCCTCAAGATCGTCGATCGCATAGACCACCCGGCCGCCCAGCTTTCGATATGTTGGACCCGTACCGTAGCATCGATGCTTCTCGAGGGTTCGAGGCGATAGGCCCAGGTGTATCGCTGCATTCGGTGTAGTCACGTAGCGAGGCATGATTGCCGTATCGGTTATCGACGTTTTGGCGTCCTTGGTCATGTCTTACTCCTTGTAACCGGGCCATAATTGGCCCGATCAAAGGAACGGTTCTGGCTAGGGACGTGACCTTGCCCTCTCAAGCGGCGAGAGATTCTCCGCTCGCGTCGGCGGCGGGCTCCTCTGCAACAGCGGCCGCCAGAAAGCTCGCAAGGGCCTGTTTACGGGAAGCATGATCGAGGGCGTAGGCGGTCAGCTTGTAATGGGCTCCGTCAAGAAGGCCCTGGATATATCCGGCAACCGTGTCGGCGGCTGCGATGAGCGCGGCGTCCATTGTATGGATATAGCGGCCGGTTACCGACCCCTTGGCATGACCGAGCAGCGCTGCAACCGTCGTTTCGGTGAAGCCAAGATCATTTGCGATGCTCGCGAAACTATGTCGCAGCACATGCGGTGTGATGTCGTCCAGACCGCATCCGCCGAGTATCTTCGTCCAGTGATCGGGAAGAGCGCCGAAGGCGTTGTCGCTGCCTGTGCCGGGGAACACATAAGTTCGAGCCTCTGACATCCCCTGTTTTTGCAGGCATTCGATGACATGCAAGCCGACGGGCCGGACCGATTTTCCTTCCTTACTGTCTTCCAGGCGAAGGCAGCTGCTTTCGATGTCGACTTCGCTCCACCGAAGCTTGGTCAGTTCGCTACGTCGGCAGCCGGTGAGCGCCAGCAGTCTCATAATCTGTGCAGCTATCGCGTATTGCCCATCGGCCTCCGCGTCGCGAAGTTTGGTGCCGATCAAGCGATACTCCGCCTCCGATAACCGGCGGTCGCGAACATTGTCTTTCGGTTTACGGATACCGAACGCCGGATTGGTTTCGATGATGCCGAACTCGACGGCATAGGTCAGGATACCCCCCAGCAAGCCAATGGTTCTGGCGGCGGTTCCCGCGCCGCCTCTCACAATCGCCTTGCCTCGCAGCTTCGCTGTCCTGACGCTGACCGCCGTCTTGCCGGCCATGATGTCCTTCATCGCCTTGTTGATGTGGGCCTTGTCCAGATCCCTGACCCGCCGCGGTCCAAGCAGCGGCACGATGTGGCGCTGGATGCGACCCGTATCGGTGTCGATGGTCGATTGCTTCTTCGGTCTCCCGCCTTTGCCGAGGATCAGGCCGGCGTTGAGGTCGGTCAGATACAAGGTGCAAAGCTCTTTGACCGTTATCGCTTGCCTGTCGATCTGTCGCTCTTCCTGCGGATCTTCGCCTTGAGCCACGCGACCCAGTTGAATGCGCGCCTCGCGGCGCGCCATTTCGGGGGTCCAGATACCGTGCATGCCGATCGTCAGACGCCGCGATCGCCCTTGGGTGCGATACTGGATGATGTAGCTGCGCTTGCCAGACGCGAATATCCGGATGCCGAAACCCGGCAATTCGTCGTCCCAGATGATATAATCCTTCACCTCGGCGATAGCCGCCTCTACAAGGCGTTTTGTGATCCTGCCCATAGGCTGCAACCTCTTCGAACCGTACTGCTTCCGCGAAAGCACCGCGTAAGCAACAGGGGGTGTATTCTCGGCGGGCCTAGGTTAGCATCGGCGGCAGCGATTTTCATCTTTCCGATGCGATATTAGTAGCTTAGGGTAGGAAAACAGGCTCTGGCGTTGAATAGCGTAGCCTGTTGGTACCCGCTCCGAAGGCAGAGGCCAGGGGTTCGAATCCCTTCGGGTGCGCCATTCTTGTTGGACGCCAGGATGCGCCCGTCCGTCCTGCGTGGCGGAGCGGGGGCGCCGGCGAGCGAATGACGTCGAGGAACGCCTCAGACGCCGAATGAAGAAAATCACTCCCTCGCTTCGAGCATGCGGATATTCTCGCGAACTTGGATCCGTTCGGAGGCGAGAACCTCGAATCGCTCCGCGCGGCGGCCGTCCATGCCGCGTCCAGCGGCGGCCGTCCATGCCGCGCCCATGCGCGCCCGGCGGCCTCGAAGCCCGGGCGTGCTGGACGCTACCCGTCTGACCCTGTTGCCGGATCGATCGGAGCGGGCCGCGCCCGTCCGGCTTTCGTGTGCCCTTGGCGCAATCGTGCAAGATATATTCTATTTTGTTTGCAATATGGAATAATTGTGCCATTATGCCGCAACAGAAAAGCGACAGAGAGTCGCGCCGTTCGGGAAATGGGGAGGAAATTATGAACATAGTTGCCTGGCGCCGGGTCGCCATGGGATCGATGCAGGTGAGCCTTGTCGCGCTTGCCGGCGCGATCGCCTTGCCGGCATCCGCCCAGACCGTCTCGGCTGAGGCGGAAGGAAGCGACGATGCCATTGTCGTGACGGGACAACGCGCTTCGGATGCCGCCTCGCTCGACAAGAAGCGCAAGTCGGACACCACCAGCGAAGTCGTCTCGGCGAACGATGTGGGCAAGCTGCCCGACCAGAATGTGGCCGAGGCGGTGCGGCGGCTCAGCGGCGTCTCGGTCGCCACCGACAAAGGCGAGGGGCGCTATCTGATCATCCGCGGGATCGAGCCGAACCTCGCCAATGTCACGATCAACAATCAGACCGCCTCCGCGCCCGAGCCGGAGAACCGCAACGTCAAGCTCGACGACATTCCCTCGGGCCTGATCGGCTCGGTCACCGTCCACAAGACGCTGACCCCCGACCTCGACGCCAACGCCATCGCCGGGCAGGTCGATATCAACACGGTGTCCGCCTTCGACAAGAAGAACCGCCTCTTCGGCAGCGCGCGCGGCGTCGTCGGCTTCTTCGAGGATACGGGGCGCAATTCGCGTGAGGGCGATGTCTCGATCGGCGGAACCTTCGGCGCGGACCAGCAGTTCGGCCTGGTCGTCGCCGCCAATTATTCGAAGCGGCCGTCCTATTCCGAAGACGTCCTTGCGGGCGCGCGGCAGGAGGTAGACGGCTTCGATCTGCCCGAGGAACTGGACCAGCGTGTCTACGATCCCGCCTATCGCATCCGCAAGGGCGCGGTCGCGAACTTCGATTGGCGGCCCTCGGACACGGTCAACCTCTATGCCCGGTTCCTCTATTCGGAATTTTCCGACAGGGAAGAGCGTCAGCGCTTCCGCCTGTTCCTCCCGGAGGACGCGGGCGATTATTCGTCGCTGGATCAGAATGGCGGGACCACCGATTCGACCGACGCGCGCCGGCTGCTGCGCCGCCGCCAGGAAGTGACCGATACCACTACCTTCTCGCTGGGCGGCAAGTTCGACATCGGCCGGGCGGAACTGACGGTCGAGGGAACCCGATCGACCTCGAACAAGAAGGATCCGATCCGCGACGAGGTGGAATATCGCGCATCCGGGGTCGGCACCAGCTTCGAGTCCGGCGATGGGCTGCTCGATAGCTTCACGCCGAACGCCGCCGCGCTCGACCTCGCCAATTACCGGCTGCGCAGCTACAAGCAGGTGTCACGCCGGGCGCAGGAGAAAATGGACCAGTTGCGTGTCGATCTTCGGATTCCGGTCGACGCCCTGGGGGCCGACAGCTTCATCAAGCTGGGCGGCAAATATCTCGACCGCGACCGCTTCGCCGACCAGACCGGCCGCACGCTGCGGGCCAGAGGCGCCGCCGCCAGCCGCACGGCTGCCAGCGACAGCAGCGACAGCGTGCCCACGATCTTTGACGGGCGTTACGGTTTCGGCGGGTTGATCGATTTCGATACAATCCAGGATTATGTCTTTGCCAATGCCGGCGACACGAGCCTGTTCCGGCCCGAGTCGGACGAGATCGCCCAGTCGACATCGGAAGACTACCGGGTCGAGGAAAAAGTCGCCGCCGCCTATGTGATGGCCAACATCAAGGTCGACGAGCTGACCATCATTCCGGGCATCCGTGTCGAGCGGACCGAGGGCGATACGGCGGCGATCGCCTTTACCGGCAGCACAACCCTCGACAGCAGCTACGACACCTTCGGGCATTATGCCTATACCGACTGGTTCCCGGGCCTGAATCTCAAATATGAGATCAGCCGGAATCTTCAGGCCCGCGCCGCGGTGACAACCGCGATCGGTCGTCCGCCCTTCGTCCAGCTTGCTCCGACGATTTTCGTCAATGCGGGGGACAATGAGGTCGCGCTGGGCAATCCGAACCTCAAGCCGCAGAAGTCGTTCAATCTTGATGCCGGACTTGAATATTACTTCCCCAGGGAAGGCGGGATGTCGGTCGCGGTTTTCTACAAACGGATCTCCGATCCGATCTTCGGGACGACCAGCGTCCAAAGCGGAACCTTCGCCGGCGTGCCGCTGGTCGATGCCGACGTCAGCACCTTTATCAATGGCGACAAGGCGACCATCAAGGGCATCGAGTTCGCGGTGCAGAAGCCGCTGACCTTTCTGCCCTCGCCGCTCGACGGGTTCGGCATCAATGCCAATCTGACGCTCAGCAGCAGTGATCTCGAGGTTCCGGGACGGACGATCAAGACGCCGGTGGTCGGGCAGGCCGACACGATCGCCAGTGCCCAGCTCTATTACGAGAAGTACGGCATTTCCGCCCGCGTGGCGCTCTCCTACCGCTCGGCCTATCTCGACACCAGCGAAGGCATCGACGTCAGCGATCCCTCGGGCGAGTCGGATGGCTATTTCGGCGCGATCACCACGGTGGATGCTCGCATCGGCTACCGCCCCGCGAAGTTCCTCGAAATTTTTGTCGAGGGTACCAACCTGACCGATGCGGTCGACTATTATTATTTCGCCAGACCGTCGCGTTTCCGGGAAGCGGAAAAATATGGCCGTTCGATGCGCGTCGGGCTGACCCTGACATATTGAACGGGCTACCATGTTTCGCGAAATGGAGGGGGGTCGCGAAAGCGCCCCCTTTTCCATGTAGTCCCATCGCTAATCAAAGGGGGGCGGCCTTGCGGACGGTATTAAGCCATTGTCCCCAGTGCCGATCCCCGCGCCGGGGCGGCGCGCGCGCGCCATATTGCCGTCATGGTTTGCCAAACCAATGGCGAGCAGCGGGCGCGCGCTGCTCGCCACCCGATTACAGCGTCACGCGCTCGCCCGTCCGCGCCGATTGCGCCGCGGCTTCGGCCAGCGTCAATGCCGCGACGCCGTCAAGATAGCCGATCAGCGGCCGTGCGCCATCGAGGATGTCCGCGAAATGCTCGGCCTCGCGGGCATAGGCGACCGCGTAGCGGTCGAGGAAGAAATTCTGGAAGCGGTCGGCGGCGGCACCATCCTCGCCCCAGGTCTCGACCGTCGTCTCGAGCTGGTTCTGCGCACGGATCATCCCCTTCGATCCGAACGCCTCGATCCGCTGGTCATAGCCATAGCCGCTGCGGCGGCTCGACGAGATCATGCAGAGACGGCCCGATGCGGTGCGCAGGATCGTCTTCGCGGTGTCGGCGTCGCCCGCCTCGCCGATCGCGGGGTCTACAAGCACCGAGGCGCTGGCAAACACCTCGGCCACTTCCTCACCGAGCAGCCAGCGCGCCATGTCGAAATCATGGATCACCATATCCTTGAAGATGCCGCCCGACACCTTGACATAATCGACCGGCGGCGGCGCGGGATCGTGGCTGATGATATGCAATGTTTCGAGCGCGCCGACCGCGCCGCCGGCAAGCCGCGCCTGCAGCGCCGCGAAGTTCGGGTCGAAGCGACGGTTGAATGCGAGGAACAGCCGCGCGTTCAGCGCCTCGAACCGCGCGGCCGATTGGCGCGCGGCGGCGAGGTTCTGGTCGAGCGGTTTTTCGCAGAAGATCGCCTTGCCCGCTTCGGCGGCGGCGAGGCTATAGGGAAGGTGGGTATCGGTCGAACTCGCGACGACGACACCCGCGATGGCGGGATCGGCCAGCGCGTCCTCGATCGTCGAGACCTGCGCGCCATATTGCGCGGCGACCGCAGCCGCCGCTTCGGGAAAGGGATCGACTACCCGCGCGAGGCGCAGGCGCGGGTTGGCGGCGATATTCGCCGCGTGGATTTTGCCGATCCTGCCGGCGCCTATCAGTGCGATATCGTGCATTCAATCCTCTCCAGTTGAAATATCATTCCATGTCTTTTATGGGTGAAACATTCATTCTATAGCGTGGAAAATGGCAGAGGGCGACAGTTGCGTTACAAGTTTTGAACAGATATTCCGTTTTTATGGATGATGGGGGAGAATGAAGTTGACCGACGTCCCGACCGCCCCCGTTTCGGCGGAAGAATTGCGCGCCGAGATCGTGAGCCGATACGAAACGCTGAGCAAGCGGCTCAAGCAGATCGCGCGTTACATTCTCGACGAACCCAACGATATCGCGCTCGAAACATTGGCCGTCATCGCCGATCGCTGCGGTGTTCAGCCGTCGGCGATCGTTCGCTTCGCCAAGAGTTTCGGATTCGAGGGCGCCAGCCAGATGCAGCGGCTGTTCCGCGACGGGCTGCTCAGCAACAATGCCGCGCTCGGCTATTCGGAGCGCGTCCGCCAGCTCGATCAGGCTACGAACGCGCGCGAGGCGGAGCCCGAGAATCTCCTGGCCGAGTTCGTCGAAGGCAACAGCCTGGCGATTCAGAATCTGTTGCAGACGGTCAGCGCCGCCGACATGCGCGCGGCGGTCGATCTGTTGATGGCTGCGGACACCGTTCATGTCGCGGGCTTTCGCCGATCCTTTCCCGTGGCGTCCTATATCGCCTATTCCTTGCTCCAGGCCGGCAAGCGCACGGTCTTTATCGACGGCGTCGGCGGCCTCGGGTTGCAACAGGTCCATACGATCGGCCCCGACGATCTGCTGATCGCGATCAGCTTTCGTCCTTATTCCGAAGAGACGATCGCGGTGGTAAATTCCGCGAAGGCGAACGGCGGTCGCGTTCTCGCGATCAGCGACAGTCTGGTGAGTCCGGTTGCCAAGCCCGCCGAGCATGTTCTTCAGATTCGCGAGGCCGAAGTCAGGAAATTCCGGTCGCTTTCGGCGTCGATGTGCCTGGCGCAGGCGCTGGTGATCAACTTCGCCTTTGAGGCGACGCGCACCGACGGAAAGGCGCGGGATCATGTCGGAACCTGAGGCGTTCCATTTTGCGGCGCGTATGAAACATATGTTGCAAACATTCTAGAACTGGAATATGTGTTTCAGACCAAGGAAGGATGGTCTGGAAAGTGATGGCGCAACAGGGGGATAAATTGGGCGGGGAGGGCGCGCTGGACGTCGTCACGCTGGGGCGCGCCGGGATCGACCTGTACGGCGAACAGATCGGCGGACGGCTCGAGGATATGGCGAGCTTCGCCAAATATATCGGCGGCAGCCCGACGAACACCGCGATCGGCGCGGCGCGCCTCGGCCTTCGGACCGGCCTGATCACTCGCGTTGGTGCCGATCATTTCGGTCGGTTCATCGTCGAGGAGCTCGGGCGCGAGGGTGTCGTCACCGATGGCGTCAGCACCGACCCCGACCGGCTAACCGCGCTCGCCATCCTCGGCATCCGCGACCCTGACACATTTCCGCTGATCTTCTATCGCGAAAATTGCGCCGACATGGCGCTTTGCGCCGACGACATCGATCCCGGATTCATCGCTTCGGCGCGTGCGCTGCTCGTCAACGGCACCCATCTGTCGCAGCCGGGGGTGTTCGAGGCCAGCCTCAAGGCCGCGACGCTGATGAAACAGGGCGGCGGCCGCGTCATTTTCGACATCGACTATCGCCCCGTACTCTGGGGTCTCGCCGGAAAGGACAATGGCGCGGATCGTTTCGTCGCCGATCCGGGCGTCACCGAGGCGCTCCAGCGCATCCTGCCGCTTTGCGACCTGATCGTCGGCACCGAGGAAGAAATCCACATTCTCGGCGGGTCGACCGACACGCTGGCGGCGCTTCGCGCGGTCCGCGCGAAAAGTACCGCGCTCCTCGTTTGCAAGCGCGGTGCCGACGGTTGCGTGGCTTTCCCGGACGATATTCCGGGCGCGCTCGACGCCGGTGTCGTCGGCCGCGGCTTCCCGATTGAGGTGTTCAACGTGCTCGGCGCGGGCGATGCCTTCATGGCGGGGTTCCTGCGCGGGTGGCTGAAGAACATGCCGCTCGAAAAATGCTGCGAAATCGCCAATGCGTGCGGCGCGCTGGTCGTTTCGCGGCATGGATGCGCGCCGGCGATGGCGTCGTGGGACGAGTTGCAGCATTTTCTGGCCGGTCAATGGCCGCACCGCCTGCGCGAATGCGCCGAGCTCGAACAGCTGCACTGGTCGACCAACCGTAAGGGGAACCGCGCGGAACTGACCGTGCTCGCGATCGATCATCGCAGCCAGTTCGACGATCTGCTCGCCGAACTGGGCGAAGGCGACGAAGCGCGCATCCACCATTTCAAGAATTTGGCGCTCGAGGCGCTGCACCGGCTGGGCGAAGGCGATCCCTGCTATGGCGTGCTGCTCGACGGCCGTTTCGGCGCGCGCGCGCTCGAGGCGGCGGCCGATCACCCCTATTGGATCGGCCGGCCGATCGAAGTGCCCGGGTCGCGCCCGCTCCAGTTCGAAGGGACGCCCGATGTCGGCATGACCCTGCGCGACTGGCCGACCAACCATGTCGTCAAATGCCTCGTCTTCTATCACCCCGACGACGATGCGGACCTGCGCGCGCGGCAGGATCGTCAGATATTGCGGCTGTTCGACGCGTGCCGCCGAACCCGGCACGAATTCCTGCTCGAAATCATCGCCTCGAAGCACGGTCCGGTGAACAGCGGGACGATCGCGTCGGTGATCGATCATGTCTATTCGCTCGGCATCTATCCCGACTGGTGGAAGCTCGAACCCACCACCGACGCCGCTGCCTGGGCGGCGAGCGAGGCGGCGATCCTGCGTCACGACCCGCTCTGCCGCGGCATTGTCCTGCTCGGCCTGTCGGCGCCGCAGGACGAGGTGCTCGCGGGTATCGTCGCGGCGGCGCCCTTTCCGCTGGTCAAGGGGTTCGCCGTCGGCCGCACGATCTTTCACGATGTTGCGCAGCGATGGCTGACCGGTGCGATCGACGACGAAGCGGCGATCGCGGCGCTCGGCGAAAATCTCCGGATCCTCGCCGATGGCTGGCGCGAGGCGCGCCGTGCTAGGGTGGCGGCATGAGCGGACATATCAGATTGACGATGGCGCAGGCGCTGTCGCGCTGGCTCGCGGTGCAGCGGGTCGAGCTGGACGGCGTCGAGATGCCCTATTTCGCAGGGATATGGGCGATCTTCGGCCATGGCAATGTCGCCGGTATGGGCGAAGCGCTGGCCGGGCTGGAGGACGTTCTCCCGACTTTCCGCGGCCATAACGAGCAAGGCATGGCGCATGCCGCGATCGCCTTCGCCAAGGCGAGCCGCCGCCAGCGCGCGATGGCATGCACGACGTCGATCGGCCCCGGCGCGACCAATATGGTGACCGCGGCGGCGCTTGCGCACGTCAACCGGCTGCCGGTGCTGTTCCTGCCCGGCGATGTCTATGCGAGCCGCCGGCCCGATCCGGTGCTGCAACAGATCGAGGATTTCGCCGACGCGACGGTCAGCGCCAACGACTGTTTTCGCCCCGTATCGCGCCATTTCGACCGCATCACGCGGCCCGGGCAGATCCTCGACGCGCTGCCGCGCGCGATGGCGGTGCTCACCGACCCTGCGCTCTGCGGGCCGGTCACGCTCGCGCTCTGTCAGGACGTCCAGGCGGAGGCCTGTGACTATCCCGAAAGCTTCTTCGCGCCGCGCGTGTGGCGCCGGCGCCGCCCGCGTCCCGACCGCGCCGAACTGGCGAGGCTCGTCGAGGCGGTCCGCGCCGCGAAGGCGCCGCTGATCGTCGCGGGGGGCGGGCTGCTCTATTCCGAAGCCGAGGCGGTGCTGGCGGCTCTCGCCGCGCAAACCGGCATTCCGGTCGCCGAGACGCAGGCGGGGAAGGGGGCGCTGGCGTGGGATCATCCGCAGGCTCTCGGCAGCATCGGGGTCACGGGGACGAGCGCGGCAAACGCTGCCGCCGAAGCCGCCGACTTGATCATCGGCGTCGGCACCCGGCTGCAGGACTTCACCACCGGTTCGCGCACGCTGTTCGCCGGCAAGCGCCTGGTGCAAATCAATGTCGCGGCACCCGATGCCATCAAGCAGGGAGCCGAGGCGGTCGTCGGCGATGCACGCGAGACGCTCGAAGCCTTGGCCGCGGCTCTTGCCGGTTGGCATGTCGATGCGTCGTGGCGCGACGCGAACCGCGACGCGGTTGCCGAATGGAACAGCGCATGGGCCGCCGCGACCGCGCCCGGCAACGCGCTCCCGTCCGATGCGCAGGTGATCGGCGCAGTGTGGCGACAGGCGGACGAGGATGCCACTGTCGTCTGCGCCGCGGGCGGGCTGCCCGGCGAACTCCACAAGCTTTGGCGCTGCCATCGCCCCGGGGGCTATCATGTCGAATATGGCTTCTCGTGCATGGGGTATGAAGTGGCTGGCGGGCTCGGCGTCAAGATGGCCGACCCGGCGCGCGACGTCTATGTGATGGTCGGCGACGGCAGCTATCTGATGCTCAACTCGGAGCTTGCAACCTCGGTGATGCTTGGCCGCAAGATCACCGTCATCCTGCTCGACAACCGCGGCTATGGCTGCATCAACCGGCTCCAGCAGGGGACGGGGGGGCGGCCGTTCAACAATCTGCTCGCCGATACCGCGCACGATATATTGCCCGCCATCGATTTCGCCGCCCATGCGCGCAGCCTGGGGGCAACGGCGGAGAAGGTGAACGGCATCGCCGAACTCGATGCGGCACTCGTCCGCGCGAAGCAATCGGCCGGCACCTATGTGATCGTCATCGAGACCGATCCCGCGATCACGACCGCGGCGGGCGGCCACTGGTGGGACGTCGCGGTTCCCGAAGTGTCGACCCGCGCCGAGGTGCGGGCCGCGCGGCGCGACTATGAAACCCGAATCCACGGAGAGAGAAAATGACGATCCGCTGGGGCGTGAGCCCGATCGCCTGGTGCAACGACGATATGCACGAGCTGGGCGGCGACACGACGCTCGACGAACTGCTCGCCGACGTGCGCGGCATCGGTTTCGACGGCGTCGAGTTGGGCAATAAATTTCCGCGCGATCCCGAAGTGCTGGCGCCGGTCATGGCGAATTATGGACTCGACATCGTCGGCGGCTGGTATTCGTCGAACCTGCTCGTCCGCGACGCCGACGCAGAGATCGCGGCGCTCGCGCCGCATCTCGCGTTGCTCGAATATATGGACTCGAGCGTCTTCATCCTCGCCGAAACGTCGAACGCGGTCCATTGCGACCGTTATGGCGGCCGGCTCGACACCCACCCGATACTGCCCGCCGCCGACTGGAAGCAGTTTGGCGAACGGCTGAACAATGTGGCGCGCTTCGTGAACGATCGCGGGCTGCGCTTCGCCTATCACCATCATCTCGGCACGGTCGTCGAGACGAAGGACGAACTCGAACGCTTCTTCGACGCGACCGGCGATCATGTCGGGCTGGTGCTCGATACGGGGCACGCATTGTTCGGCGGGATCGAGCCGGTCGACATCATCAAGGCGCGCCCCGAGCGGGTCGCCCACGTCCATTGCAAGGATGTCCGCACTGCGAAATATGACGCATTCCGCGCGAACGGGACGAGCTTTCTGAACGGCGTCGTCGGCGGCATGTTCACCGCGCCGGGCGATGGCGATTATGATTATGCTCCGTTCATGCGCGCGCTTGCCGATATGGGCTATTCGGGCTGGATCGTGGTCGAGGCGGAGCAGGATCCGGCGATTGCAAACCCCCGCGAATATAGCCAGCTCGGGCTCGAAACGCTGAAGCGGCTGGCGCGCGCCGAGGCGCTGGTCTGATGTCGTTGCGCGTCCGTTCGCACACGCCGGCCGACGACGGCACCGTTCTTGACATCACACCCGAGAGCGCGGGCTGGAAATATGTCGGCTTCCGCGTGATCCGCCTCGCCGCCGGTGAGCGCTATAATGATGTCGAGGACGGGCGTGAGGCCTGTCTCGTGATCCTGACCGGCACGGCGTCGGTCGATGCGGGCGGCGAGCGGTTCGAGGGGATCGGCGGACGCAAGACCGTGTTCGACGGCGCGGCGACGTCGGTCTATGTGCCGGCCGGCCATCGCTATACGATCGAGGCATTGTCGGACGCCGAAATTGCGATCTGCACCGCACCGGGAACCGGCGCGGGCGAGGTGCGGCTGATCCGCTCGGACGCGGTCGAGGTGCGCGGGCAGGGCACGAACACGCGGCACGTCCGCAATATCCTGTCCGACATCGATGAAGCCGAAAGCCTGCTCGTCGTCGAGGTGATCACGCCGGGCGGACACTGGTCGAGCTATCCGCCGCACAAGCATGATCGCGATGCCTATCCCGACGAAACCTTCCTCGAGGAAACTTACTATCATCGCCTGTCGCCGCCGCAGGGTTTCGCTTTCCAGCGCGTCTATACCGACGAGCGCGATATCGACGAGACGATGGCGGTCGAGGACGGCGACGTCGTGATGGTGCCGCGCGGCTATCATCCCGTCGGCGCGCCGCATGGATATGACCTTTATTATCTGAACGTAATGGCAGGCCCCCGGCGCAATTGGGTATTCCGTAACGACCCCGCGCACGACTGGATCGTGCGCCAGTAAGGACACGCAATGAGACAGATTGACGCATTGATCGCCGGCGGCGGTTCCGGCACCCCTTCCGCGCGCCTGGGCGACATATTCAACCCCAGCACGGGTCAGGTTCAGGCCCGCGTTGGCTTCTCGAGCTCCGTCGATCTCGATCGCGCCGCCGCCGCCGCCCGGGCGGCACAGCCCGCCTGGGCGGCAACGAACCCGCAGCGCCGCGCCCGCGTGATGTTCCGCTTCAGGGAATTGCTCGAGGTCCATATGCAGGAGCTCGCCGAATTGCTGGCGAGCGAACATGGCAAGGTCGTCGCCGATGCGAAGGGCGATCTGCTGCGCGGGCTCGAGGTCATCGAATTTTCGTGCGGTATCGCGCACGCGCTGAAGGGCGAATATACGCAGGGCGCGGGTCCGGGCATCGACGTCTATTCGATGCGCCAGCCGATCGGGGTGGTCGCGGGGATCACGCCGTTCAATTTTCCGGCGATGATCCCGATGTGGATGTTCGGCCCCGCGATCGCGACCGGCAACGCCTTCATCCTCAAGCCGAGCGAGCGCGATCCATCGGTGCCGGTGCGGCTGGCCGAACTGATGCTGGAAGCCGGGCTGCCCGCAGGCATTTTGCAGGTTGTGCACGGCGACAAGGAAATGGTCGACGCAATCCTCGACCACCCCGACATCGGTGCGGTCAGCTTCGTCGGCTCGTCGGACATCGCGCATTATGTCTACAACCGCGGCGTCGCGAACGGCAAGCGCGTGCAGGCGATGGGCGGCGCGAAGAATCACGGTATCGTCATGCCCGACGCCGACCTCGACCAGGTCGTCAATGATTTGACCGGCGCGGCCTTCGGCTCGGCGGGCGAACGCTGCATGGCGCTGCCGGTCGTCGTCCCCGTCGGCGAAGACACCGCCAATCGCCTGCGCGAGAAGCTGATCCCGGCGATCGCCGCGCTGCGCGTCGGCGTATCGACCGATCCCGACGCGCACTACGGCCCGGTCGTGAACGCCGCGCACAAGGCGCGAGTCGAGGGTTGGATCCAGACCGGTGTCGACGAAGGCGCCGAACTCGTCGTCGATGGCCGCGGCCTCATTTTGCAAGGGCATGAGCAGGGCTTCTTCGTCGGGCCGACGCTGTTCGACCATGTGACGACCGGCATGCGTGCCTATCGCGAGGAAATCTTCGGCCCCGTGCTCCAGATCGTGCGTGCGCCCGACTTCGAGACCGCGCTCGAACTGCCCTCGAAGCACCAGTACGGCAACGGCGTCGCCATCTTCACGCGCAATGGCCACGCCGCGCGCGAATTCGCGGCGCGCGTCAATGTCGGCATGGTCGGCATCAACGTGCCGATCCCGGTTCCCGTCGCCTATCACAGCTTTGGCGGCTGGAAACGGTCCGGCTTCGGCGATCATAATCAATATGGGATGGAAGGCGTGCGCTTCTGGACCAAGGTCAAGACGGTCACCCAGCGCTGGCCCGATGGCGGCGCGGGGGACAGCGCCTTCATCATTCCGACGATGGCATGAAGGCAACGAAACAAATCTTCCATTTGAATTGAAAATGAAATAAATGGATTCGAGAGCGCGAACGACGCGCCGCTGCGGGAGAGGATCGATGCTCAAATATTTTGCGGCGGGACCCGAATTGCCGCTCAAGGAGGGGGGCGACGTCGACGACGTCTTCCGCCGGTATCGGATACGGATTATCGCCGCGATCACGCTCGCTTACGCCGTCAGCTACACATGCCGCCTCGCGATCAACGTCGTGAAGAAGCCGCTGATCGACCAGGGAATCTTCACTCCGCTCGAACTCGGAATGATCGGATCGGCGCTCTTCTATACTTATGCGGCGGGCAAGCTGATCAACGGCTTCGTGGCCGATCACAGCAATGTGAAACGGCTCTTCGCGATGGGCATGGCGCTGTCGGCCTTGTGCAACATCGCGATGGGCTTTTCGACGCTCTTCTGGGTCACGGTCATGCTGTGGGGGCTGAATGGCTGGTTCCAGAGCTATGGCGCCCCCTCGTGCGTCGTGGCGCTCGCCAGCTGGTTTTCGAACCGCGAACGTGGCCGTTATTACGGTATCTGGTCGACCGCACATTCGATCGGCGAAGGGCTGACCTTTGCGGTCGTTACGACGCTCGTCGCATTTGGCGGCTGGCGCTGGGGTTTCTGGGGACCGGGTGTCGCCACGATCGCGGCCGCGGTGGCCGCCTATTATGCGATGGCCGATCGTCCGCGCACGCTGGGTCTGCCGACCGTCGCCGACTGGCGGAACGATCATTATGCTCCGCCTGCCGAGGGAGCGCCCGAGCGCGGGGTCTTCGCGACGCAGCTTTCGATCCTTGCCATTCCGGCGGTCTGGATTCTGGCACTCGCGAGCGCCGCCAATTATGTAACGCGCTATGCGCTCAACAGCTGGGGCATCCTTTATCTGCAGGAAGCGCGCGGCTATTCGCTGGGCGAGGCGGGGGCGATGCTGACCGCGAGCACGCTGGCAGGGGTTGCGGGCGCGCTTGCCTTTGGTTTCGTCTCCGACAAATTCTTCGGCGCGCGCCGCCCGCCCGTCAATCTGCTGTTCGGTGTGGTCGAGATTATCGGACTGCTGATCTTCTTCTATGGCCCTGACGGCCACGCGTGGGTGCTGCTCGGCGTGATCCTGTTCGGGCTCGGCATGACCGGGCTCGTCACCTCGCTGGGCGGGCTGTTCGCGATCGACATTTGTCCAAAGCGCGTCGCCGGCGCCGCGCTCGGGATGGTTGGCGTCTTCAGCTATATCGGGGCGGCGATCCAGGAACAGGTGTCGGGCGCGCTGATCGACGCGAATATGCACATGGCGGGAACCACGCGCGTCTATGATTTCGAGCCGGCGATCTGGTTCTGGATCGGCTGTTCGGTCGTTGCGACATTGCTTGCGACGATGCTCTGGAACACCAAATTGCGCGACTGAAGGACAGGATGATGGAACGACGCAAGCTCCTCTGGGGAACGGGCGCACTTGCCCTGCTCGCCGCGCTGCCGCGCCGGCTCTACGCTGCCGCGATCGGCTATCCACGGCTGCTCGATGGGCCGATGATCGGGGCGACGACGCCGGACAGCTTTACGGTCTGGTCGCGTGCCAGCGGAGCGTTCGGGGTTGCCGTTGAATATGCGACGCGGTCAGATTTCAGCGATGCGAAGACGACCACGCCGATTGCCGCAACGCCGGACAATGATTTATGTACTGCGATCAAGGTGACGGGGCTTCGGCCCGACACCATATATCATTATCGCCTCAAGACCGACGGGATCGACGACCGGCATCTGCCGCTGCCGTTCCGCACCCGCACCGCGCCCGACCGGCCGCGCCCGATCCGTATCGCTTTCGGTTCGTGCGCGCGCGTTCAGCTTTACCCCGAACAGCCGGTGTTCGATGCGATCGCGGCGATGGAGCCCGACCTCTTCCTATGGCTCGGCGACAATATCTATGCCGACAGCGACAGCGAGACCGCCTATTCGGCGCTCTATTCGCGTCAGCGCAATGTGCCTGCGCTCGTTCCGCTGCTTCGTTCGGTGCCGCAGCTTGCGATCTGGGACGATCATGATTTCGGCCATAATGACTCGGACCGCCACAATGCCGTGAAGGCGATGACGCACCGGCTGTTCAGCCGCTGGTGGGCGAATCCCGCCGCCGGTCTGCCCGACACACCGGGAATTTTCTTCCGCCACAGCTTTGGCCCCATCGACATTTTCATGCTCGACGGGCGCTATCATCGCGACCCGCCGTCGGAGCCCGACCGCCCTGCAAAAACCATGCTCGGCGCGGGGCAGAAAGCGTGGCTCAAGCGCGAACTGAAGGCGTCGAAGGCGGCGTTCAAGATTCTCGCATCGGGCACCGGCTGGTCGCTCGCCGAAAAGGGCGGCGATAGCTGGGCGTCCTATCTCCACGAACGGAACGAAATTCTCGATTTTATCCGCGATGAACGGATCGGCGGCTGCCTCGGCATTTCGGGCGACGTCCATCAGGGCGAGGTCAATTGCGTGCCTTGGTCGGACAAGGGCGGTTATGATTTTTATGACCTCGTCAGTTCGGGGCTCGCGCAATATCTCGCGCCGAAATTCGTCGAACAGCATCCCGAGGTGCGGCTGCGCCAGCCATGGGTGCGCAGCGCGAATTTCGGACTGCTGGAATTTAGTTTCGATCCCGAACCGCGCGTCGAGCTCAGCATCCGCGACGTGATCGGGGCGCCCGCGTCGAGCGATCCCGTCGTCCTGCGCGCCGCCGATCTCGTCAATGGCCGGCAGAGCTGGCGGGCGGCGATCGATCCCGACGAACTTGTACGGCGCGAACGCGTCGAACGCGGCGGCAGCTATTATGGAGGCGAGTGACTTATGCGGTTCGAAATGGTCGCGCGGTTTCGCGGCGCGTTCGACCAGATGAGGCGCGCCCCGGCCGAAGGCGACGCCGGAAGGGTTGTTCGAGACCTGCGGGAACAGCCGGAATATATGGTACAAGCTGCGCCCTAACGGCGAAGCTGGCGGCGTTTCACCGGACGCTTGCTCTGAAGGGGGCGGGCGCCTGGTTCCCTACGGCGGCCGGCGGCCGACCGCTGAAGTCGTCACCTTGTTCTCGTCTAAACCCGCGCCAGCGCCGCCAGGAGATCGGCGTGAATCGCCGGCGTCGACGCCAGCACCGTCCCGTTCATCAGGTCGAGCCCATTGCCGCGCGTGTCGGTCACCACACCGCCGGCTTCGCGCACGATCGCGACGCCGGCTGCCATGTCCCATGCGCTGACGCTCTGTTCCCAATAGCCGTCATGGCGGCCGCAGGCGACCCACGCCATGTCAATCGCCCCGGCGCCGAGGCGGCGGATGCCCGACACGCGCGGGGTCAACCGCTCCATCTCGGCATAGAATAGGTGATGGTCCGGCTTGGTCGCGAACGGAATGCCGACACCCAGCACCGATTCCTCGATCGTCGTGCGGGCTGAAATCTTGATGCGTTTCTCGCCAAGCCAGGCGCCGCTTCCCGTCTCGGCCCAGAAAAGTTCATTCATGGCGGGAACATAGGTCACGCCCGCGAGGACATCGCCCTGTCTCGTGAGTGCGATGTTTACGGCGAACAAGGGGGATCCTGTCAGGAAGTTGGTCGTACCGTCGAGCGGATCGACCACCCACACATGGTCGGCGTCGCGGCCGCGCGTCAGCCCGCCTTCCTCGCCCAGGAAGCCGTAATCGGGGGCATGCGCCATCAGCCGCTCGCGGACGGCCGCCTCGGCCTTCAGATCGGCCTCGGTGAACATGTCGGCGGCGCCGGCCTTGCTGTGGATCGTGAGCGTGGCGATGCGCTCGCGGTCGGCGATCAGTCCTTCGCCCGCGGCGTGAGCGGCGGCGATCATGGCGGAAATAAGGGGTGACATGGTCATGGAATGAATATACGTTCTGTTCTACAATAAAGATAGAAAAAATATTCTGAAATGATATTCGGACGCGGTCACCCCCGCAGCCGCCGCTTTTGGCAACCGGCCTTGCCGGTCGCGATTTCGAATAGAGGGAGGGATTGAGTGAAAACGAGCTTGTTTGCAATTGCCGCCGTACTGGCCGGCATACCGGCTACGAATGCCGCCGCCCAGGGCAATGCCGCAATTCCATCCGTCGCCGCCTCGGCGGAAACACAGGCAACGCAGGGATCGGGTGCGGATGGCGCGGTCGTCGTCGCCGATCCCGGCGATACGTCGCGCTCGCTGATCCTCGCGGGTGCCGAATCGGCGGGGATCGACGTTTTCGACCTGAAGGGGCAGCGCGTCGCGACACACAGGGTCGGCAATATTCGCGGGCTCGACCTGCGCACGGACGCGCCGCCGGGCAGCGGGCCGCTGCTCGCGACGCTCGACGGCAAGGAGAATATCCCGAAATTCTTCCGTGTCGGTGCCGGCGGCGTTCCGACAGCGCTCGCCGCGTCGGGAGTCGAGCCCGGGATGACGATAGCCGGGCTTTGTTTGTCGCGCAGCCACCGCGACGGCACGCTCTATCTCTTCCTCGCCGGCGACAAGGGCGAGATCGAGCAATGGGGTCTGGCGCCCGATGCCGCGGGCGCATTGACCGGCCGCCTCGCGCGGCGCTGGTCGCTTGGATCGGAGGTCAAATATTGCGCGGCCGATGATCGCGGCTCGGTCTATTTCTCGCAGGAAGCGGTCGGCGTGTGGCGTTTCGCCGCCGAGCCCGAGGCAGAGATCCAGCCCGAGATCGTCGATATCGTGCGCCTGGGCCATATCACCGGCGAAGCGAAGGGCGTCGGTATCGCGGCCGACGGCCGGCTGCTCGTGTCCGATGCCACGGCGAACCGCCTGAACATCTATGATCCCGCCGACAATCACGCCTATCTCGGTTCGCTGACGTTGGCGGCTGGCGGCGACCGGGTCGAAGACGGGGGCAGCGTCACGGTAGCGGGGCCGATGGTGGTCGTTGCGGACGACGATAATTCGCCGGACCTTCCCAATTTCAAGATCGCAAGCTGGTCCGCACTGCTTGCCGCCGCGGGCTTGGCCGAGCGGCCGCCGGTGCCGGCACCCGAAACCATGCCGCTCGCCCGACCGTCAATCGAAACAGCGCCGGTGGAAACCGGCGGCGACGCGGCCGATGATCCAGCCATCTGGATCAACCCGGCCGAGCCCGCCCGGTCGGTCATCATTGCGACGCAGAAGAAGTCGGGCCTGTATGTCTATGGCCTCGACGGCAAGGTCATACAGTTCCTGCCGGATGGAAGGATGAACAATGTCGATCTGCGAAACGGTTTCCGGCTCGGCGGGCGCGACGTCACGCTGGTGACCGCCAGCAACCGCACGACGAAGGGCATAGCGATCTATGTGCTCGATCCGGCGACGCGCAAGCTGACCGATGTTGCCGACGGACTTCAGGCAACGGGCTTCGACGATCCTTATGGCCTGTGCATGTATCGCAGCGCGCGGACGAAGAAGAGTTATGTCTTCGTCAACCAGGCCGACGGGCAGATGCGCCAGTGGGAATTGGTGGCAACTGCGGCGGGCAAGGTCCGTACAAAGCGGGTGCGCGATCTGCCGTTTGCGACGCAAGTCGAAGGCTGCGTCGCCGACGATGCGACCGGGATGCTTTATACCGGCGAGGAAGATGCCGGCATTTGGCGCGAGGGCGCTGAGCCGCGCGGCGGCCCCGCCCGCACAATGCTTGCCGCCATCGCCGGCAACCCGGCGCTGAAGGACGATATCGAGGGGATAGGCCTTTATGCGAAAGCCGACGGCACCGGTTATCTGGTCGCATCGAGCCAGGGCAATGACAGCTATGCCGTCTTCCGCCGCGAGGGCGACAATGCCTATGTAGGCTCGTTCCGCGTTGGTGCCGACATGGCTGCCGGGATCGACGGTGTGTCCGAAACCGACGGCCTCGACGTCACCAGCCTGGCGGGCTCGGGCTTCCCCGATGGCCTGATGGTCGCGCAGGATGGCCGCAATGTTTCACCGCCCGAAAATCAGAACTTCAAGCTGGTGTCGTGGACGCGCATTGCCGAAGCCTTGGGGCTGGGTGCTGCAAAGTGATACCGCGCAGCGCGTCCAGGCGGCTCGCAGCCGCGGCGGCGCCTCCCTGTTGGGCAAGCGGCCGGTAGCAACCGGCGGTGAGCGCGCACAGCAGCGCGCTCACCGGCTTGGCTTGGTATGGCGTCAAAGCGTCCGGCCGGCCTGAACCGTCGGCGGGGCGTTCGTTCACGGTGCCAAGTCAGAAAGACTAGCCTAGAGTCCCACGGGCCACCCGTCTCCGGTCCAGCCAAGCGGTTGAATGCGCAGCGTCGGCCGGCCCTTTTGCTGCACGTCATACGCGTGGTAGACGATATATGTTCGCCCCTTTTCATCGAGGACCGCGGGATGGCCGGGGCCCGCGAAGCGCCCGCTTTCATCGAGTTTGGCGTGGAGAACCAGAAAGCCGCCGCCATCCATCATGTCCTTGCCATCGCGGTCCAGATAGGGGCCGGTCGGTGACCTGGAACGGCCGACAACGGTGTAATAGCTGCTCTTGGCTCCGCGGCAGCAGAAGTCGAACGAGACGAAGAGATAATAATAGTCGCCCCGGCGGATCACGAACGGCGCTTCCACGGCGCCCGGATTGCGCCGCCGGGCTAGCGAGTGGATCGTGCCGTCCTCTGCCGAGCGCAGGCCGGTGGCGGGATCGAGGCGCACCATCTTGATCCCGGTCCAGAAGCTGCCGAATGCCATCCACTGCCGGCCTTCGCCGTCGTTGAAGACATTCGGGTCGATGGCGTTGAAATCGTCGCCGCTGTCGGAGCGCATCACCGCCCCCTTGTCGGTCCAGACGGGATTCGCGAGCGAGGGCGTGGTGACGAGGCCGATCGCGGAACGGTTCCGCCCGAAAGTCGAGATCGAATAATAAAGCCGGTACTCGTCGCCGGTTTTCGAGATATCCGGAGCCCAGATACCCGCCGTCCTGGGCACTGCCGCTCGCGCCCATTCCGGCATCGTCGCGAACACCGGTTCGACGCGCGTCCAGCTTACCAGATCCCTGGACGTGCGGACATGGATCAGTCCTTTGCCCTCGCTCTCCTGGCTGGTGGAAAAGAGATAATAGGTGTCGCCCTGTTTGATGATCGCGGGATCGTGGACCGGTCCGATGTCGCCGGCCATGCGTTCGTTCAGGCGCGGCCGCGAAGCCGGATCGGCCTGCGATGCTCCTTCGCCGCCGGACGCGATGGCGAGAAGCACCGGAAAGAGAAAGCCCGCGAACCTCGGCATGGGACACTCCTACGCGAAACAGCCCGAACCTTTGCGCGATCGCGGACGGGCAGGGGCAAATGCCACGCCCGTCCGCGCCGGATCAGAAGCGAAACCGGACGCCCGCGCCAAAGGTCCGGTCATACTGGCGCGTGTCGCGCGGTGTTGCCGCATAGCCGCCGAAAGAATCCTGATAGGTTTCGTTGAGCAGGTTGGTGGCATCGATCGAGATCGTGATTTCGGGCGTCACGTCGTAGCTTGCCGAGAAATCGAGGAAAGCCAGCGGCGAGACCTCGACCAAGCCCCCCGGAATATTGCCGGCATAGGAGTCGACAAATTTGCTCCGCCAATTGTAGGCGAGGCGGGCTGAGAAGCCGTATTTCTCGTAAATCGCAACGAGATTGTACGAATATTTCGAGACCGGTGTGATGCGTTGCATCGTAGTGGGCTGGCCGGCGACCGGCGGTGCTTCCACTTTGCCGTCGGCATAGGTGAAGTTCGCCTGCACGCCGAGGCCGCTCAGCGGTCCGGGCAGGAAATCGAAGAATTGCTGATAGGCGAGTTCGATACCCTTGAGCGAGCCTTCGTCGGTATTGCGCGGCCGTGAAACCTGGTAGGTCTGAAGTGCCCCGCCCGGACCGGTCGGGAAGAGCTCCACTTCGGAATAGGTCTGAATATAGCCGTCGAGCTTGCGGTAGAATGCGGAGAGCGTCAGCGAACCCGTCCGGTTGAAATACCATTCGATCGCGCCGTCGAGATTCTGCGTCTTGATCGATCGCAGGTCCGGGTTGCCGCCGCTGCCGGCACCATAGGTCGAGGAGTTGCCCGTTGCACCCAGCGGAGCGATGTTCGTTGCGGGGTTCAGCTGTGCGAACTCGGGCGCCGTGACCGACTTGCCCGCGACCAGGCGCAGGATGAGGTCATCGGTAGGGCGAAACTTCAATGTTGCGCTAGGCAGGAAGTTCAGCTCGTCACGATTGCCGACTATTGGCGTAACGACGCCGTTACTCACCAGCGTCGCGCCAAGGCGCGTATCGTTGCTTACCACGCGCGCACCAATCAGAAGTTCGAGCGGCAGTCCGGCATCGGCGAAGTCGAACTGGCTCTGGGCATAGACGGCGAAGTTTTTCTCGACCAGATCGAAGTGAAGCGTGGGCGCAAAGCCCGGCGTCCCGGCGGGCCTGCCTGCAATCCCGCGAAGTGTGTCGATATTTTCCCTGATCCAGGCGGTGCTCGGCAGCGCGAACCCGTCCACGCCGACCCGGCCTCCCAGAATGTCCGTCGGACCCGCATTCCCGAATCCGGGGTAGGCGGTGCCCGCGCCGCTAAGTCCGAAGCGGTTCTCGCCGGTGCCGTCGGAGGTGCCTTCGCGCCGGGCAAGCCGGACGCCGACGGCAAAATTCTTCACCACGCTGGAATCGACGTCGAAGTGGATGTCCCCGCGCCACGCCCATTGTTCGCTCACCGCGAGATTGTTCTGGTCGAACAGCGCGAAGAGGTTGAGGTTCGCTGTGTCGGTCAGATCATAGGGAGTGCCCGAAGCGGTGAATGCCTGGATGTTGGGCGTACCATTCGCATCGAATGAATAATCGATGCGCGGGACGATGAAATTGGCATCGACGATATAGGAGGTGCTGGCGACACGGCTGTGATTGTAGGCAAGCTCGGTGCTGATCAGCGCCGGACCCGCATTCAACTTCATCCCTGCGGCGCCCTGATAGCCGTCGGTTTTCTGACGGAACGCCTGCTTGCTCGTAATCGTGAAATTATCGAGGGTGGTAACCGCACTGGCGACCGGGCGCTCCGCGCCAATCGACGGAATGACCACGCCTTCCGGCTGCAGGGTCACTGCGGCCACGTTGCCGGCCTTGGGCAGGCCGACGAAGAAGTTCACGCTATAATCGTTGCGATAGCCGGTGAAAAGACCATCGGCATAGATCTCCAGGTCCGGTGTCGGCTTCCACTGGAGCGAGGCGTTGATTGCGGGCCGTGTGCGATCGCCATCGGTCACCAAGGCACCGACAGTATCCGGAATCAGGACATCCTGTCCGCCCGTCGCGGCATTGCTGAACTGATTGAAGCCGAAGTTGAAGGCGGTTTGATCGCGGTAACGGCGTTTGTTGTACGATGCGCCGATGAGGACACCGAACTCCTGCCCTCCGTCAGTTTCCCAGCGCCCGCTGACCAGGCCACTGCCAATGTAGCTCCACTGCTCGCGCTTGTCGCTGTAGAGCGCGCGCACGCTACCGGCGACGGTCACACCGGGGTCGAAATCGAGCGGACGACGCAGATGGATGTCGATGCGGCCGGCGACACCGCCCTCGATCAGCTCGGGTGTCGCGGTCTTGTACACATCGACGCGGGAAACGAGCTCCGCCGGGATGTCCTGCAGTGCGACACCGCGTCCCGTGCCGGTAAATATTTCGCGACCGTTGATATAGGATGTCACATTTGGCAGTCCGCGGATCAGCACCGTGCCGGCTTCGCCCGCCCCGCGCTGGACCTGGATGCCGGTCACGCGCTGCAGCGCGTCGGACACCGTGTTGTCAGGCAATTTGCCAATATCTTCGGCGACGATCGCGTCGACGATCTGCGTCGATTCCTTGCGCACATTGAGCGCGCCGAGCATCGAGGCGCGCACGCCGGTGACGATGATATCCTCTTCCGCCTGCGTGGCGGCGCCGGGCTCGGCCGCTTCCTGCGCGCGAGCGACGCCCGACAGGCTCAAGGCCAGAATGGATGCGGTGCAGAATGCAATCGATCGAAACGCCATCGTCAAAACCCTCCCAGATAAGGCTGGCCCATACCATGCCCACCATGCTTTGGGCTCGATATTTGTCGGAGTTAATAATTGCAAGCGGAATCTGCAATCCCGCCAAAAGCCGTCCTGATAGGTAGCATTTGGGCAACACCATGCGGGAACGGCCCCCGTTTCCTAATGTTTTGTCAGAGTTTATGAATCGGGCTCAGGCGACCGTCCAGATCGCCGCCGCCTCCGCCGCTGGCGCGAGGCGAAGCGCCTCCCCGGCGACCGCCATCGCCCGGCCGGGATAGGCTCGCGAGACGAAGCGCACGCGATCGCCCGCACCGCCATCGACGCGCTCGAAGACGTCGGCGTTGGGCAGCGCGGCGGGCGCGTCCTGCGGCGCGATTCCGATCGAACCATCGGGGCGGGCGGCGAGGCGGTGGCCGGGCATCAGGATCGGCGAGAGGTGGATGCCGCCGCCTGCGGCCGGCGCGGCGCGGAACTGCGTCGCCGCGAGCGGTGCGGTCCCCACGAAGGCGCGGCCGCCTTCGTGGGCGAGCCACGCGCCGGGATGCACGAGCGGCGCGAAGCGATCGGGAAGCGGGCCGTTGCCGACCGGGACGCCGAAATCGGGCGCACCCTCCGCGTCATAATAGAGGCGCTGGATGCGCGTGTGGCGGTCGGGGTTGAACAGCGGGTCGCCTTCGATCGCTTCATAGTCGCGGCCATGATAGACGAGGATATCGCGGCCCTGCTCGTCAACGGTGAAGCTGTTGTGGCCGGGGCCGTAGACCGAGGTTTCGGGACAGGTCGTAAATACGGGGGCGGGCGACTTCGTCCAGGCGTGCGGGTCCATCAGGTCGGCGTCCTCGTCGATGGTCAGCAGGCCGAGGCAATAGCGCGCGTCGGTCGCGCTGGCCGAATAGGTCATGAACAGCCGGCCGTTGCGGTGAAGCACGGCGGGCGCCTCGTTGACCTTGAAACCGCGGATTTCCCAGTCGAGCGTCGGCACCGTCAGCCGCGCGGGCTTTGCCGCCAGCGTCAGCGGCGTCGCGAGCGGGGCGATATAGAGGTTGGAATTGGTTTCGATCCCTGGTTCGCGCTGCGCCCAGGCGAAATAGCGCGTGCCGCGATGCGAGAAGACCGTCGAATCGAGATTGAAGCTGTCCCATGGCGTCTCGAACTGGCCGAGCACCGACCATTGGCCCGTCATCGGGTCGGGGCCGTCGCAGACGACGGCATAGGTGCGGATGCGGAACACATCCTCGCCGCCGCCGCTGGGTCCCGCTGCGAAATAGACGATCCAGCGGCCGTCGATCAGGTGAAGTTCGGGCGCCCAGATGAAGCCCGACATCGGGCCGCTGGCCTGATGCCGCCACAGCACGACCTCCTCGGCCGCGGAAAGCCCGGCGAGCGTGCGCGAGCGGCGCAGGACCAGCCGGTCATATTCGGGCACCGATCCGGTCATGTAATAATAGCCATCGTCGTGCCGGAAAACCTGCGCGTCGGCGCGCTGACGGACGAGCGGGTTGGCCGGACCGGCAGCGGCGGGCGGGGGCGCGGCGTTCAGGGCCGACCGTCCGGCGGGGGTGCAGGCGATCGGCAGCAGGGCGGCGGTGGCGGCGAAGGCGCGGCGCGAAAGATAGTGGGTCATGACGGTCCTCTCTTGAAGATTGCGGGTCGCTGTTCGGTTCGGGCGGGTCAATATTCGGCAACGGGCCAGCCGTCCGCGCCCCAGCGGACAGGGGCGAGGCGCAGCGTCGGTGCGCCGTTCGCCTGCTTGTCATAGGCGTGCCAGACGACATAGGTGGTGCCGTCGCGGTCGGTGAAGGCGCCGGCATGGCCCGGCCCGCGAAAGCGCTCCTGTTCCTGAAGGTCGGCGCGCAGGAAGATCGTGCCGCCGCCCTCCATCAGCTTGCTGCCGTCCTTGCCGAGGTAGGGGCCGGTGATGTCCTGCGCGCGGCCGACGACGGTGTAATAGGTGCTGTTCACCCCCTTGCAGCAATAATCATAGGACAGCAGGAGATAATAGAAGCCGCCGTGCGGGATGATGAAGGGCGCCTCGACCGGGGCGGGGCCGCCCGCGGGGGCGGGGCGGCGCGCGATCGAATAGGGCGTTGTGCCCGGCGCCGGCTTGCCGCTTTCGGGGTCGAGCGCGAACAGCTTGATCCCGCTCCAGAAGCTGCCCAGCGCCAGCCAGTGCCGCCCCTGCCGGTCGATGACGAAATTCGGGTCGATCGCGTTGAAATCGTCGGCGGGGGTCGACATGACCACCAGCCCACGGTCCTTCCAGCCATAGTTCTTTGCCTTCGGATCGAGCGTCGGACTGGTCGCGAGCCCGATCGCCGAGCGGTTGGAGCCGAAAGTGGAGACCGAATAATAAAGCCGATATTCGCCATCGACGAACGCGATGTCGGGCGCCCACAGGCCGGTCGCGCCGGGAATGGCCTCGCTCGCCCAGGCGGGGATCGCGGGCAGCACCGGCCCGGCGCTGGTCCAGTGCCGCAGATCCTTCGACGTCTTCGCCGCGATCCGGTCCCCGGTGGCGAAGACATGATAGGTGTCGCCCTCGCGGATGATCACCGGATCGTGCGTCGGGGCCAGATCGCCCGAAAGCCTGGCGCTCATCGCGGCTGCGGGTTCGGGCGGTTCGGCCCGTCCTTCCGCCACGGCGAGTGCGGACAGCGCGAGGCCGGCGATTGCGACATTGCGCAAGAAAGTAGTTTTCATGGCCATCTGAGCCCTATTTCGCTTTCGTTGCGCGCCGTCGCCGGCCTATTCGGAGAAGGCCTTGAATTCGACAAGGCGGATGGAATGCCCAGGGGACGGGGTCATGCGGACGCGCAGCCGTGAGGCGGGCCGCGCTGGCCAGGTGAAGGGCGTGACGCCGTTGGCTACCGGCTTTGCCGTCGCCAGCACCTGCCAGCGGCCGTCCTGCCAGGCTTCGATCCGCGCGCTGACGGGGGCGGCGAAGCGCGTTGCATCGTCGAAGAAGGCGAGTTCCGCGCTGCCGAGAAGGATCGACCGGCCGAAATCGACCGAATACCACGGCTGACGGGCCGACGGCGGGGCATCCCAGCCGTTCGGCAACTCGGGGAAAAACCAGACCCGCCCGTCGATCGCGTCGTGCAGTTTTTCGGGCTGCTCGTTGCCCGACCCGCTCGCCTTGGGAAACTGCCCGCGCACGATCTGGACGGCGTGGTTCACCGGGCGTCCGATCACGGGATTGGCTGCCCGCGAGACCGGCACCGTCAGTCGCCCCAAGGATCCGCGCCGCGCGGCTTCGCGGCCGTCGACCTCGACCGCCAGCCCGGCGCCCCGGCCATAGCGGCTGCCGTCGGCGTCCCACGTCACTGCGATGCGGCGGCCGTGATAGGGGATATTTTCCGCCCGGAACCAGGCGAGCGCTTCGCGGTCGCCTGGTTCCGGCAGCAGCGGGTTGACCTCGAGAATATCGTCGGCACGCGGCCTGATGCCGACCAGGCCGGTCATGATCAGATCGATATAGCCCGAGTGGAAATAATGGTGGCTGCGGTCGAGCCCGACAATCGGCTCGCCCGTCTCGGGGTGATAATCTTCTTCGAGGTCGAGACGGCCGCCCTGATAATGCAGCGCGCCATATTGGCGCAGCAGGCGCATATAGACACTGCGCGTGACGGGTCCCCTGTGGTCGTAATGATCGAGCAGATTCGCCATCGCGGTCAGCACCTGCGTCGTCTGATAGGGCCAGACAGGGCCGTTCCACTGGCACTCGGGCGCGTCGCCCAGATAGCGATACTGGCGCATATAATGTTCATAACCCGCCTCGACGGTGCGCATTCCGGCGCGGCCGGCGAGCGAGGCGGGGTCGAGCAGATGCTTCCACGCGCTCGCGTAGCGCCCTTCATCCGGGACGAGATCGAACATCCACGGCAGATATCCCACCAGCTCGCGGGCGCGGATCGGTTCCCAATATTTCACATGGTCGTTGTTCACGCGATACCGATCGGTGAAGTGGGCGAATCCGGCATTCCACAAGCCCGCCACCATTCGGTCGCGCAGCGCGTCGGCGCGCGCCGCATATCGCCGCGAAAGGGCCGTGTCGCCCGCCAACGCCGCGATGCGCGCGATCGCCCGGGCGTTGGCGGCCATATAGCTGTTGATCGACGGACGGAAGGAATCGCCGCCGGTGAAGCCGTCCTTGCCGCCCGATGCGTCGATCGACGAAACGGTATATTCGGTCGCGTCGAGCAATGGCTCGATAAAGTAAAGACCCTTTGAAAAGTCGAATTTCTCGTCCCAAAGGCCGTAGACATGCTGCATGACCGGCAGATGCCGGATCGCCGCTTCGCGATCGCCATCGACGAGGTAGCGGCCCCATACCGAATCGGCCATATGGTCGCTGAAATGGCGGTCGTTGCCGCCGGTGTACATGAAACGGATATAGTCGTCGGTGAATCGCCGGTCGTTCAGCCAGCGCCCTTCGGCGATATGAAAGCCGCTGGCGTCGTTCAGGCTGGCATAGGGTTCGCGCTGCCACGAAACATCGTCCGCGAATTCGGTGGTGATGAAGCCCGCTTCGCCGAGATCGCGCTGATGCGCGCGAAAGATCGACCAGCGATAATAATAGACCGCGTCGATTCCGGAGTCCGCCGATTCGAAAAAGGGGATGCGATCCTCATACCATGGAGCGTCGTTGCCGAAATGGGTGCGGGCGATTTGATGACGGTCGATGGCCTGGGCGGCGGCCGGCCGCGCCGCGCCGAGGGCGACGAACAGGGCGGCGGCGGCCACCGTCCCTGTCCACCCGCGCCCCGGCCCGCGGGGCGGACGGATTGCGCGGCCGGCGATTGCAGCGCTCGCTCTTCGCATGTGCTTTCGCCTCCCTTGGCGTCCGGCCGCGGCCGTGCTTATCGCAGTTCGAGCACCACCACCGATCGCGCGGGCAGTGTCACGACCAGATCGCCGCCCTTGAGGCTGGCTCCGTCGAAGGCGACCGGCCTGACGGCGTCGGGCGCGTCGAAGCTGTTGTGCGCGTTGATCGCGGGCGCGGTCAGCAGGCGGCCGGCGACCGCCGACGCCTTCACGCCGTCGAGCCGGACGGTCACGCGGTTCGTTTCGTTCGGATCGAGGTTCGACAGGGCGACATGGATCTTTCCGTCCCTGCCCCGCACCGCCGAGCCGCTGACCGCGGGGACCGCGAACGCCCCCTTGGCATAGCGCGGCGTGTCGATGGCGATCGGCAGCACGGTGGCGTCCTGCCACGGCTTGTACATTTCGAAGACATGATAGGTGGGGGTCAGCACCATCCGCTCGCCGTCGGTCAGGATCATCGCCTGCAGCACATTGACCATCTGCGCGATCGCGGACATGCGCACGCGGTCGGCATGTTTCGCGAAAATGTCGAGATGGACCGAAGCGATCAGCGCGTCGCGCAGCGTGTTCTGCTGGCGCAGGAAGCCGGGGTGCGTGCCGGGGTCCTGCGCATACCAGGCGCCCCATTCGTCGACCGCGAGGAATATCCGTTTTTCGGGGTCATATTTGTCCATGATCGCGCTGTGCAGCGTGATCAGCTCGTCCATCCGCCACGCCTGCTGGAGCGCGTCGGCCCAGCCGCTTTCGTCGAAATTGACGGGATCGGCCTTGGGCGGCCAGCCCCCTTGGGGCAGCGTGTAATAATGCAGCGAAACGCCGTCGAGCTGGCCCGCCGCGACGCGCATCATCGTCTCGGTCCAATTATAGTCGTCGACATTGGCGCCGGCTGCGATTTTCATGATCTTCGTCCCCGCCGGCGCCTTGATGAAGGTGGCGTAGCGGCGGGTCAGGTCGGCGGCATATTCGGGGCGCATGTTGCCGCCGCAACCCCACAGCTCGTTCCCGACGCCGAACCAGGGCACCGCCCAGGGCTCCTTGCGGCCGTTCTTCGCCCGCTCGTCGGCCAGGCTGCCGGCCGGCGCGGTCATATATTCGACCCATTCGGCCATTTCGCGCGGCGACCCGTTGCCGACATTGCCCGCGACATAGGCCTCGGCGCCGATCTGGCGCACCAGTTCGAAAAATTCGTGCGTGCCGACGCTGTTGGGTTCGGTCACGCCGCCCCAATGGGTGTTGATCTTGACCGGACGCTGGCCTTGCGGCCCGACGCCGTCGCGCCAGTGATATTCGTCGGCGAAACAGCCGCCCGGCCAGCGGATTACCGGCACCGACAGTTTGCGCAGCGCGCCGACGACATCGTTGCGGAAGCCGTTGGTGTTCGGAATTTTGCTGTCCTTGCCGACCCACAGGCCGCCATAGATGCCATTGCCCAGATGCTCGGCGAACTGGGTGAAGATTTCCTTCTTATAGACCGGCCCGGGGACGCCGGCGCGGATCGTCGCCGCGGTCGGCCTGTCCTGCGTGTCGGCATGGACCGTTCCCGCCAGCGCGGTGGCGCAAAGCAGGAGGGCGGCGCTCGTGCGGCGCAAAGCCTTCAACATCATCTTCTCCCTTTTCCCAATATCAATCGTGAAAGGCTTCGACACTCTCGCGCCGCCCCCGCAGAAAGGCGTCGGCGACGAGGCGAAGCGGGTCGATATCGACGTCGCTGCGCCCCCCGCGAATGAGGTTGGCGAAGCGCGAATAGAGGCCGGGATATTCCAGATCCTCATTATGTTCGGTGCCCGTGGGAAGCGAAAGCACCGCGCCTCCCTGCGACAGGCGGAGCGTGCCGGCGTCGGTCTCGACAATGATGTCCCAGCTCTGCGGCCCGGTCTGGCGCCAGTCGAGGTCCATGTGGATCGGCGCCCCCGTCGTGTCGCAAAGCGCGAGGTCGGCGGCGATCGGCGCGGCGCGGTTGGCCGGAATGCTGAGGGTCGCGGTCTTCAGAAAGACCGCGCGCGGAAGGATGTGGGTCAGGATCGACAGCGCGTTGATCCCCGGATCGAACACGCCGAGCCCGCCGGGTTCCCAGATCCAGGCCTGCCCGGGGTGCCAGACGCGCACATCCTCACGCCATATGATCGACACCTTTGCGATGCGCCGTTCGGACAGCCAGGCGCGCGCCGGCGCGACGCCGGCGGCGAAGCGCGAATGCCAGGCGGCGAACAGCGTCGCGCCGACCTTGTCGGCGCGCTCGCGCAGCGCGGCCACTTCGGACAGGGTGGCGCCGGGCGGCTTTTCCAGAAAGACGTGAATGCCGCGGCGGAGCGCCATCGCGGCGAGCCCGTAGCGGACCTGCGGCGGGGTGCAGAGCGCGACGGCGTCGATCGCGGGCCCCTTGTCGAGCAGCTCCTCGAGGCTTTCGAGGTGCGCGATGCTGTCGTCGGGGCCGCGATCGTCGGGGCTGACCGTCGCGGCAAGGCTGAAGGCCGGCGTGCCGGCGATCGCGGGCAGATGCTGTTCGCGCGCGATCTTGCCGACGCCGACCACGGCGATGCGGATCGGATCCATCGGTCAGAGCGCCCGGACGTCGACCGGCCGCGCGGCGGCGCGGACGAGCGCGTTGGCGACCGGCAGGGTGAAGGGCGCGGCCGAAATCTCGAACATATCGCCTTCGCGCGGGGTTACCCCGTCGCTGAAGGACAGGGTGGCGGTGCCGAAGAAATGGACATGCACGTCGCCGGGCCGGCGGAAGAGGTCATATTTGAAATGATGATGCTCCAGATTGGCGAAGCTGTGCGACATATGGCCTTCGCCCGACAGGAACGGCTTTTCCCAGACCGGATGGCCGTCGCGCAGGATACGGCTTGTCCCTTCGATATGTTCGGGCGGCGCGCCGAGCAGGAGTTCGGGGCCGAGCGCGGCCTGGCGCAGCTTTGAATGGGCGAGCCACAGATAATTGTGGCGTTCGGTCACATGATCGCTGAATTCGTTGGCGAGCGCGAGGCCGAGGCGCCAGGGCGTGCCGTCCGCGCCGACGATATAGATGCCGGCCAGCTCCGGCTCCTCGCCGCCGTCCTGTGCGAAGGACGGCATCTCCAGCGGATCGGCGGGGCCGACGAGCTGCGACCCGTCGCCCTTGTAGAACCATTCGGGTTGCTGCCCGACGCCGCCGGGCGCGGGCTTCCCGCCCTCCAGCCCTTCGAGGAACATGCGCATCGAATCGGTCTGCTTTTCGCCCGATGCGGCCGCCTGGTGCATCTTGTCGCGGCCCTCGGCCGATCCGAGATGGGTGAGCCCGGTTCCGGTCATCAGCAGATGCGCCGGATCGGGATGGTCGATGGGCGCCAGCAGCCGGCCCGCCGCGAACGCCGCTGCGATGTCGACCGGATCGCCGCGCCCGCACGCCCGCGCGGCTTCCGCGAGGGTCGTGCCTGCGGCGATAGCGCGGAGTGCGAGCTCGCGGACGCTGTTCGCGCCGGGCAGGAAATGGGCGCTGTCTCCTTCGGCGAGGATAACCGAGCGGGCGCCGTCGGGCGCGCGATGTTGAAGCAGGCGAAGGCAGGTCATATTTCTCTCCCTACCGCGGGCCGAAGCTGAAGAAGGCGCCGCGGGATTGCTGGTTTGTCAGTCGAGCGTCAGGCGCCCGTCGATCAGGCGGGGCGCGCCGTCGCCAAAGGCTTTGTCGCGCAGTTCGGGCGGCAGCACCGGCTGGGCCAGATTCTGGTAGCTGACCGGGCGCAGGAACCGGTCGATCGCGAGGCTGCCGACCGACGTCGTGCGCGGATCGGAGGTCGCCGGAAAAGGACCGCCGTGGACCATCGCGTGGCACACCTCGACCCCGGTCGGCCAACCGTTGGCGAGGATGCGGCCGGCCTTGCGTTCGAGCAGCGGCAGCAGGCGCGCGGCGAGCCCTTCGTCGGCATCGTCCATGTGCAGCGTCGCGGTGAGCTGGCCCTCGAGCCCGGCGAGCACGCCGGCAAGCTCGGCTTCGTCGGCGCAGCGCACGACGAGCGAGGAGGCGCCGAAGACTTCGTTCCCCAGCGCCCGATCGGAAAGGAACGCCGCGGCGCGGGTCTGGAACAGCATCGCGCCGCCATGCGTCCGGTCGCCCTCGGCGCCGCACGCGAGCGTCGCAACAGCCGGATTACCGGCCAGCGTGGCGGCGCCGCGCGCATAGGCGTCGCGGATGCCGGTGGTGAGCATGGTCTGCGGCGCGGCTTCGGAAACCGCACCGGCCGCGGCGGCGGCGAAGGCGTCGAGGCCTTCGCCTTCGATCGCCAGGACCAGCCCCGGATTGGTGCAGAATTGACCAGCCCCCATGGTGAGCGAAGCGACGAAGGCGGCGCCGAGCGCCGCCCCGCGCGCTTTGAGCGCGGCGGGCAGCAGCAGCACCGGATTGATGCTCGACATTTCGGCATAGACCGGAATCGGCACCTCGCGCGCCTGAGCGAGTTTGACGAGCGCGAGCCCGCCCGCGCGCGAGCCGGTGAAGCCCACCGCCATGATGCGCGGGTCGCGGACCAGCGCGGCGCCGAGATCGTTCGACGGGCCGCTGAGATGCCCGAACACGCCGGCGGGAAGGCCCGAGGCCGCCACCGCCCTGGTGATCGCGCCCGCGACGAGCGCGCCGGTCGCGGGGTGGGCCGGATGGCCCTTGACGACGACCGGACATCCGGCGGCGAGCGCCGAGGCGGTGTCGCCGCCCGCTGTCGAAAAGGCGAGCGGGAAGTTCGAGGCGCCGAACACCGCGACCGGGCCGAGCGGGATCATCCGCAGCCGGAGGTCGGGGCGCGGCAGCGGCTGGCGGTCGGGAAGCGCGGGGTCGATGCGGATCTGGCGCCAATATCCCTTGCGTAGGACGTCGGCGAAGAGGCGGAGCTGGCCGACAGTGCGGCCGCGCTCGCCCTCGAGCCGCGCCCGCGGCAGGCCGCTTTCGGACATGGCGGTCTCGATCAGCAAATCGCCGATCGCGAGAATCTCTTCGGCGATGCGGTCGAGGAAAGCCGCGCGCGTGTCGCCGTCGGTTGCGCGATATATGTCGAACGCCGCCTCCGCCGCGGCGCAGGCGGCGGCGACGTCGGCCGGGCCATGGACGGGAATCGGCCGGCCTTGCGGCTCGCCGGTCTCGGCCGCCACGGAACGAAAATCTGACATTGGATCCTCCTTATTACTCCGACATATTATGGGTGGACGAGAAACGCAATCTTTGTCGTTCCTTCGCGAGGCGAGGGCTGTTAGGCTCCGGTCAGGAGGACTATCGACCGGATATGGAAAACAAGCTCGCGAAAGTGAAGCATACGGCCAAGGCTTCCGAGGAGGCGCGTGGTCCCGGACGGCGGCTGCATGGCGCGATCGCGCATCGGCTGGGAACCGATATCTTGTCCGGCAAATATGCACCGGGCGATATCCTGTCGGGGGAGGTGGCCTTTTCGGAGGAGTTGCAGGTTTCGCGCAGCGCCTACCGCGAGGCGATCCAGGTTCTGACCGCCAAGGGGCTCGTCGCGAGCCGGCCGAAAGCGGGAACGCGCGTGTTGCCGCGCGACCGCTGGAACCTGCTCGATCCCGAGGTGCTGGGCTGGGCTTTCGCCGGCGAGCCCGACATCGACTTCGTCCGCAGCCTGTTCGAACTGCGCGCGATCGTCGAGCCGGCCGCCGCCCGCCTGGCCGCAGCGCGCCGCGACAAGGCCGATATGAAGGCGATGAAGGACGCGCTCGCCGCGATGCGGCGGCACACGCTGACCACCGAGGCGGGGCGCGCCGCCGACCGCGATTTTCACAATGCGATCCTGCATGCCACGCGCAACGACGCGCTGATGGTTCTGAGCGCCAGTATCGGGGCGGCGGTCAACTGGACCACGCAGTTCAAGCAGCGCACCCGCGCGCTGCCGCGCAACCCGATACCCGATCATGCGCGGGTCTATGACGCCATCGCCGCCGGCGACGGCGACGCGGCCGCGCAGGCGATGAACCAGCTCGTCGATCTGGCGCTCGAGGACACGCGCAGCGCGATGGACGCTTAGGACCGTCCTTCCCGATTGTATCGTCATCCCGGCCTTCGCCGGGATGACGGGATAGGAACCCTTATTCCTCCGCGGCGCCCTCTCCGCGCGGGAGCCCGGCCGTTCAGGCGCGCGCGTGCGAGGCGTCCGCCTCCAGCGCCGGCTCGGGCAGAGCCTGCGTCGGCTTGCTGCCCCACAGCGCATAGAAGAGCACATAAAGCTCGCATGCTGCGGTGAGCCAGAAGCTGTTCTGCAGGCCGACGGTGTCGGCCAGCCAACCCTGTACGACGACGAGCGCACCGCCGGCGATTGCCATGATCAGAAGGCCCGATCCTTCCTCGGTCAGCGGACCGAGACCCTTGATCCCCATTGCGAAGATCGCCGGGAACATGATGGAATGGCACAATCCGACGAGGATCAGGCACCACATCGCGACCGGCCCATGCAGGGTGGCGGCCCCGATCATCACCAGAAGGGCGGCCGACGCATAGACGGCGAGCACCTTGTTGGCGGGAAAGGCGCGCATGATGAAGGCTCCGGCAAAGCGGCCGACCATCATTCCGCCCCACAGCAGCATCAGATAGTGGGCGGCCTTGGCGGGGGTGATGCCCGCGATCTCGGGCAGGATGGCGAAATTGATGAAGAGGTTCGCCACGCCGATTTCGGCGATCAGATAGATGAAGATCGCAGGGATGCCGAAGGCCAGATTGCGATGCTTGTAGATCGGGTGTGCCCAGACTTTCCACAGCGGGATGGTCGTGCGCTCGGAGGCGTGGGCGCGGCGGGTTGCCGCCCCGAGGGCGGGCAGCTTTGCGCGCCAGAAGACCAGGGCGATGACGACCAGCACCACCGCGACCATGATATAGGGCAGCTGCGTCGCCTGCGCGTCGGCCAGCCGCTCCGCCGCGGTGAGCTGCGCGCCCTCGAGCGAATTGCCACCGGTCGTTCGGCTGAGGATGAGGTAGCCGCCGAAATAGGGCGCAAAGAAGGTGCCCATCGAATTGAAGGCCTGCACCAGCGTGAGGCGCGATTCCGACGATTCGGGCGGCCCGATCACCGCGACATAGGGATTGGCCGCCACCTGCAGGAGCGCGATGCCGCACGCGATCACGAACAGCGCGAGCAAGGTGATCTCATAGGAGGGGATGCGCGCCGCCGGGACCATGCCCAGCGCACCGGCCGCCATGATCAACAGCCCGATGATGATCGCCCTTTTATAGCCGACGCGCTCGATCAAAAAGGCCGAGGGCATGGAGGCGACGGCATAGGCGATGAACCACACCGACTCGATCAGCGTCGTCTGCGTATAATCGAGCTCGAACACGCTGCGCAGATGCGGCAGCAAGGTATTGTTGATGACGGTGATGAAGCCCCACATGAAGAAGAGGCTGGCTAGCAATGCCAGCGCCGGGCCGTACCGGATGTCGGCGCTGTGCGAACCATCGGCCGATGAGCCGGATGAAGGGATGGGTGCGGGCATATCTGTCCTCTCGGTCGTGGCGCGGTGCGTGCCATGACGAACCGGCTTGCGCTTTTTCTATTTGTCGGAGTATATGCGCAAAGCCATTCCGTCAATGGGGCGGCGTTGTTCAAACCATGTCGGGAGCAATCGGGGATGCGGATTCGGAAAAAGGCACTGGCCACGGGAGCGGCGATCGCGATGGTTTCAATCCCCGTTTCCGGGGCGTTGGCCGCCGAAGCGACACGGGCTCCGGCGGGAACACTCGCCGACGGCACCGTGGTGGAGGCGATCACGCTCAAGGCGAACAACGGCGTCTCCGCCGTGATCCTGAGCTATGGCGCCACGTTGCAGAAACTGTTCGGACCCGACCGCGAGGGCCGGATCGCCGATGTCGTGCTGGGTTACGATCGCCTGTCGGACTATGTCGACCATCCCAATTATTTCGGGGTCACCGTCGGCCGCTATGCCAACCGGATCGGCGGCGGCAAGTTCACGCTCGACGGCAAATCCTATCAATTGCCGCAGAATGACGGCGACAACAGCCTTCATGGCGGCGGGAAGGGCTTCGACAAGGCCGCATGGACCGTCGTCTCGGTGAAGTCCGGGCCAAAAGCGGAGGTCGTTCTGGGGCATAGGAGCCCCGACGGCGATGCCGGCTATCCGGGGACGCTGTCGGCGACCGTCACCTATTCGCTCGACGAGGCGGGAAATCTCGGCATCGCCTTCGAGGCGCGGACCGACAAGCCGACGATCGTGAACATGACCAACCATGCGATCTTCAACTTGGCGGGCGAAGGCGCGCCGCAGGGCGCGATGGATCACCTCCTCACGATTCCCGCGGGCCATTATACGCCGGTCGATGCGAAGCTGATCCCGACGGGCGAGCTGCGCCCGGTCGCGGGCACGGTTTTCGATTTCCGCGCGCCGCGGCGCATCGCCGACGGCCTGCGCGACGGCACCGACCAGCAGATCGTATATGGCCGCGGCTATGACCATAATTTCGCGCTCGACGCGGGCCTGACCGCCAAGCCGAAGCTGGCCGCCCGGTTGGAGGATCCCCAGTCGGGCCGCGTGCTGGAGGTGCTGACGACCGAGCCGGGCGTCCAGTTCTACGCCGGCAATTTCCTCGACGGCACGCTCGTCGGAAAGGCGGGGCATCTTTATCGCATGGGCGACGGGATCGCGCTCGAGCCGCAGAAATTCCCCGACGCGCCGAACCATCCTGATTTCGTGCCGGCGCGCGTCGATCCGGGCAAGCCGTACCGGCATGTCATGATCTATCGCCTGTCCACCGCGCGCTGACCAACATCAACATGAACGGAAAGACTATGCCCAAGCTGCGCAGCCGCGCCTGGTTCGACAATCCCGACAATATCGACATGACGTCGCTCTATCTGGAGCGCTACCTCAATTTCGGCCTCAGCCTCGAGGAATTGCGGTCGGGCAAGCCGATCATCGGCATCGCGCAGACGGGCAGCGACCTGTCGCCCTGCAACCGCCACCATCTCGTGCTCGCCGAGCGTATTCGCGAGGGCATTCGCGAAGCGGGCGGCATCGCGCTCGAATTTCCGGTCCATCCGATCCAGGAAACGGGCAAGCGCCCGACCGCGGGGCTCGACCGCAACCTCGCCTATCTGGGGCTCGTCGAGGCGCTCTATGGCTATCCCATCGACGGCGTGGTGCTGACCACGGGGTGCGACAAGACGACCCCGGCGTGCCTGATGGCGGCGGCGACGGTGAACATCCCCGCGATCGCGCTGTCGGTCGGGCCGATGCTCAACGGCTGGCACAAGGGCGAACGCACCGGGTCGGGGACGATCGTGTGGAAGGCGCGGCAGATGCTGGCGGCGGGCGAGATCGGCGACGAGGATTTCATCCGGCTGGTCGCCTCCTCGGCGCCCTCGACCGGCTATTGCAACACCATGGGCACCGCGACGACGATGAACAGCCTCGCCGAAGCGCTGGGCATGATGCTGCCCGGTTCGGCCGCGATCCCCGCGCCCTATCGCGACCGCCAGGAATGCGCCTGGCGCACTGGCAAGCGGATCGTCGAAATGGTCCACGAGGATCTGAAGCCCTCCGATATTTTGACGCTCGACGCCTTTCACAACGCCATCGCGGTCAATTCGGCGATCGGCGGCTCGACCAATGCGCCGATCCATCTGGCGGCGATCGCACGGCACATCGGCGTCGACCTGCCGCTCAGGGACTGGGAGACGATCGGGCATGATGTGCCGCTGCTCGTCAATCTTCAGCCGGCGGGCGAATATCTGGGCGAGGATTATTATCGCGCCGGCGGCGTCCCAGCGGTCGTCGCGCAGCTTATCGGACAAGGGCTGATCCGCGAGGGCGCGATGACGGTCAACGGCCGCACCATCGGCGACAATTGCCGGGACGCCGCGATCGAGGACGAGCGCGTGATCCGGCCCTTTGCGCAGCCGATCATGGACGAAGCCGGGTTCCTGGTGCTGTCGGGCAATCTGTTCGACGCCGCGATCATGAAGACCAGCGTCATTTCCGACGAGTTCCGCGACCGCTATCTGTCGAACCCCGACGATCCGGATGCGTTCGAGGGGCCGGCGGTCGTGTTCGACGGGCCCGAGGATTATCATGCGCGCATCGACGATCCCTCGCTCGGCATCACCGACCGGACGCTGATGTTCATGCGCGGCGCCGGCCCGATCGGCTATCCCGGCGCCGCCGAGGTCGTGAACATGCGCCCGCCCGCCTATCTGATCACCGAGGGCGTTTCGGCGCTGCCGTGCATCGGCGACGGTCGCCAGTCGGGCACCAGCGGCAGCCCGTCGATCCTCAACGCGAGTCCCGAGGCGGCGGCGATGGGCGGGCTCGCGCTGATCGAAACGGGCGACCGGGTGCGGATCGACCTGCGCCGGCGAACCGTCGACCTGCTCGTCTCGGACGAAGAAGTCGCGGCGCGGCGCGCGGCGTTGCAGGCGAGGGGCGGCTATGCCTATCCGGCCTCGCAGACCCCTTGGCAGGAGATGCAGCGCAGCGTCGTCGGGCAGATGAGCAGCGGCGCGATCCTCGAAGGCGCGGAAAAATACCAGCGCATCGCCCAGACGATGGGCCTGCCGCGCGACAATCACTGACGCCGAAGCGGGCGAGGAAACGATGGTCCACTGGCGGATGATCGATCGCGGCATCCGCGACAGCCTTGGCGAAGGCGCGCTGTGGAGCGTGCGCGACAATGCGGTCTATTGGGTCGATATTCTCGCGCCGGCGCTGAGCCGGCTTTCGCTCGCCGACGGCGCGATCGAACGGTGGGATATGCCCGAACCGCTCGGCTGGGTCGTGGAGGACGCTACCGGCGGGCTGATCGGCGGATTTCAGGGCGGCTTTGCCCGGATTTCGCTCGATCCGCTGGCGGTTCGGCCGATCGCCGACCCCGAACCGCATTTGCCCGGAAACCGCATGAACGACGGCAAAGCCGACCGCCACGGCGCGATCTGGTGCGGCACGATGGACATGGCCGAACGCGATGCGTGCGGTTCGCTCTACCGCCTGGCGCCGGACGGGGGGTGGCAGGTCATGGACAGCGGCTATCTGGTCCCCAACGGCCCCGCATTTTCGCCGTGCGGCCGCTGGTTCTATCATTCCGATACCGCGCGGCGGACGATCTATCGCTTCGAACTTTCCGAAGCGGGTATCGGCGGCAAGCAGCCGTTTATCCTTTTTGCGGAGGAGGATGGCTATCCCGACGGCATGACGACCGACAGCGAAGGCTATCTGTGGGTCGCCCACTGGGACGGGGGACGCATCAGCCGCTTTTCGCCCGATGGCCGGCTGGATCGCGCGATCGCTCTGCCGGCCCGGCGCGTCACCAGCATCTGCTTTGCGGGCGAAGCGCTCGACCGCTTGTTCGTGACCTCCGCCGCGACCGGTCTGCCGCCGTCGGATCAGGACGGCGCCCTGTTCGAGCTCGAAGCCGGGGTTTCGGGGGCCAAGCCAGGAATTTATGGCGGTTGATACGGTCCCGTCCTGAACGGCCGTTATTCGAGACGATGGTCCGTTCGGGATGGATGATTTGGCCGTGGCGGCAACCGGTCCGTGCGATGGGGCGGATGATGTCGCTTTTGCCGGATCATTCTGACCGTCAATTCGCGTAAGCGCGACGGTGCGGCCGGGAAAAATCGGGGCGTAACAGGGTTGCGCCAACTTGCTATAGCGTTGACTGGCGCAACGATGTTAATACCCCCTCCGAAGGCAGAGGCCAGGGGTTCGAAACCCTTCGGGTGTGCCAGATGGCTTCCCATGGTTTTTAGAGCCGGGGTTCGCGGGATGCTCTCGGGGAGATTGGCGCCGGATGTACGACCTGCTGGCCGGCCTGTCGGTGATCGAAGCTTCGTCCTTTGTCGCCTCTCCGACCGCCGGGCTTTACTGCGCGCAAATGGGCGCCGAGGTGATCCGCGTCGACCAGATCGGCGGCGGCCCCGACTTTCGTCGCTGGCCGGTGACCGACGCCAATGACTCGCTCTATTGGGAAAATCTGAACCGCGCCAAAAAGTCGGTCGCGCTCGATCTCGGCCGGCCCGAGGGGCGCGAGTTGCTGCAGGCGCTGGTGCGCGCGACGGGGCAGTTGGTCACCAATTTTCCGGCCGGCGGCTTCCTGTCGCATGAAAAGCTGGCCGAAGGGCGCCCCGACCTCGTCACCATACGCGTAATGGGGTGGGCCGATGGGGCGCCCGCGCTCGACTATACGGTGAACAACAGCGTCGGTTATCCGATGCTGACGGGTGCCGGTCCCGATCCGGTCAATCATGTGCTGCCGGCGTGGGATTTGCTGACGGGCGCCTATGCCGCCTTTGCGCTGCTCGCGGCGATCCAGCGCCGCGCCGTGACCGGCGAAGGCGGCGAGGTGCGCCTGCCGCTCTCCGACGTCGCGATCGGCACCGTCGCCAATCTCGGCGGCGTCGCCGAAGTGCTTTATACGGGTGCGAACCGCCCGCGGCTCGGCAACGCGGTTTACGGCCTGTTCGGGCGCGATTTTGTCACGGCCGACGGCCAGCGAACGATGATCGTCGTCGTCACGCCGCGCCAATGGGCCAATCTGATCGCCGCGTTGGGTCTCGCCGAAGCGATCGCGGCGATCGAGGCGGCGCGCGGCGTGTCGTTCGCGACCGATGACGGGCTGCGTTTCACGCATCGCGACGCGCTCTATCCGCTGTTCGAGCGCGCGATCGGCGCGCGGTCGCATGCCGATCTCGCCGCCGCCTTCGACGCCGGGGGCATCGTCCATTCGCCCTATCGCACGATGCACGACGCGGTGCAGGATCCGGCGTTGGTCGGCGACAATCCGATCTTCGGGCAGGCAGACAATCCTAGCGGTTTCGCTTATCCCGCGGCGGGCGCCTTTGCGACATTGCCGCAGCAGGAACGCCAGCCGCCGCGTGCCGCACCGCGCAACGGTCAGCATAGCGAGGAAATCTTGAGCGAGCGCCTCTCGCTTTCATCAGGTGAGCTTGCCCGGCTGATCGATGCCGGTATCGTCGGTATCGACTGACCATGGAGAAATGAAGACATGACCCTGCGCCGCGCCGCCATCGTCGCCCCGATCCGCACCGCCGTCGGCAAGTTCGGGGGCAGCCTGTCCTCGATGACTGCGGGCGAATTGGGCGCGGTGATCCTGAAGGCGCTGGTCGAGCGGGCGAAGATCGATCCTGCGCGCGTCGACGACGTCGTCTTTTCGCAAGGTTACGGAAATGGCGAGGCGCCCAGCATCGGCCACTGGTCGTGGCTCGCCGCCGGACTGCCGCTCGAAGTGCCGGGATACCAGCTCGACCGCCGCTGCGGTTCGGGGCTGCAGGCGGTGATCAACGCCGCGATGATGGTCCAGACGGGCATGTCCGATGTCGTCGTTGCGGGCGGCGTCGAATCGATGTCGAACGTCGAACATTATTCGACCGATATCCGCAAAGGCGTGCGCGCGGGCAATCTCACCCTCCACGACCGGCTGACGCGCGGGCGGATCATGTCGCAGCCGGTCGAGCGCTTCGGCGTCATTTCGGGCATGATCGAGACCGCCGAAAATCTGGCGAAGGATTATGACATCAGCCGCGAGGCGTGCGACGCCTATGCGGTGCGCAGCCACCAGCGCGCCGCCGCCGCCTGGGCGAATGGGCTGTTCGACGACGAGCTGGTGTCGGTGTCGGTGCCGCAAAAGAAGGGTGATCCGGTCGTCTTCGCGCATGACGAGGGTTACCGCGCTGACGCGACGCTCGAGACGCTCGGCAAGCTGCGCCCGCTCGAGGGCGGCGTCGTCACCGCGGGCAATGCAAGCCAGCAGAATGACGCCGCGGCGGCCTGCCTTGTCGTCGCCGAAGACAAGCTCGGCGAACTCGGGTTGGAGCCGATCGCCTGGTATCACAGCTCGGCGGCGGCGGGCTGCGACCCCAGCCGGATGGGTATCGGGCCGGTGCCCGCGGTCGAGCGGCTGTTTGCGCGCAATGGGCTCGGCTGGGGCGACATCGACCTTGTCGAACTCAACGAAGCCTTCGCGCCGCAGGTGCTCGCGGTGCTGAAGGGCTGGGGCTGGTCGGCGGACGACGGCCGGAACGAGATTCTCAACGTCAACGGCTCGGGCATCTCGCTCGGCCACCCGATCGGCGCGACGGGCGGGCGCATCCTTGCGAACCTGACGCGCGAGCTCGTCCGCCGTGACGGCCGCTACGGGCTCGAGACGATGTGTATCGGCGGCGGGCAGGGCATCGCCGCGATCTTCGAGCGCGCCGCCTGAACATGACCAATTTGCGGAAGGCGCTGGCGGCGGCGCAGGTCTATCGCGCCGCGACCGAGGCGGCGCTCGCCGAACGGCTGGCGCAGGCGCCGATCGACCGCGAGCAGCGCGCGGCGCATGGCTTTGCGTGGGTCGCGACGACGGTCGCGGCGCTGGAGGCGGTGCTGGCGTGGTGCGAGTCCGGCCAGGATACGAACCCGCTCGATGCGAAAGTCGCCACGCTCGCCTTCGCCGAGGGGATCGGTCAGCTCGTCGGCGGACTGCCGATGGGGCAGAATGAGATTTTCCGCCCGTCCGATCTTGGGCTGGGAGCGGCTGCGCGGATGCTCGCCGATGCCTGCGCCGATCTGCTCAACGCTGACCATGCCGCGATGCGCGCCGAAGTCGCGATGGCGCTCGCCGACGGCAACTGGCCGAGCGAGACGTTGCACGACGCCGATCTCGATTCAATCCGCGACCAGTTTCGCCGCTTCACCGATGCCGAGATCGTTCCGCACGCGCATGGCTGGCACCTCGCGAACGCGCTGATCCCCGACGACACCGTGCAGGCGATGGCCGATCTCGGCACCTTCGGCGTCTGCATTCCCGAAGAATTTGGCGGGCTCGGCCTGTCGAAGCTGGTGATGTGCATCGTCACCGAGGAATTGTCGCGCGGCTGGATCGGCGCGGGTTCGCTCGGCACGCGGTCCGAGATCGCGGGCGAGCTGATCGCGACGGGCGGCACCGACGCGCAAAAAGCCGAATGGCTGCCGCGGATCGCGAGCGGCGAGATACTGCCGACCGCGGTGTTCACCGAGCCCGATGTCGGATCGGACCTCGGCTCGCTCCAGACGCGCGCGCGCCGCGACGGCGATCATTGGGTGATCGACGGTGCGAAGGCCTGGATCACCCACGCCGCGCGCTCGGACCTGATGACGCTGCTCGCGCGCACCGTGCCCGACGCCAAGGGCTATGCCGGCCTGTCGATGCTGCTCGTCCCCAAGCCGCGCGGCAGCGAGGCCAATCCCTTTCCCGCCGCCGGCATGAGCGGCAGCGAGATCGAGGTGCTCGGCTATCGCGGGATGCGCGAATATGCGTTGCAGTTCGATGCGATGACGGCGCCCGCCGGCGCGCTCCTCGGCGGCGAAGAGGGGCAGGGGTTCAAACAGCTGATGCGCACCTTCGAAGGCGCGCGGATCCAGACCGCCGCGCGCGCGGTCGGGGTGGCGCGGCGCGCGCTCGAACTCGGGTTGAGCTATGCGCTGAACCGCAAGCAGTTCGGCAAGGCGATCGTCCACTTCCCGCGCGTCGCCGACAAGCTCGCGATGAGCCTCGTCGATTTCGTCGCCGCACGCGAGCTGAGCTATGCCGCCGCGCGCGCAAAGGATAGCGGCAAGCGCTGCGACATCGAGGCGGGGATGGCGAAGCTGCTCGCGGCGCGCGCCGCCTGGTCGAACGCTGACGCCAGCCTGCAGATCCACGGCGGCAACGGCTATGCGCTCGAATATGAAATCAGCCGTGTTTTGTGCGACGCGCGCATCCTGAATATCTTCGAGGGCGCGGCCGAGATTCAGGCGCAGGTGATCGCGCGCGGGCTGGTCGGCGGGCGCAACTAGCGTCAGAGCAGGGACTGACGCGCCGCTCCTCTCCTATGAGCGTGCGGGCTTTTCGTCTTGATACCGGTAGCGCCTCCCTTTCCTTTTGGATCGAGTGTCGATAGGGTTGTCACACAACTAGCCCATATGACCAGAGGGGATGCAATGCCGAAGATCGTGTCAGCCCGCGTGATACTCACCTCGCCGGGCCGCAATTTCACGACGCTGAAGATCGAGTGCGACGACGGCACCACCGGCGTCGGCGATGCGACGCTCAACGGCCGCGAGCTCGCGGTCGCGGCTTATCTGTCGGAACATGTCGTCCCCTGCCTGATCGGGCGGGAAGCGCATCGGATCGAGGATATCTGGCAATATCTCTACAAGGGCGCGTACTGGCGGAGCGGCCCGGTGACGATGGCGGCGATCGCTGCGGTCGACATGGCGCTGTGGGACATCAAGGGCAAGATCGCGGGACTGCCAGTCTATCAGCTGCTCGGCGGCGCCGCGCGCGAGGGCTGCATGGTCTATGGCCATGCCAATGGCACGACGATCGACGACACGATCGAGGCGGCGCGCGATTATCAGCGGCAGGGGTATAAGGCGATCCGCCTGCAATGCGGCGTGCCCGGAATGGCGTCGACCTATGGCGTCAGCAAAGATCGCTATTTCTACGAGCCCGCGGACAGCGATCTGCCGAGCGAGAATATCTGGTCGACCGCGAAATATATGCGAATCGTCCCCGACCTGTTCGCGGCGTCGCGCGAGGCGCTCGGCTGGGACGTCCATCTGCTCCACGACGTCCACCACCGCCTGACTCCGATCGAGGCCGCGCGGCTTGGCAAGGATCTTGAGCCCTATCGACCCTTCTGGATCGAGGACGCGACCCCGGCCGAGGATCAGGAGGCGTTCCGCCTGATCCGCCAGCACACGACGACCCCGCTCGCGGTTGGCGAAATCTTCAGCTCGATCTGGGACTGCAAGGCGCTGATCGAGAACCGGCTGATCGACTATATCCGCGCCACCGTACTCCACGCGGGCGGCATTACGCATATGCGGCAGATCGCCTCGTTCGCCGATCTCCACCAGATTCGCACCGGTTGCCACGGCGCGACCGACCTGTCGCCGGTGACGATGGCGGCGGCGCTGCATCTTGGGCTTTCGATCCCCAATTTCGGGATCCAGGAATATATGCGCCACACCGTCGAGACCGACGCGGTCTTCCCGCACGCCTATCGCTTTGCGGACGGCATGCTCCATCCGGGCGACGCGCCGGGCCTCGGCGTTGATATCGACGAGGCGCTCGCCGAAACCTTTCCCTATGCCCGCGCCTATCTGCCGGTGAACCGGCTCGAGGACGGAACGATGTGGAGTTGGTGATGCGGGGATCGCTGATCGCCCTCGCATCCATGGCCGCGCGCTGGAGGCGGCCGAGCCGCCCAGCGCCCCGATTCCCGGCCCTAGCCCGTTTCGTGGCGCGATGATAATGCAGCATCGATGGCGGTAACCAAGGCGGCGTCGCTGGCGGACGATCTGGTCCAGCGCTTCGAGGAACAGATCGAAACGGGTGAAATGCCCGTTGGATCGCGCTTCCCGACGGAAAAAGAGATCACCGAGACGTTCGGCGTCAGCCGCACCGTCGTACGCGAAGCTTATTCGCGCCTCGCTGCGCGTGGCCTGCTTGTCTCGCGGCGTGGTTCGGGAGCTTATGTCCCCGACGGCGCGCAATATCGCGCCTTTCAGGTGACCGCCGAGGAGATCGGCGAGATCGACGATGTGCTCAAGCTGCTTGAAATGCGCATGGGGTTCGAGGCCGAGATGGCCGATCTCGCTGCGCGGCGGCGCACCGGCGCCGATCTGGTGGCGCTGCGCCGCGCGCTCGACGCGATGGAGGAAAGCAGCGACGTCGACGCATCGGTCGCTGCCGACGCCGCCTTTCACGCCGCGATCGCGCGCGCGACGGGCAACCCCTATTTTTTGCGCTTCACCCAGTTTCTCGGCGTGCGGCTCGTCCCGTCGCGGCGACTGTACCTGCAAGGTGACGATCCGGTCCGGCATCAACGCTATGCGCATACGATCAACCGCGACCATGAAGCGATCTTCGTCGCGATCGAGGCGGGCGATCCGGTCGCCGCGCGCCGCGCCGCGCGACGGCATATCGAAAAATCGATCCTGCGCTATCGGACGCTCAAGGAGAGTCGATAGCCGCCCCGACCGGTCTGCGCGCTATTGATCATTGCGGCCGGTGCCAAACCCGTGCCCCAGAACGGGCCGCGCAGGAAATTAGCTATCTACGGACCTTGATTTCGACTCGTGATGCTCTATTCCAACCCCCGTGCAAGGCGACCCCGACAATTACATAAGCCTGCTGTCTGCCGCGCAGATCGAAACGTTGCGGCACGTTTACGAGCACAAAAATTCCAAGCAGATCGCGCGCCTGATGAACGTTTCGCCGCACACCGTCGACGAGCGTGTGCGCCGCGTGCTAAAGAAACTCAATGTTTCAAATAGGATAGAGGCTGCTCGGATCCTTGCGATTAACGGTGTCTTCGATCATGTTACCCCTTATCAGCCTTTGACATATCAATTGATCGACCTTGGCGACCTATCTCCGCCCCCCGATGCGGATGCGGGGCGCAGTTCGTTTCGGCGATTTTTCGATATTGGTTCGCCATTTCCTACCGCGTCCCAGCCGGCCAACCGGCATGGGTTGATGGAAAGGATAATCTGGCCAATCCTGATCGCAGTAGCGACAATATTGGCTTTCTCCGCCCTCTATTCGATCCTTGTCGGACTTGGTCATATTCTGACCTGATGTTCGAACGAATGCTGCGGGGGGGAACCGGTAGCATTCTTTTTCAAGGAAAAAGAAAATGCTGAATCAACGAGTTTCTGCGGCGAAGAAGATCGCTTCCGACCTGCACTTGGCCGAAGACGCCATCGACGAAGCGATGATCCGTATCGCCCAGCTTGCCGCGACGCTGCCCACCGCGCGCCGCGAAACCAACATGTCGGCGATCGTCGGCCAGGACGCGATGGCAAAGGTCGCGCATGCGCTCGCCGCGGCGGGCGAAGTCCGCCAGCTCCTGACCGATGCGCATCTGGCGCTGACCGTGACGCAAAAGGAAGTCGGCCTCGGCACGCGGATGTTCGGCGCGGGCGTGAAGCCGGCCGAAGCGAAGCTGGTCGACGAAGGCAGCAACGATCGCTCGGGCGCCGGCGCGACGACGTTCGCGAAGGCCGGTTGAACCGCAAGAAAGGTTGACAGCCACAATGTGGTCCGTGGCGATCTATTATGTTGTCTTGCTCATCACGGTGGCCGTCGCGATCCGACGCGGCGGACCACTGGAACGCTGGGCCGCCTATACAGCATTGATCGCCTCGGTCCTCACCAGTGCCTTGGCGCCCTTTCCGACCTGGACCGATATCGAACTGAATATCTTCGTCATCGACATGCTGGTTCTGCTGAGCTTCTGGTTCATTGCCATGCGCACGCAGAGTTTTTGGCCCTACTGGATTACCGGATGGCAGCTGATCGCCATTTTCGGGCATATCCAGAAGTATATGTTCTCGGAGATATTGGCGCGGCCCTATTCGCTCCTCTCAGTCTATATATCGTACCCGATCCTGTTGCTGATCATCTATGCATCGCGGTCGTCCAGCCGGCGGGAAAACGTTACGGCCTGATATGTGGCTCCCCAGGGGCATCGTCACATGCAGCAATTTTCGAACCAAGAAATTGCCGAGCTGAAATCGCGGGTCGACCAGATTCACGAACTGCTGGCGAGTCGCGGCGAGGAATCGCCGGACGCGTCCGTACGCGGCATCGATACCGCGCGCCGCGACACCTCGCCGAACGCGGGGCTGCTCGACCAATTGTCGTTCAGCATCCAGATCCGGCGCATCCGCCGCAGCCATTTCGGCACCGCCGAAATGTCGGGCCCGACCTGGGACATGATGCTCGACCTCATGCTCGCGGGCGCGCACGGCCGCGTGCTCAGTGCCAGCGATCTTGCGACCGGCGCGGGCGTTCCGCTGTCGTCGGGGCTGCGCATGATTGCTGCACTCGAACGGCTCGGGTTGTTGCACCGCTCGATCGACGAGCGCGACCGGCGCCGCACGATCGTCCGGCTGACCGATACCGGAACCGAGCGCATGGCCACCTATTTCGAAAAAATCGGCACTGCTTGGCAGGACGGGCAAACGCTGGCAGCCTAGCCCCCCGACCGGGTGCGGGCCGACTGGTCGCGCGCTCCGCACCCGGTATCTCCTATTCGGTCATGTCCTTCATCATGCGATCGACCTTGATCATCGCCTCGCGCTTGATCTGGCAGATGCGCGCGGCGCTGACGTCGAGCGTCAGGCCGATTTCGTGCAGGTTGAGCTCTTCGAAGAAATAGAGCTGGAGCACCATCTGTTCGCGGTGCGACAGGCGGCCGACGCACTGGCGCAGCGCCCCCATCAGATCCTCCTGTTCGCACCGCTCGGCGGCGCCCGTATCGTCGTCGGCCGCTAGGAAGGCGCCGATATCGCTGAGCTCGTCGAGCGAGGTCGACCGGCCGTGCGTTGCGTTGCGTTCGAGCGCGAAATAGTCCTCGGCCGACATGTCGAACGCGACTGCCATTTCGGCAGTGGTGGGCGCGCGCATCAATTGCTGTTCGAGTGCGGCGCGCATCGCGTGAATTCGCTTCGCCGCGACCATCGCCGAGCGACCGACATCGGCCTCGCGGCGCAGCTGGTCGATCATCGCGCCGCGGATGCGCGTCGTGGCATAGGTGGCAAAGGCGAAACCGCGCTCTTCATAATTGCGGCTCGCCTCGATCAGCGCGATCAGCCCGGTCTGGATCAGGTCGTCGAGCTCGCTCGTCCGCGACACGCGCGAAAACACCTGCCAGGCGATCTTGCGGACCAGCGGCGAATATTCCTCGACCAGCGCCTCGACGCTTTCGCCATAGCCCCGCGCGCGTGGCGCGCGGCCGATGGACCCGGCAAATTGCTCGGCGGGCTCAATTCTCATGTGGTTGGTCCTCCATGTGGGCCTCTGGCCCGGACGCGAGGCGGGGCACTTCGGCGCCGATCGTCGCGACGATTTCGGTCTGCTTGGTCGCCGGAATCTCGAGGTAGGAGATGACGGCGACGTCGGGAAAAGTGGCGCGCACGAGGCGCGAGAGCGCGGAGCGACAGATCGGCGAGGCGACGAGCGCGAAGCTGCGCGTCTGCAGCAGCAGCGGTTCGACCGCCTGGCCGACCTGTTCGATGATCGTCATCGCCATGCCATGCTCGAACGGCCATTCGGCGGCGGGATTGGCGCGCACCGCCTGGTTGAGCAGGACCTCGACCTCCGGGCTGAAGGTGACGACGGGCAGCGGCATCCGGCTCGGCACGATCGTCTGGACGATCAGCGCGCCGATGCGCTGGCGCACCGCTTCGATCAGGTCGATTTCGCCGAGCTGCTGCGGCGACAGCGCCACCATCGCTTCGGCTATCTTGCGGAAATCGCGCAGCGGCACGCGCTCGACGAGCAAGGATTTGCAGAGGCTCGCGACGCGCGGCAGCGAATAGCCCTGTGGGCTCAGATTCTGCGCGAGCTGCGGATAATGGGTCTTGAGATTGTCGATCAGCGCCTGCGCATCGTCGATGCCGAACAGTTCGGCGGCGGCGCCTACGATGCTGTTGTTGAGGTGCGTCGCGACGACGGTCGCCGGATCGACGACGGTATAGCCCGCAGCGATCGCGTCATTCTGCATCGCTTTCGGAATCCACAATGCGTCGAGGCCAAAGGTCGGATCCTTGCATGGGCGGCCGATGACCTTGGTCACGAGGTCGCCCGAATCGAGCGCGAGCATTTCGTTGGGGAAGACCTCGTCCTCGCCGACGATTACCCCGGCGACCGAGATGCGATAGAAATTGCCGGGCAGCGACAGATCGTCGCTGACCTTGACCGGCGGCACGACGAAGCCGAGTTCCTTCGACAATTGGCGGCGGATGCCCGTGATGCGCGTCATCAGCGGCGAGCCCTTGCGTTCGTCGACGAGGGTGACGAGCGCATAGCCGATCTCGAGCTGGCATGCGCTCGCGTCGCTGACGTCGGCCCATTCGATAAGCGACGGGTCGGGCGCAGGGGCGGCGGGTTCGGGCAGGTCGGCGACCGCGGCGGCGCTGCGGCGCAGCTGCCAGCCGATACCGAAGGACAGCGCGGCGGCGGGCAGGATCAGCATCTGCGGCATCGCGGGAACGATGCCCAGGATGAAGAGAATGCCGCCGACCGCCATCCAGATCGCGGGCGAGGCGAACTGCCTGCCGATCTGGCCGCTGAGGTCGAAGGGCGAGGCGACACGGGTGACGATCGCCGCGGCGGCGATCGAGAGCAGCAGCGCCGGGATCTGCGCGACGAGCGCGTCGCCGATCGCCAGCGTGACATAGGTGCTGCCGGCTTCGGAAAAGCTCAGCCCATGGCTGAAGATGCCGAGGATCAACCCGCCGACGATATTGACGAACAGGATGAGGAGGCCGGCGACCGCATCGCCCTTCACGAATTTCGACGCACCGTCCATCGAGCCGTAGAAATCGGCCTCGGTCGCAACTTCGACACGGCGCGCCTTGGCTTCTTCGGGGCTGAGCAGCCCGGCGTTGAGATCGGCGTCGATCGCCATCTGCTTGCCCGGCAAGGCGTCGAGCGTGAAGCGCGCCGACACTTCGGACACGCGGCCGGCGCCCTTGGTGATCACGATCAGGTTGATGATCATCAGGACGAAAAAGACGAACAGGCCGACGACATAGTCGCCGCCGATCAGCACCTGGCCGAAAGCCTCGATGACATGACCGGCCGACGCGGTGCCTTCGTGGCCGTGGACGAGCACGACGCGCGTTGAGGCGACGTTGAGCGCGAGCCGGAACAGGGTCGCGAGCAGCAACACGGTCGGGAAGGCGGAAAAGTCGAGCGGTTTCGATGCCTGCAGCGCGACCATCAGGACGAGCAGGCTGATCATGATGTTCGCGACAAAGCTGATGTCGAGGATCAGCGGCGAGACCGGGATCACCATCAGCCCGACGAGGATCAGCATCCCCGCGGGCAGCGCCGATACTCCGGCGATGCGGCCGATGTTGGCGAGGTTGAAACCGCCGGTCATGCTGCGCCTCCCGAAAGCGACGCGAGCCGCCGATAAGCCTCGGCGGCAAAGCCCATCGAAAGCTTTTTGGGCATAGGTTGGATATCCATCATCTGGAGGGGCGGGCGCCCATTCCCTTCGGCACCGCCAGTCCCCGCGAGGCCACTCGAACTGCTCGCTTGCGCGTGCCAGCCCGAAGGGGCGAAGGGCTTCATATTTTCGATCTTGCCGCCGTCTTCGAGCTTCACGCGAAAGCGTTCGCGGATCTCGGCGAGGCTACGCATGCTGCCGTCAGGGGCATAAAAGACCGACCGGTTCGCGGCCGCGGCCTCGGGCATCATCGATGCGCCGGGCTGGTCGGGGTTGGTTTCGAGCGCGGTCAGAAATTTGGCGGCGCCGCCGCTCCCGAGGAAATGCGCGAGATAGAGGTCGACGGGCTCGGCGCTGCGGCCGATCCGGCTTTCGATATAGTCGCGATTGTCGCCGGTCAGCGCGGCGGCCATATTCGACGAGGCCGTCGGGTCGTCGCGCAGGTCGAGGATCTGCTGGCGGAGTGCTGGATCGGCGACCGTCAGCCGGCCCGACGCGTCGCGGCCGATCGCATCGGCGGCCCAGGCGAGGCCATGGTTCGCGCCATGGCGGTCGAGCGTCGCGAGCCAGGTCTGCTTGGTGAACTGATACAGGCCGCGTGCCGAAGAAGTCGGCGCCTTCGCGGTCGGATCATAGCCGCTTTCGACGCGAGCGACGTCGAACAGATAATCGAAATCGATCCCCGATCGCGCCGACGCATTCTGCACCGCATCCATCACGGGGGCGGCGATGCGGGTCGAACCCCGAGGATTGTTGATTGCGTTCATGGCTGTTGGTTCCGCTTGTTCAGCAGACCAAAAGCAATCATCGTGCCATTTTGCGAAAATGGCTCGAATTTATCGGATTGTCAGTAGCTTAAAGCCGCTCCGCGCGGGCGGGTGCCACGGATTTCGTGGTTCTTGTCAATCCGCTGACGCGTCCAGTTCTTCAATATATTGACGCGCATCGCGGCGGCTTCGAGCTGGCCGAGCGTCTTGCCGATCAGCGCGCGGGCGCGATGTTCGCTGCCCGCGGGGATGCTCGCGCCGCGAAAAAGGATCACGGCCGTTGCCAGTTCTTCGGTCGCCGCGATGATCGCGCCGGCGTCATGCCCGTCGAGCGCCCCGACCAATGTTTCAAGCCGCGATTCAATTTCTTCCATCTGCGCCAGCATCATTCGGCCCCGCCGCCGAAATCGAGCATTGCGCTCGCGATGATCGCGGGGTGCACGCCATAGCTGTCATTCGCGATCGCGGTGCGCAGCGCCGCGACGCGCGCGATGTCGACCGGCGGCGCCTGGTCCGCGAGACTGCCCGCGAGGCGGGTCAGCCGTGCGGTCGGCAGATTGTCCTGCGCCGGCTGGAGCTGCGCCGGGGCGCGCATCGCGGTCGCCGCTTCGCTGGCGACCCTGCGCAGCGGGCCGGCACGGCCGATGCCGCCGACTGGTCCGATCTTGCTGTCACCCGACATAAAAGCCTCCATCCGGTGCCGTCAGAAAAGTGACGACGCGGTTCACGAAGGCTTTAACGGATGGTGCATGCGGCGATTAAGGCGACCGGTCGGAAAAAGACAAAAGAAAGGCCCGGCGCCGTCGGAAAGCCGACAGCCCGGGCCATTGCATGGGTCAGCGAGAGTGAAATCAGTCGTCGAGACGTGCGCGGCCCGGACCGGTGACGGTGGCGCTGAGCGTCGATTTGGCGTCGTTTCCACGTAGGGCAATCGTCTCGCCGACGCGGCCGTCCTGCGTCGCTATGGCGGCATAGCTGATCGAATAGGTTTCGGTCTCGATCGTCACGCGGACATTGTCGCCGCGGCGGATGATGGGTGCGCTTGCCGCGGGGCGCGCGAAGCTCGCCGCGACCGGCGATCCACCGGCAGGGGCGGTCATCGGCACGCGCAGGCGCCAGCCGAGCGAGGCGCAGCGGACCGCGAGCGTCTGGGCGTCAACTGCGGTCACCGACGCCTGTTCGGGGCAGCGCGCCAGCTTGATGCGGCGATCGACCGGGGTCGCGTTGCGGCCCATGGCATTGGCGACCATGTCGGTCAGCACGTCGATCGTCTGCCAATCCTCATTGCCCTGCTGCGCCTCTGCCGCAATCGGGGCGGCGAGTGAAAGGGTGGCGGCGCATGCGGCGAGGCGCGTGAGAATGTTACGGGACAAGATTCCATCTCCTTCGGTCCAAAATGGTCGCCTGATAAACTGCAGGAAGCGTGCCAGTCGCGGTTTGATGCGCGATTTCGCGGGGCTGTGTGCGTCGTCGTCAGATTTTTGACGAGCCAAGTGGACCACAATCACGGTGACACATTAACCAACGGAAAAATATAGAAAAACTCCGCTTGGCACGGCCATTGCATAATGCCTTGGTGTTTTTCCGCGCGTCCGTGCCAACCGGCCGGATCCCGGCGAAAGGAAGTTGATGATGGCATCCGAGAAACTCTTTGGTCTGCACGCCACCGCGCTGCAGCTGCGCAGCCAGCGCATGATGATGCTCGCGTCGAACATCGCGAACGCCGCGACGCCGGGTTACAAGGCGCGCGACCTCGATTTCGCCAGGGCGCTCGACCTGGCGCAGCAGGGCGGCTCGACCGAGGGGGCGGTTTCGTACCGCGTCCCGGTCCAGGCGTCGCTCGACGGCAATACCGTCGAAATGGCGACCGAGCAGACCGCCTACGCCGAAAATGCGCTCGCCTATCGCTCGAGCCTGTCGTTCCTCAGCGGGCGTATCAACACGCTGACCCGCGCGATCAAGGGCGAATGACGATGAACGGCAATTTCTCGGTCTTCGACATCAGCGGCCGCGCGATGTCGGCGCAGCTCGTCCGGCTGAACACCACCGCGTCGAACCTCGCCAATGCCGGAACGGTCGCGGGCAGCGAAGCGGGCGCCTTCCGCTCGCTGAAGCCGGTGTTCCGCACCGTGATGGACGGACAGGGCCGCGCGACGGTCCAGATCGACCAGGTCACGACCTCGAAAATGGCGCCGTCGAAACGGCACGATCCGTCGAACCCGCTCGCCGATGCCGACGGCAACGTGTGGGAAGCCGCGGTCGATAGCGCCGCCGAGCTGGTCGAGATGGTCGAGACCGCGCGCCAGTATCAGAACAATGTCCAGGTCCTCGAAACCGCGAAAGGCCTGATCAACGAAACCTTGAGGATGGGACAGTAAGATGAGCGTCAACAGCATCACCAACGCCAATAATGTCGTGCTCCAGCCCAAGGGCGGCCAGCAGATGGGGCAGAGCGATTTCCTGCGCCTGATGACCGCGCAGCTGTCGCAGCAGGATCCGTTCAACCCGGTCGATAACCAGCAGATGGTCGCGCAGATGGCGCAATTTTCGAGCCTCGCCGGGATCAGCGAGACCAACACTACGCTTCAGCAGATTTCGGAGCAGCTCATAGCGCAGACCCAGCTGCTCAAGGACATCAAGGCGGCCACACCGGCGCCCGCGCCGACGCCGCCCGCCACTTAAGCTCCCATTTTTCAGGAAGGATCAGTCCATGTCATTCTATACTTCGCTTTCGGGCCTCAAGGGCGCGCAGACCGACATGTCGGTCATCTCGAACAATATCGCGAACGCGGGCGCGGTCGGCTTCAAGCGCAGCAAGGCGCAGTTCGGCGATATCTTCGCCTCGTCGCCGACGCAGTCGACGAAGATGATCGCGGGTCAGGGCACGCGCCTCAACGGCATCACCCAGCAGTTCACGCAAGGATCGTACGAAGCGAGCGAAAAGACGCTCGACCTCGCGATCGTCGGCGAAGGCATGTTCATCGTGAAGGGCGAACCGCCGCGCGAGGCCATCTCCTATACACGCAACGGCTCGTTCGAACCGACCCCCGACCGCTATGTCATCGATTCGACGGGCGCGAAGCTGCAGCTGCTGCCGATCGACGCGAACGGCAATGTCACGAACAACACGCTCGCTGGCGCCTTCGACCTGCGTCTGCCCGCGGGTGCGCCGACCGATCCGACCTCGGGTCTCGTCAACGTTACGATAGGCCTTGACGGCCTCGTCACCGCGACCTTTGCGAACGGTGAAGACCAGAAGCTCGGCAAGGTCGCGATGGCGACCTTCCCGACGATGTCGGGTCTGCGCCCCACGGGCGACGCGCACTGGCAGTCGACGGGCGAAAGCGGCCCGCCGACGATCGACGCCGCGACCAACGGCCCGATGGGCGCGGTCCGCTCGGGCGCGCTCGAACGCTCGAACGTCGATATCACCGAGGAACTGGTGATGCTGATGGCTGCGCAGCGCAATTTCCAGGCGAATGCCAAGGCGATCGAGGGCGCGTCGCAGCTGACCCAGACGATCATCGGCATGCGCTGACGTATCCCTGACCGCCGCCTGCCGGGAGACTATCGATGGACCGCCTTATCTACACCAGCCTTGCCGCGATGCGGGGCAGCATGTCCCGGCAGACGGCAATCGCCAACAATCTGGCAAACGCCCAGACGCCGGGCTTCCGCGCCGACATGGCGAGCGCGCAGTCGCTGTGGCTCGACGGCGACGGGCTCGATGCGCGCGCCATGTCGTCCGAGGAAGTGCTCGGCGCCGACATGAAGGCGGGCACCGTCACCCAGACGGGGCGCGACCTCGA
>NZ_DATFFD010000300.1:0-5041 GCF_035250425.1 Sphingopyxis sp.
GGTCTGGATCAGGCGAAGTGAGGTGGTCCGGTACTCGGCGGCAGCGGCGAGGCGATGCCCGGCGCATAGCCGAGCGAGCGGACCGCGACCGGGACGGGACCGACGTCCATCGGCGCCGCGGCGAGGGTAGGCACGTCGGGGACGATCGGCGCATTGGCGAGCGCGCCCCACGGGCAATGCTGCTGCGCTTCGCCGGCTTCATGATCGCCGGCTTTTGCAAGCGCGATCGTCATCGTGCCGCCGGGGTTGGCGGGGTCCGAACAGATGCGCACGGTGATCGACCCGCCGGCATCGCTCTCGATCATCCAGCCCGGCGCGACGAGCATGCGCGCGGCGAGCGCGAGGAACAGCGGTAAAAGCAGCAGGATGCCGGGGCGGCGAAAGGCGGCGAGCAGGCTCACGGAAGGCGCCTTATGGCGCGGCCGCGCGGGTGGCAAGCGGACAGATTGCCCTATTCAAAGCTATTCGGCGGGCGTCTCGTCGGTCTTTTTGCCGGTGCGCGTCCAGGGGTAGAGGAACTGGCCCCAATAGCTGCGCGGCACATCTTCGGGGATGCCGTAATTTTCGGGCCAGCGGTCCTTCGGCAAGTGGAAGGTGCCGAACAGCTTGTCGATCCACGGGAAATGGATCGCGAAATTGACGTCGAACGCCTCGCGTTCGAGGCCGTGATGCCAGTGGTGGAAACGCGGGGTCGCGATCCAGTGACCCAGCCGGTTGAAATTGCCGCCGACATTGGCGTGGAGCAGCGACGACCAGACATAGACGAAACCGATATAGGCCTGCATCACCGAGGGCGCGAAACCGAGGGTGAAGAGCGGCAGCGAGGTGATCGAGCGGAGCAGGATGATCTCGACGAAATGCATCCGCGATCCCGCGAGCCAGTCCATCGATTTCGCGCTGTGATGCACCGCGTGGAAACCCCAGAGGAAGGGATAGCGATGGAAGGTGCGGTGGAACCAATATTGCGCCATGTCCGATGCGACGACGACGATCAGAAATTGCACGATCCATGGCAGCGACGCGACCCCGGCGCGGAACGCCTCCCAATTGCTCGTATTCTCGTTGATGATCGTCGAGGGCGCGAGCGCGAGGAAGCCGAGCACCTGCACGAACATCGTGCTGACGAGATAATAGAACAGATCCTCGCGCCATTCGATGCGGAACAGGCGCTGGGTGCGGCGATGCGGGAAGGCGCGTTCGAGCGGCGCGAACATGAAGCCGGTGACGAGCAGGTTCACGACGAAAAAGTCGAGCCCGAAGAAGATGCCCCAGTCGCGCGTTTCCTGCGGCTGGACATTGGCGCCGCCGACGAGGATCGCCGCGAGCCCGATCATCAGCGCGGTGAGGCCGAGCGCCTTGCGCGGGCGCAGCAACAGGCTGAGCAGCGACAGCCCGTAACTCACGAGCAGCACCGCGTGGACGAGCCCGCGAAAACCGCCCCAATGCTTGATGATCTCCAGCTCGGGGGTCGCGAACCAGTCGGGAAAGCGCAGCGCGATCACCATGAAGAAACCCGCGATAGCGAACAGCAAACCGAAAAAACCCGACAACCACCCACTACCGAACCGCCGCACCTCGGTATGCGATTCGAGATCGCGCATCAGATTGTTCAGATAATCACGCTTTGCCATGTTGCCCCCTCACAGCATTTTCGCCGCGCCGTCTGTGATGCCGCGCACGGGGACTACAGATACCGTTGCCAGTGCGCTTCGGAAACGATTGAAATTGGAACGCCCTCGTCTCGCATTTCACATGCTTTAACGATCTTGTTCCCAAAGCTCGAATGCTTCCAAGATTCGGTCGCGTAGACGCCAATCACAAGAACATCGGTCTTTTTTGTGAGGCTTCCGGGCAGCGCACCTTTTGCCAATACCGCTTTCTCACATTCGGCCCTCCGCCCGAAATTGAAAGTTCCCGTGAAGCAGTAAAGCCGATCTTCAAATACCAGGTCTGGTGCGGGATCACATACAGGCAGGTCAGACGATTTTAGCACTTCACCGTGCTCAAAATCACGCGACGAGAGTTGGTCGAGTGTCGACAACAAGTCTATCGCTTCGTCATCTTCGAGCCGGCCGTCGGAGAGGACTTCCGATACTCGTTGGTAGAGCGTCTGGATAACCGAATGACCGCTAATAGAGGCGTTCGCCGCAAGCCATTTTTGAAGAAATTCAGCTTCAAGCTGATTGATGGCGCCATCAGCCGCCATTCCCCGGCAAAGGCCGATCAGTTCGTCGATCTGCCGCGACTCAATTCGGTCGCCGCCCACACGATTGTAGAATGCATCATCCTTCATATCAGCCCGCCCCTGCAACAATCTCCGCCCATTGCGCCTCATCAATTACTTGGATGCCTAGGCCGTTTGCCTTCTTAAGGTTCGAACCGGCACCTGGTCCAGCCACAACCAAATCCGTCTTGGCGCTAACAGATGTCGAAGCTTTCGCTCCCAATGCTTCAGCTTGAGCTTTCGCTTCGTCGCGACTCATCGTTTCAAGCTTACCGGTGAACACTACCGTTTTTCCGGAAACTTCACTCGCGCGCGTTTCCACGATGTAGGGAGGAGGCGCGACTTCAGATAGCAAATCGTCCCATAGGACCTCGTTATGCTCCTCATGGAAGAAGTCGGCCAAGGAGTAACAGACAACCTCCATCCCTTCGACGTTCATGACGTCCTTAAGCGCGGCCCTTTTTCGCTCTTCGAAGGCCTTATTTGTTTCAGTTTCCAGCTTAACTAGCTCCGGACGAATTTCCTGAATCTTCCGAGCCCGTTCTTTCAGGCTAGCGAATTCCCGTATCTCTTTCATCAAATCTCGGGCCGAGACGACGCCGACGTGCCGGATGCCGAGTCCAAATAGCAATCGCGCGGCATCCGGTTTCCGTTTCGTCTCGATCGCCGAGATCAATTTGTCGACCGATGCACTTTCCCAACCCTTACGTTCGATCAATTCTGAACGGTGGCTCTTCAGCCGGAAGATGTCGGCTGGCCCCTTGTCGAGCCAGCCAAGGTCGAGGAATTCCTGAATGCTCTTTTCGCCCAGCCCCTCGATGTCGAGCGCGCCGCGGCTGACGAAGTGGCGCAGGCGCTCGAATTTCTGTGCGTTGCAGATGAGGCCGCCGGTGCAACGCACATCGACCTCGCCCTCTTCCGCCACCGCCTCGCTGTTGCAGACCGGGCAATGGTCGGGAAAGATGTAGGGCGCGCGATCTTCGTCGCGGGTGAGGTTTTCGACGACCTGCGGGATCACGTCGCCGGCGCGCTGGATCACGACGCGGTCGCCGGGGCGCACGCCGAGGCGGCCGATCTCGTCGCGGTTATGGAGCGTGACGTTCGAGACGACGACGCCGCCAACGGTGACGGGGACGAGGCGGCCGACCGGGGTCAGCTTGCCGGTGCGGCCGACCTGGATATCGATGGCTTCCAATGTCGTCTGCGCGCGTTCAGCGGGGAATTTATGCGCGATGGCCCAGCGCGGCGCCTTGGCGACGAAGCCGAGACGCGCCTGCCAGGCGAGGCGGTCGACCTTGTAGACGACGCCGTCGATGTCATAGTCCATGTCGGCACGGCGGCGCTCGATCTCGGCATAATGACCGAGGACTTCGGCAACGTTTTCATAGCGTTTGAGCAGCGGCGATACCGGAACGCCCCAGTTTTCGATCGCCTTCATTACGTCGAACTGCGTTTCGGCGGGAAGCGCTCTCACCTCGCCCCAGCCATGCGCGAGAAAGCGTAGCGGGCGCGATGCGGTGACGCTCGCATCCTTCTGGCGCAGCGACCCGGCCGCGGCGTTGCGCGGGTTGGCGAACTGGCGGACAGTGGCGGGATCGAAATCCTGCTCGCGCTGCGCCGCGAGCGCCCTGCCCTCTTCCATCAACCGTTCGTTGAGCGCCGTGAAATCGGCTTTCGACATATAGACTTCGCCCCGGATCTCGAAGACGTCGGGGGCGTCGCCCTTCAGTTGTTGCGGGATGTCGGCGATGGTTGCGACGTTCGGGGTGACATCTTCGCCGACGCTGCCGTCGCCGCGCGTCGCGGCCTGAATCAACCTGCCCTTTTCGTAACGCAGCGAGCAGGAGAGACCGTCGATCTTGTCTTCGGCGGTCAGTGCGAGGACCGCGTCGCCATTGAGGTTGAGGAAACGGCGGACACGCGCGGCGAATTCCTCGACATCCTCCGCCGCGAACGCATTGTCGAGGCTCATCATTCGCTGCGCATGGGTGACCTTAGCGAGCGGCGACGTCTCGACCGCGGCGCCGACCTGGCTGTTCGGGCTGTCGGCACGGATCAGCTCTGGGAAAGCGGCTTCGAGCTCGTTGTTGCGGCGGACGAGCGCATCGTAATCGGCGTCCGAAATCTCGGGCGCATCCTCGGCGTGATAGCGTTTGCTGTGATAGGCGATCTGCTTCGCCAGCCGCATCAATTCATTGGCGGCGTCGGCCTGCGACAGGGATTCGATTTCGGTCATGCACCGGTCTTTGCCACCGGCTTGAACTCGGCGCGAGTACCAAATCCTGCGATCAGCGGGCGACCCTTTTTGATCGCGTCCTGCACGGCGGGCAGCTTCAGCGACGCGGCGTGCGCCTCCTTGCTGTCCCACAGCTCGACGATCCAGATCGCGTCGGGGTTCGCGCTGTCCTCGCCGATCAGATAGGCGGTGTTGCCGGGCATTTCGCCGGTGCCTTCGGCGAGAATCGCGGTGAGCGCGGCGCGCCGGCCGGGCTGTGCCATCATCTGGCCGAGCAGGCCATATTGGGGATCGGCTTCTTCCATCTTGGCCTCCAGAGCACGCAATTTCGTGGCGGGGAGCAGCGCGGTCGCCATCGCGAGCATCGCGACGAGGTGCTCGCGGCGGTTCATCATTTCGCGATCGCTAGCACATGCACCTCGCGGCGGATTCGGAAACCGAGCGATTCATAGAGTGCGATCGCGCCTTCATTGTCGGCATAGCTGTGCAGGAAGGGCTGTTCGCCGCGCGCGACCATTTCGCGCATGACATGGCCGATCAGCGCGCGCGCAAGCCCGCGGCCGCGGCAATCCTCCCATGTC
>NZ_DATFFD010000301.1:0-12057 GCF_035250425.1 Sphingopyxis sp.
GCACCGTGCGCTCGGGCAGCGACGAGGCCGGACCCGGCGAATGCCTGCTGCTCGAACCCCATGCACCGCTCGATCTGACGCCGGGGAGCCATATTCTGGTCGGCGCCGCCGGCGCGCTCTGATCGCGAATGATGCGACAGCGTCAATTCCGGAGGATGATATGAAAAGGCGCCTCCTGCCCGCTGCGGCCGGGGGTGGACATCACCCGCCCGGTCCCCGGGATCGACCTGGCCGGGCTGGTCGAATATGGCCGCAAGCGCGGCGTCGGCCTGTGGCTCTGGCTCAACTGGAAGGCGCTCGACGCCCAGATGGACGAGGCTCTGCCGCTATATCAGAAGCTCGGCATCAAGGGGATCAAGGTCGACTTCATGGACCGCGACGACCAGCAGATGGTCGACTGGTATCATCGCCTGCTGCGAAAGACCGCCGAGCATAAATTGATGGTGAACCTGCACGGCGCCTATCACCCGACCGGGCTCGTGCGCACCTCTCCGCACTATCTGACGCAGGAGGGCGTGCTCGGCGCCGAATAAATAAGTGGAGCCGGCGTATCACGGCGCGGCACGATGTTACCCTCGCCTTCACCCGGCAGCTGCTGGGGCCGATGGACTATACGCCGGGCGGGTTCCGCAATCTCGAGCCCGGCGCCTTCCATATCCGCAACGCGCCGCCGTTCGTGCAGACGAGCCGCGCCCACGGCCTTGCGATGTACGTCGTCTATGAAAGCCCCTTCGCGGTCGTCGCCGACACACCGGACGCCTATCGCACCAAAGCAGGCGGCGAAGCGCCGGGATTCGATTTCATCCGGTCGGTTCCGGTGGCCTGGGACGAAACGCGCGCGATTGCCGGCGCGATCGGCGACTATGTCGTGATCGCGCGCCGCAAGGGCCGCGACTGGTATGTCGGGGCGATGACCAACGAGCAGGGCCGCACGATCAGCCTGCCGCTGGACTTCCTCGGCGGCAAGCGCTTCACGGCGACCGCGTGGCTGGACGGCGAAGAACCGGCGGCGGTCGAGGTCCGGCGCACTGCCATCGCCGCGGGAAATCCGCCTCCGATGACCCTGCGCCTCGCCCCGTCGGGCGGCGCGGCCCTGCACTTCAAGGCCGAATAGCGGGACGGCCCACCAGTCCGCCGCCCGGCGCATCAAGCGGTGAGAAGATCTTTCGCGAGCGCGATGGGGCCAAGGGGACCGGCCTGCGGCCCCAGTTCCGGCGCCGCCACATAAGCGTCGGCGAGCGGCAGTTCGAGGTAGCCGGCAAGGCTTTGCCGCAGAAGCGCTTCGATTCTGGGGATGAGCTGCGGCTGCTTGGCCGTGACGCCGCCCCCCACGACGATGCGCTTGGGCGCCGCCGTACAGACGATGACATGGCACAGCTGCGCGATCGCATGGGCGACCCCCTCCCATATGGGGTCCGTCGGCGCCACATCGGACACCCGCCGGCCGGAGAGCCGCGCCGTGATTGCCGTGCCCGACGCCAGACCCTCGACGCAATCGCCGTGATAGGGGCAGCTTCCGGGCCAGTCGTCGCCCGGCAGGCGGGGGATACGTATATGCCCCAGCTCGCAATGGGCAAAGCCGCGCGTCGCCTCGCCATTCACGATCAGCCCGACGCCAACGCCGGTGCCGACCGTGATATAGGCGAAATCGGACAGCCCCTGCCCCGCACCCCAGCGCATCTCCGCAAGCGCCGCACCGTTCACGTCGGTGTCGAACGCCGCCATGCCGGGGAAATCCTCCGTGAGCGCGCCGAGAACATCGGTATCGCTCCACCCCGGTTTCGTCGTCGAGGTGATCGAACCGAAAAAGTCCGAAGAAGGATCCAGATCGACGGGGCCGAAGCTGGCGATGCCGAGAGCCCGGAACCGCGTGGCCTCCTGCCATTCGGCCAGGGTGCGCCTGATCGCCCCCAGCGTCTCGGCCGGCGTGGTCGTCGGAAAGCTTTTCTGTGCGACGATGTGGCTCGGCGATCCGGCCAGGATGCACACGCATTTCGTGCCGCCGAGTTCCACGCCCGCCACCAGCTCTACTTCCGAATCCTTCGCCAGTGCCGCCATATCCAGACAATATTCAGCCATATTCTTCAAACTCAACCAAAATGGGGAGTGGCGGCACTTTCGGGCCGCCACTCGGGAGATGGCCATGCAAGGCGATCAGAAGGTCAGGCGCGCCACGATCGAGTAGCGGCGATCGGTAACAAAGGCCCGCTGCTTCATCCTGATGAGCCGGCCCTCGTCGTCAAGGCCCACGCCCATCGAAACCCGCGTCGTTTCGTTCAACAGGTTGGTGCCCTGAAGGCCGAGCTTGAAGTTCTTGTTCACCGTGTAGAAAATCGAGCCGTCGAGCTGCCCCGAGCCTTCGACGAAGGTCGGCAGGAACGGGAAGCAGCAATCCCTGACGGCAGCCATATAGCGCGACCGCCAGCTATAGGCGACGCGCGCATAGAAGCCGCCCTGGTCATAGAATGCCGACAGGTTGTAATTATGCTTCGACAGTCCCTGTAGCGGGAGCACGCTGTAGAGCGCATTCACCTCTCCCGGCGGGCGCGAACCATCGGCGGGGCCGTTGCCGGCGGTCGGGTTGGGGATTTTCCCCGCGTCGACATAGGTGTAGGTCGCCTGCGCGCCCAGACCCTTGAGCGCGCCCGGCAGGAAGTCGAACGTCTGCTGATAGGCGACCTCGAACCCCTTGACACTCGCCGTTCCGTCCAGATTCTCCGGCCCGTTCAGAACGATGGGGAAGGTCTCGCCATTGTTCGTGAGGTCGAAAACGCTCTGGCCGTTGGGATTGATGATGTTGGAAAGCCGCTTGTAGAACAGCGTCGCGGTCAGCGAACCGACCCGGCTGAAATACCACTCCGCCGTGAGGTCGAACTGGGTCGCCCTGACCGGGGTCAGGTACGGATTGGTGCCGGGGCTTGCCTGAAAGATCAGCTCGCCCGCCGCGTTCGAACCGGTTCCCACATTGATGTTGGCGCGGAGCTGGCCGAAGTCGGGCCGCGAGATGGCGCGCGATGCGGCAAAGCGGAACTGCAGGTCGGGCGAGGGGCTGTACCGCAGATTCAGGCTGGGAAGCCAATTATCGAACGTGTTCGCCGCATTATAGGGATATGCCGCTCCGTTTGCGAAGGTGATCGCCGCCGCGCGCTGCGCGGGGTCGAGCCGGCATATCGACGGCACCTCGTTCGGCGGCCGCGAGAAGCTGCAATAGGAGTCGATGTCGGGGAATTGCGTGGTCGGCGAGAACACGCTGTTCGGCGTCGGCGCTGCAAGGAAGCCGAACGCAACGTCTTTGGTGTTGACGTAGCGCACCCCGATATTGCCGTCGATGAACGAGTTGCCGCCAAGGTCGGCCCGGAAATCGGCCCTGATATAGGCGGCCAGCGTCCGCTCCGAATTCCGGTAAACCTCGCTTTCGCAGAAATAGGTTTTCACGGTCGCGCAGTCGCGATCTTCCAGCGGCGTATATGTCCCCTGCCCGAGCGTGGTGATGTCGCGAAGAAGGTCCTGATAACGGTCATATTCCGCCGCGACATTCCCCTTCAGGAAGGATGCCTCGGGCGGCGTCGCATGCTCACCGCGGAAGAAATTCTCGAAGCTGTACAGTTCATAATAGGATGGATCGATCTGCGCGAAGGTGACCGGGCCGCCGCCGGTCCAGGTTTCGGAAGGCGCGCCCCAATTGTTGTAGCCGTTGTTCCGCACGACCTGGTCGCGATCCGAATAGCGCGCGCCGACCCGGATCCGGCGCAGGAAGGACGTGTCCGAAACATCATATTCGGCATCGAGGCGGAACGCCCATTCCTCGCCATTATTGTCATCGCGGTCGGTAAAGGCATCGCGGAAATAGATGCTGTTCGGATTGCGGAAATAGGCGGCCGTGTCGGGCGTCGTTCCGTCGGGAAGCTGGCCGATCGAGAATCCGACCTGCGGCACGTCGCCGCTGAGGTCGAGCGTCATGTTCGACCATGTCGCGGTGTCGATGATGACATCGACCTCTTTCGCCTTTGCCCGCACATATTGGCCGTCGACGTTGAAACGCAGCCGGTCGTTCGGCGACCATTTGAAGTTCAGCGAATAATCGTCGGTCGTATAATCGACAATGTTCCCGCGGTTCGAGAAGGTCGTGAACATGCCGCCGTTCATGAAATTCGGAAGCACGCCATAGGATGTGCCGCCGTTCATCCATCCTTCGTGGGGTCCGCCCGGCCGCGTGATCGACCCGCTTACGAAGACGCCCTTGTCATCGAAGACATAGCTCGTCCCCGGCGCCGGGAAGGTGGCGTTCACATCGCCATACCAGACATTGGGTTCGATGGTGCGTTCGGACCAGCTGGTCTTGCCGTTGGTGCGCAGGAAAGTCGCGGTGGCGACGAACCGGTCGTCGGCGGTCGCGAATTGGCCCGACGCAGACAGCCCCACACGCTCGCGCTCAAAGTCCATGACGCGAACGCCCGCCCCTTGCGGCGCATAGACCTGGTCGAGTCCCGCGGGCACCGGAAAGCTGTCCGTGACCGTCGATTCATAGGGCGACCCCACGTTGAAGGTTCGCGTGCCGGTGAAGCGCTCGAACGGCGACGCCAGATAGGTCGAGTTCGATCGCTGATAGAGCTTGGAATAGGTCCCGCTCAGCAGCAGGCCGATCCGCGCGCCGCTCGGCAGTTCCCACTGGTTGCTGTAGAGTCCCGTGAAGGTCGGCGCCGATTTGCCGATGAAATCGCTATAGGTGTTTTCCGCCGACACGAAGATCATCTGGTCCTGGCTGTCGAACGGCTTGCGGGTGTTGATGTTCACCGTGCCCGAAATGCCGCCTTCGATCAGATCGGCGGTGAGATTCTTGAACACCTCGACCGACCCCACCAGTTCGGGGGCGACATCCTCGAATCCGATCTCGCGTCCGGCGCTGGTGCGGAACGTGTCGCGGCCGTTGAATTCGCCCTTCACATAGGAAAGGCCGCGAATGACGACGCCCGAACCTTCGACCGAGAAATGCTGCGTATTCGCAGCGGACGCGAAGCGTGTGATGGCAACGCCCGGAATGCGCTGAAGCGCTTCGTTCACCGACTTGTCGGGCAGCGCGCCGATGTCTTCGGCGGTGATCGCATCGACGACCGTGTCCGAGTCGCGCTTGATCGTCTGCGCCTTTGCCAGGCTCTGGCGAATGCCGGTGACGATGATCTCGCTGTCCGAGGCGGCCTCGGAGACAGGCTCTTGTTCGGCCTCCTGGGCAGAAACCGGTCCGGCCGCGGCGAAGAGCGCCAATGCCGAAACCCCGATTCCAAAAGAAACTCGGGCCCGCGCCCGGGACGTGCACGAAAATGCCATCATCAACCCCTTCAGCAATCCTACCCCGCGGACCCGCCTTCAAGGCGGCGAGCCTCTTTATGGGTGAAGCGGAAGAGCCCGCTTCGATCCTTACGGTAATGCGGAAATGGCCCAGACACAAGAAAAACAAAAATGCTTTTGTTATTTTTGGTCGCCGCCTTGCCCCGGATAGAAATCATTAATGCAAGGAACAGCTTCGGCCGAGGTCCGCGAGCGTGCGCCGCGGATAGCGGGCGCAAGAGTGGCGGGTTTGGTCACAGCATGGCTGGCGCAAGATTGTCGTCGCCACAGCGTCATCCGGCGACCAGGGCGACTCCGGACCCCTGATTCTATTGAGCCCGAAAGCCCGGCATGCTCATACCGAGGGGTCGGCCCATGCCCCGTCGCGGCGCAGGAAATCTTCGTGGCTGGGTAGCGCATCGGCGGCTTCGGCATATTCCTGCCGCATCCGGCGCAGCGCCTGGGCGACCTTGTTCTCGTCCAGCGCATCGACGACCGTGTCATAGGCGCGCGGCACGATATTCTGTCCCAGCATCACGGCTACCCAGCTTGGGGTGGCGAACAGTTCCGCTCCGCTGCAAAAGACGCGCCCGCGCGCCGCGAACAGTTCGATCCTCCGCGCAAGCGATTCGGGGATGTCCATATCGCGAACGTACCGCCAGAATTCGGTATCGTCGCGCTGGGTCGCCTTATAGTGCAGAATGATGAAATCGCGCACGTCTTCATAGGCTTCACGCATTCCCCGGTTGTACTCGTCACGCTCCAGCGGATTGAAGCCCTTGTCGGGGAACAAGGCGAGCAGCCGGGATATACCGTTCTGGACCAGATGGATTGCGGTTGATTCGAGTGGCTCGATAAAGCCCGATGAGAGCCCCAGTGCCACGACGTTGAAATTCCATGCCTGCTTGCGCCGCCCGGTCACGAAACGCAGCAGGCGCGGCTCCGCCAGCACCGCGCCCTCGACATTATCGACCAGGGTCTGGCGCGCGCCTTCTTCATCGATAAAGCGGCTGGCGAAGACATGGCCATTGCCGGTACGATGTTGAAGCGGAATGCGCCACTGCCAGCCGGCCGCATGCGCGGTCGACCGGGTGAAAGGCGCGGGCGGGCCGGTATTGGCGGTCGGCACTGCCCAGGCCCGGTCCATGGGCAGCCAGTGGCTCCAATCCTCGAACCCGGTTCCCAGCGCCTGTTCGATCAGCAAACCGCAAAAACCCGAACAATCAACAAACAGCTCCCCTTCGATCCGCGTACCGTTTTCCAGTTGAACCGATTCGACAAAGCCGGTTTCGGCGTTGCGGTGGACGGTCGTTATTTTGCCTTCGCGCCGCTGCGCACCATGGCTTTCGGCATAAGCGCGTAAATAGCGGGCATAGAGCGCGGCATCGAAATGGAAGGCATAGCGCAAACCCGTGAGCGCCGGTCCGCCTTTGGCCGATGGCCGAGCAAAGCCGCCCTTCGCCGCGGCCATTCCGGCCATGGAATAATCGCCGATAGGGCCAGGCCCGGCGCCGATCAATCCGCCGCGCCCCTGTTCGCGCAGCCAGAGTTGATGAAACGGCACTCCCTGAAGATCATGGCCCAATTCGCCAAAGGGGTGAAAATAGCTGTCGCCCTGGCGGCCCCAGTTCCGAAATTCGATCCCCAGCTTGAAGGTTCCCTGCGTGGCCCGCAGGAATTCACTCTCATTCAGGCCGAGCTTGGCATTGAAATTCTGGATCGGTGGAATCGTTGCCTCTCCAACCCCGACAATGCCGATTTCATCCGATTCGATCAGCGTGATGGTGCGGCGGCCATTGTCAAGGAATCGAGCGAACGCCGCCGCCGCCATCCAGCCCGCTGTCCCGCCGCCAACGATGACAACATTCTCTATGTTTTCACCAATCATATGAAAAATCTCTGTAATTATATGCGTTGAAGGGAGTTGACGACGTGACGCTGCTTGCAGGTTACCCATTGCCGGGTTCGAGTACAAATTAAATGAAATTGATTGTCTTATGATAAGGGCCGGGGAAAACAGGGGGAGCCATGGAGACCTGCTTGAGGGCCAGCAACGCTGAACAGGTTCAGCGTAACAAGCTACAGGATCGATCCCGCCAATGCAGACGTATTGGGACGGGACGCGATTGCAGTACGCCGACGCCCATGGGATGGGATGATCGGACCGAAGGGGGGAACGCGTGACCGTACAAGCCATCGCCGCAGGGAGCGAACGCCGTATCTGGGCTTTCATTGTCGGTGTCATCTCAGTGACGATTGGCGTCCTTCTTCACCTGCCGATGGTCTGGATGGCCCGCGACATGGGCTATCATATGGCGGGCATGCCGATGGACGACGGCATGGTGGCGGGCATGGGGCTGATCGTCGCCGGCATCGGCGTCGCCGCCTACGGCCTGCTTCCCAAGGGCGTGTCGCAACAGCTCGCGGCATCGAGCGAGCTCGTCGTCGCGGCGCCCGAGGATGCGCCGCTGTCGTGGCGGCACTGGCGGCTGATGGCCGTGCTCGTCGTCGCGCTGATCATCGACATCATGAAGCCCGCCAGCCTCGGCTTTGCGATTCCCGGCATGATCGGCGAATATGGCGTGCCGCGCGAAACCGTGTCGCTCGTCCCCTTCTTCGCGCTCGTCGGCACGGTGGTCGGCTCTTTCCTGTGGGGCGTCGTCGCCGACATCTACGGCCGCAAGGCGTCGATCATGCTGTCGGCGGTGATGTTCGTCGGCACATCGATCTGCGGCGCGATGCCGTCGCTCGCGTGGAACGTCGGCATGTGCTTCCTGATGGGCGCGGCGGCGGGCGGGATGCTGCCCGTGACCTATGCGCTGCTTGCCGAGATGATGCCGAGCCGCCACCGCGGCTGGAGCCTCGTCCTGGTCGGCGGATTGGGTGCGGTCGGGGGCTATGCCGCCGCCAGCCTGATCGCGGCGTGGCTCGAACCGATCTTCAGCTGGCGCATCCTGTGGCTCGCCAATCTGCCGAGCGGGCTGCTGCTCGTCGCGCTCGGTGCCTTCATTCCCGAATCGGCGAAATTCCTGATGGCGCGCGGCCGCACCGCCGAGGCGCAGCGGATCATGGCGCGCTTCGGATCGTCGGTGCACCGGCGCCCGTCCGCCGGAGCCATCCCCGCGCACCGCGCGGCCAAGGCCCCCGCGACGACCGCCAAGCTGATCGCGCTCAGCCTCACCGCCATCTGCTGGGGTCTCGTCAATTTCGGGCTGTTGCTGTGGCTGCCGGTCGAACTGGTCGCGCGCGGCTACAGCATGGAGGTGTCGAGCCGGCTCCTCGCCGCCTCGGCGCTGATCGCGCTCCCCACCGTCTTCCTCGTCGCGTGGATCTACAGCGCGTGGAGCACCAAGAAATCGGTGCTGGCGTCGATCGCGGTGACGCTGCTCGGCCTCGCCGGCGTCCTCTGGCTCGCGCTGACCCGCGGCGCCAGCCCGGTGCTGCCGGTCGCGCTGCTGATCGTCGGCAGCAACGGCATCATCGCGATGATCCTGCCCTATTGCGCGGAGAGCTTTCCCCTGCGCATCCGCGGCCGCGCGACCGGCTGGGTCGCGGCGTGCAGCAAGCTCGGCGGTGTCTTCGCGCAGGCGCTCGCGATCCTCGCGATCATCCCGACCCTCGCCGTCAGCGCGCTGATGATCGCGGTCCCGACGGCGCTGTCGCTGATCCTCGTCGCGCGCCACGGCCGCGAGACGCGCGGCAGCGACCTGCGCGACCTCGACCCCGACGGGCATGTATTCGACAAGGCGGGGCTTTGACGCGGCGCGGCTTCGACCGCCAGATCGAAAGCGCCGGCACAACGCCCTCCATTTATCGCATACCCTGTTCTGGCCACAGTTGGTCGCGCGTGATTTCTGCGAACCTTTTCGTGAATAGCGCTTCCGCCTGCGCCGTGATGTCCGCCAGAACGCCGTTCACCTTGCGCTCGATCAGGTCCAACCGGCGACGGACGAACAAATCGCTCGTATCGTGGGCTGGACAGTCAAGCGAGTGCCAGAGGTTCGAGCGAGCTATGTCGACCAACATTGGGTGATCGTTTCGCTGGTAGACAAGCTGTCGGCTGTAAAATCGATGTAAGATATTTCCGGAGCCCAAATTGGCCTTGGGAGAAATTCAATGATCCTAAGGTACTACTGGTAGCGGAGGAGGGACTCGAACCCCCGACACGCGGATTATGATTCCGCTGCTCTAACCAGCTGAGCTACTCCGCCCCGAAGGGTCGCCGCGATGGGCGAGCAGCGCCTATAGGCAGGGCATTGGCGCTGGTCAATATCATGTGCGCACTCCGCGAAAATTGCGCGCGAAGGCGGGTTGCCACGGTCCGCCGAGATAGTGATACGCCGCGAGACCCGCGATCGTCAGCGCGCGCGGCCGGAAGTCGGCGGCGAGTTCGGCGAGCAACGCGCGCGCCGCGGCGGGCTCCACCTTGTTCTGGACGGTGATGTGGAGCCGCGGCGTTCCCTGGTCCTGCAGCGTCAGCATCCCGGTGAAATGATCGGCGATACGCTCACGAATCGCCAGCAGGCCGGGACTGTCGATGCGAAAGGCGACGCCGCCGCCGAGCGAGTAAATGTCGCGCAGGCTTGCGGCGGGCGGGGGCGTGTCGGCGGCGATGCGGCGAATCAGCCGGTCGAGTTCGTCGAGGCACGACGGCGGTAGCTGATGAAACAGCGTGATGTGCGCCGTGAGATGGTTGCGCTCGGGCGGATAGTGCGCCGCGCGCAGATTGTTGAAGTGGAGCTGGTCCGCCGCACCCATCGTCGCGGTCACGATGATGGGTACGGCGCCAGCGGCCCGGACGGGAGGGGGGGATGCCGGGCCGCCTGAAGTCATATTCGCGCCGGTTTAAGCCGCCTGCGACAGCTTGCCCTGGTAGGGGTTCGCCTTCACCCACTCGAGCGCCTTTTCGGGGGTCGATTCGACATAGGGATCGCTGTCGGTGCCGACGTCGTTGATGCCGGGTTCGACGAACATCTGGACCACGACGCCATCATCGACGATCGCGGTGTAGCGCCAGCTGCGCATGCCGAAGCCCAAGTGATCCTTGTTGATCAGCATGCCCATGCGGCGCGTGAACGCGCCCGAGCCGTCGGGAACCATCTTCACATTTTCGACGCCGAGATGCTTGGCCCAATTATACATGACGAAGGCGTCGTTGACGCTGATGCAATGGATGTCGGCGACGCCGGCAGCGGCGAAGTCGCCGTGCAGACGCTCGAAGCCCGGGCACTGTTCGTTCGAGCAGGTCGGGGTGTAGGCGCCGGGCAGGCCGAACAGGATGTGGCGGCCTTCGCCGAACAGCTCGCCGGTGTCGACATCCTGCCAGCGGAACGGGTTCGGGCCGTCGACGGCTTCGTCGCGGACGCGGGTCTTGAGCGTCACGGCGGGAACGGGCTGATTGATCATGGGAGAGCCTTTCTGTTGTTGGTTTCGTGCGCCTAAGCGCATGAAAGGCTGCTGCGGTCCAATCGATAAATTGGCAAAGGTTGATCGGATTTATCGATTAACGCCGATTGCAGTTTTTGGAATGCCGCGGGCGCACAAAGCTCTATAGGCTGGCCCAGAATCCGCGCAGCGCCGCAGCGACCTCGGCGGGCCGTTCGGCGATCGCCCAATGCCCTGCCCCTTCGATCACCGTCAGCGGCGTACGGGTGTTCGTGGCGTAGCGCTGCGCTACCGACAGCTCGACATAGGGATCGCCCTCACCCCAGATCAGCGCGCCATTCGCGGGCAGTTTGTCGATATCGCGTGCCCAGTCATGTTCGAAACTGAGCCCCTTGGCCGAACGATAGAGTTTCAGGATCGCGCGGCGCTTGTCCTTGTTCGCCCATTGCGCCGCCTCTTCGCGCGCGATGTCGGCGGGCATGCCCTGCGCCGCGAGCCCCTCGGCGAGCTTGGCGGGCTTGCTGAGTGCCATGAAGATTTCGCCGAGGATCGGCGTGTTCCAGATGCGCGCGATACGGTGCCCGCGATAGTCGGGATCGATCACCGCGTTCGAAACCGCCCAGCTGCGGATCAAATCGGGGCGCAGCATCGCGACCCGCTGCGCGATCAGGGCGCCCCAGTCGTGGCCGACGATGTCGATCGGACCGTGCGCTGCGACCAACGTCTCCGCCTGCTCCACTGCCCAGTCGGCATAGGCTTCCTTCGTAGCCGGAAAGCCCGTCGGCAGCGGAGCTGTGAAGCCCGGCAGCGCGGGCACGGCGACGGGCGTATCGCCAAGGTCGAGCGCGGCGAGCAGCGGGCGCCAGATCGCGGGGCTGTCGGGGACGCCGTGGATGAAGAGTTTCGCGGTGGTCATATACCCTCCCCTATTCCGTCGCCCCTGCCTTCGCAGGGGCGACGGTTTCACTCCATCTCCCCGCGGTCGCGGCGCAGCTGATACCATTTCTGCACATTCGCATTATGCTCGGCGAGCGTGCGCGCGAAGATGTGGCCGCCGTCGCCCTTGGCGACGAAGAAGAGATAGTCGTTCGCTTCGGGATCGAGCACCGCCGCGATCGACGCCTTGCCGGGATTGGCGATCGGTCCCTGTGGCAGGCCGATCATGCTGTAGGTGTTGTAGCCGTTCACCGCCTGGATTTCGGATCGCAGGATGCGCCGGCCGAGCGGTTTGCCCTTGGTGATCGGATAGATGATCGTCGGGTCGGCCTGCAGCCGCATGCCGACCGCGAGCCGGTTGGTATAGACGCCCGCGACGGTGCGGCGCTCGGCGGCGACGCCGGTTTCCTT
>NZ_DATFFD010000302.1:0-34548 GCF_035250425.1 Sphingopyxis sp.
GACCTTCAGCCCCGGCCAATATTTGGCGACGAGTTTCTCCATCGGCCCAATGATCTTCGGGTCGAGCGGCGGCGCGGGCGGGGCGGGGCGCTTGGGGGGCAGCTGGGTGATCGCCACTTTGGGATCGTCGATGACCTTGGCCAGCTCGTCCTTGACCGATTCGATCGAGTGGCCGGGAAAGATGCGGCAATTGATGTTCGCGCCCGCGCGCTGCGGCAGCGCGTTGGCGGCGTGGCCGCCGTCGAGCAGGGTCGCGACGCAGGTGGTGCGCAAATTGCTGTGGAGGAACGGATCCTTGTTGACGATCGCCTCGGCCGCCTTGTCGGCCGGATCCTTCGCCAGCGCGGCCATCGCCTTGCCTATGTCGTCGCCGCGGACCGCGCCGGCCTCGGCGAAATAGCGCCGCGTCACGTCGGTCATCTCGACCGGAAATTCATGTGCTTCGATCCGGCCCAGCGCGCGGGCGAGTTCGTAGATCGCATTGTCGGGCATCGGCGCCGAACTGTGCCCGCCGGGGTTGCGCGTTTCGAGGCGGAAGTTGGCGAAGGTCTTTTCGCCGACCTGCACCGCCTGGCCGATGACCTTGCCCTTGCCGTCGCTGTCGCCGCCGCCGCCTTCGTTGAGGGCGAACTCGGCGTCGATGAGTTCGCGCCGGTTTGCGGCGAGCCACTCGATCCCGTTGAACGCGCCGTTGGTCTCCTCGCCGCAGGTCAGCGCCATCTTGATCGTGCGCTTCGGCTTGTAGCCCGCCTGCTGGAAGCGGATCAGCATGTCGACCCACACCGCGGCCTGCGACTTCACGTCGAGCGTGCCGCGGCCATAGAAATAGCCATTCTCCTCGAACAGGGTGAAGGGATCGCGCTCCCAGTCGGCGCGCTTCGCCTCGACGACGTCGATATGCGCCATCACCAGGATCGGCTTGGCGGTCTTCGAGGTGCCCGGATAGACCGCGACGAGCCCGCCCTCCTTGGGATTTTCCGGGGTCGCGAAAAGGTGTAGCTGGCTGTCCGGAAAGCCTGCCGCCTTCATCCGCGCCGCCATGCGTTCGGCGGCGAGGGTGCAGCTGCCCGACGACAGCGTCGTGTTCGTCTCGACCAGTTCCTTGTAAAGGTCGCGGAACGCGAGCTGGTCGGGGCGCGGCGCCGCTTCGGCGGCAATCGCGGGCGCCGCAAGCAGCATGGCGGACGTCAGCAGCGCGGACAGCATCTTCATCATTTTCTCCCCTGTTTTGCGGATGAAGGGAGCAGAAAGACCGGGCCACGGCAAGCCCGCGATGCGCGCCCCTTGCGCCGCATGCGGCTTTCGCGCAATCCGGGCCGAGGGAGAGGACCAAGCGTGACACGAATGAAGGACGACCCGCCGGGGCTGGCGGCGCGCGCGGTGCGCCGCCTTTTGCTGCTTTTGTACCGGATGCGCGGCTGGAAGGCAGTCGGGGTCGTGCCCGAACCCCGCCGCTTCATCCTGATCGCGGCGCCGCACACGAGCAATTGGGACTTCGTCAATTTCCTCGGGCTGACCGCCGACCTGAATATCCGGCCCTTTTTCATGGCGAAGCTGTCGCTGTTCCGCTGGCCGATCGGCGGCTTCATCCGCCAGATGGGCGGGGTTCCGGTCGATCGCCGTGGCGGCGGCAATGTCGTCCAGCAGATGGTCGAGGAATTCGCGCGCCGCGCCGAATTCATGCTGACCGTCGCGCCCGAGGGCACGCGCGGCAAGACGGCGAAATGGCGCACCGGATTCTATCAGATCGCGATGGCGGCGAAGGTGCCGCTGGTCGTCGGCTTCATGGATTATGGCACCAGGACCGGCGGGCTCGGCCCGCTGATCTGGCCGACGGGCGATTTTCGCGCCGACATGATGAAGGTTTTCGAGGTATATAGGAGCCATAGCGCTCGATTCCCCGAGCGGCAGGCGCGCTCGATCGATGATATCGTCGGCCGCGATGAGGAACGAGATATAAGCGCGTGAGTGACGCCTTTTTGCTGCTGACGGTCAATTTCGGCGGATTGCTGGCCGTCACCCTGTTCTTGTGGGGCATTGCGACGCTGATCCGCGACGTGTCGTTCATCGACGCCTTCTGGGCGTTCGGCATGGTGCTGCTCGCATGGGGGACATGGTGGCAGGTCGGCGCGGAGGGCGCGCACGCCGGGCTGCTCCTCGGGCTTACGTCGCTGTGGGGACTGCGGCTTGCGATCCATCTGGCGATCCGCTGGGCGAGCCATGGCGAGGATCCGCGCTACAGGAAAATCCTCGCGCTCTCGATGGAGAAGCGGAAATGGAGCTGGGCGAAGACCGCGCTCGTCATGGTGTTCCTGACGCAGGCGCCGCTGCTGTTCATCACCTGCCTGCCCGCGCAAATCGGTATCTGGGCGAGCGCGCGCGACCCGGCCGCGAGCGTCGGCATCCTCGGCTGGATCGGCGCGGCGGCGGCGCTGGCGGGCATCGCGTTCGAAAGCATCGGCGACGCGCAGCTCGACGCCTTTCGGAAAAACCCCGCGAACCAGGGTAAGATACTCGACACGGGCCTGTGGCGTTATACGCGCCATCCCAATTATTTCGGCGACGCGCTGGCGTGGTGGGGCCTCTGGCTGATCGTCGCCGACCTCGGCTGGGCGCCCGCGCTCGCGAGCGTGATCGGGCCGGTCTTCCTGACCTTCACGCTCACCAAATGGTCGGGCAAGGCGTTGCTGGAAAAGGGGCTGCACAAGACGCGGCCCGATTACGCCGACTATGCCCAGCGCACCTCGGGATTCATTCCATGGCCGCCAAAGGCGCGCTAGACGGGGGGCTAGGCGACGCGGCGACCGCCGCCGACGCCAGCGCGCTCGGCGACGCGCCGCGTATCCGCGCGATCCTGACCGCGGCGGCGCGCGCGGGGCGCAGCGTCAGCTATTCCGAACTGCTCGGCGATCTGGGTTTCCGTTTCACGCGGCCCAAGATGCGCGCGGTGTGCAAGACGCTGGGCGAGGTCGACCGGCTCTGCGCGATCGACGGCGAGCCCGACCTCGCGGTGCTGGTGGTCCGCGAGAGCGACCGGCTGCCCGGACAAGGCTGGTGGGTCGGCGGGACGGCGCTGTTGCTGGGCTATGACGGGCCGTGGGAGGGCGCCGCGGCGGCGCGGTTTATTCGCGAGCAGCAGCAGGCGGTGTTCGATTATTGGGCGGGGCGGTAGGGTGCCGGGTTTCGACCGATTGCTGCCATAAGATCCTCCCTGTCGCGCAGCCATGGGGAGGTGGCAGCGCGCAGCGCTGACGGAGGGGTTATGACGCGAGGTTGCCACCCCTCCACCACCGCTTCGCGGAGTGCTGGGTTGGATTGCCCCCGGCAATCCAAGTCCAGCCCGGGGGGCTGGACGACCCAGCACTCCCCCTCCCCACGGCTTCGCCACAGGGAGGATATTCCCCTCCTCGTCATCCCGGACTTGATCCGGGATCCATAGCTGCGCCGTCGTCGTGGATCCCGGATCAAGTCCGGGATGACGAGATAAGGGAACGCCCGCTTCCCACCCCCAAGCGTTCACCGCCTATTTCTTGAGTCCGATCTCCCTCAACCGTTCCTGCAGATATTCGTCCGCGGTGATCGGCGTCGGATACAAATTCGGATGCGACGCGTCGATGCAGCTTTCGAGCGTTTCGATCACATAGTCCGAGCGGAAGTGGAGGAAGAAGGGCATCGAATAGCGCGCGACGCTGGCGCGGCCGGCGTCGGGGTTGCGGACGCGGTGGGTGGTCGAGGGCAGCTTGTTGTTGGTCAGCCGTTGCAGCATGTCGCCGACATTGACCGCCATCGCGCCCGGCGGCGGGCTGACCGGAAGCCAGCTGCCGTCCTTGTCGAGGATTTCGAGCCCGGCTTCCTCGGCGCCGAGCAGCAAGGTGATCGTGTTGATGTCCTCATGCGCCTCGGCGCGGATACCCTTAGCGGGCGCCTCGACCGGCGGGTAATGGAGCAGGCGCATGACGCTGTTGCCGTCGGCGACGGTGTCGTCGAAGAAATCGGGCGCGAGGCCGAGGTAGCGCGCGATGCCCGACAGCAGCCGGGCGCCGACGCGGTCGAATTCGGCGAATAATTTGTCGTAGGCGGCGCGGAAACCGTCGATTTCGGCGGGCCAGACATTGTTCGGCTGCTGCGCGGCGAGGCGGTGGCCCGCGGGCAGGTCGCGGCCGACGTGCCAGAATTCCTTGAGGTCGACCTCCTTCGCGCCCTTGGCGATCTCGGTCCCGAACGGGGTGTAGCCGCGCGCACCGCCGCCGCCGGCGATATGATAGGCGCGCTTCGTCTCTTCGGGGAGCGCGAAGAAGGCCTTCGCCTTGTCCCACGCCTCGTCGATCAGCGCGGGGTCGATGCCATGGTCGGTGATCATCGCGAAGCCGAAGCGTTCGAACGACGCCCCGAAATCCTTCGCGAACTGGTCGGCGGGGAGCGACATCGAAATGGTCGGAACTGCGGCAGTCATATTGTCATCCATGTTGGGCGGGGTGCTCGCCCGCGACTCTGTTCCCGCATGTAGGAGGGTCGGCGATGCAGGGGAAGAGGCTCGCTCTTTTCAAACCGCGCGCGATTGCTAAGAGAGCGGCATGGCAAAATCATATTGGCTGATGAAATCCGAACCCGACGCTTATGCGTGGGATCAACTCGTCAAGGACGGGACCGGCATGTGGGACGGGGTGCGCAATCACACCGCGAAGCTCAATCTGATGGCGATGAAGGCCGGCGACGAGGCGATCTTCTACCACAGCAACATCGGCAAGGAATGCGTCGGGATCATGAAGATCATCGAGGAGAGCTTTCCCGACCCGACCGCCGAAAAGGGTTCGCCGTGGGTCGTGGTGCGCGTCGCGCCGGTGCGTGCGCTTGCCAATCCGGTGACGCTGGCGGCGATCAAGGCCGATCCCAAGCTTGCCGACATGGACCTGATCCGCCAGTCGCGGCTGTCGGTCGGGCGCGTGACGCCCGACGAGTGGAAGCATATTTTGAAGAAGTCGGAGAAGGCGGAGGGCTGATGTCTTTTCCTCCCCCTTGATGGGGGGCGGCGAGCCCCGGATCAGGTCCGGGGCGCAGCGGTGCGGGTGCGGTTTCGGCCTGACGCGACGGCGCGAGGACGCATCATCACCCCCATCCAGCTCCGCCTAATCGCTTTGCGACAAGGCTGCATATCCTTCTCCCATCGAGGGGGAAGGAGGGTTTTAGCGCAGCTTGACCTGCAGATGCCTTGCCACCGCCGGGTGGAGCGGATGGACGAATTCGCAGCCGAAATTATTGCCGTCGGCGCGGCGGACGATGGCTTCCAGCGGCTGGAGGCCGGGCAGGCTCACCCAGATATGCTTGCCGATCCGCGGCCGGGAAAAGGTGACCATGCGAAAGCCGGTCGACGACAGGTCATGCAGTTCGACGTCGAAGGGGTTCAGTCCCGGCTCACGAAAACGCGCGTGCGCGGCGACGGGTGCGCGTTCGGCGCCGCGCGCGCCGGTCGGTGCCTTTTTGATTTCGGTGGTGTGATTCCCCAACACGGCTTGGTCCCAGCGGTCAATTCTTGATTCGCCCGCTTTTAGGGCTCCGTTGGTTAGTCCAAAGTGAAGTTATATGGTGAAATTCGCCTATACCGGCGGGGTGTCGCCGACCGTCATCAACTGGCTGGGATAGGGAACCGCGAGCGCCACCGCGGCGCGCCATTCGCCGCCGAGCCAGGTGGCATAATCCTCCGGGTGAAGGATTACCGGCATGCCCTTTGGCTGATGGTGCGCGACCAGCCGGTTGGCGTCGGTGGTGAGGATGGCGAAGCAGGGCCAGTCGTCGCCCTGACGATGGATTCCGGCAAAGGCGAACACCGGGCGCGACGGCACCGAGAACCAGTGCTGGCGCCGCGCGCCGTCGGGGCCTGACCAATAGGCAAAGGCGGTCGCCGGGATCAGGCAGCGCAGTTCGGCGTGGCGCAGGGTGCCGATCCAGAAGGGGCTTTGAAGGTTGCGGACGGTGGTGACCGGCCGGTCGCCCTGCGGCGGCGGCGGGACGCCCCAGAGTTTCGGGCGCAGGTAACGCCGCGATCCGCCGCGGCCGTCGCTGACGATCACCGGCGCGGGGCGCCCCGGCGCGACATAATCGCCGGTCCACGGGTCATTGCCGGCCTCGGCGCCGAATGCCGCGGCGATCGTGCGGGCGGGGGCGTCGAGGCGGTAGAGGTTCGTCATTGTGCGGCTTTAGTCGGTTCCGCGGATGCGTCCGCGCCCGGCCTTGACACTGCTGCGCGCTTTCTTGCTGTCGACACGGCGCGCCTTGGCCGCCTTGCTCGGCCTGGTCTTGATGCGGCGTTCGGGACGGACGAGCGCGGCATCGATCAGGTCGGACAGGCGCTGCCGCGCGTCGGCGCGGTTCGCTTCCTGGGTGCGATAGCGGCGCGCGAGGATGATCAGTTCGCCCTCGGTCGTCATCCGGCTGCCCGCGAGGGTTTTCAGCCGTTTGAATGCGTCGGGCGTCAGGCCGAGGGCGTAGACGTTGACGCGCAGCTGGCATGCGGTCGCGACCTTGTTGACATTCTGACCGCCCGGCCCCGTGCCCGCGAGAAACTTCTCGCTGATCGCGCTTTCGGGGATCTCAGCCACGCGTTGGCTCCGCTCCCTCCGGCGCCGCGAAGCCCAGGGCGATGAAGCTGTCGGGGAACGGCGCCTCGGCAATAATGGACGGCTTGACGTCACGTTTTACGACGAGCCGTTCGGCGTGGAGCAAGGTGCGCGTTTTGGTGCCGCCGCGTCCGTAGACGGGGTCGCCGACGAGTGCGAAGCCGAGCCCTTCGAGTGCGTGGACGCGCAGCTGATGCGTGCGGCCGGTTTCGGGGCGGAAGCGGAGCAGGCTGCGGCCCTCGACGACGGCGAGCTTTTCCCAATGCGAGACCGAGGGTTTGCCCTTTGGATCGCCGACCATGCGCCAGCCCTCCTCGGCGGTCGACACCTTCGACAGCGGCAGGTCGATCGTGCCGCCGTCGCCGTCGGGGATGCCGTCGACGATCGCGAGATATTGCTTCTCGACCTCGCGGCTTTCGAAGGCGCGGGTGAAGCGGCCGTGCGCCTTGGGATTGCGCGCGAGGAGCAGGCAGCCCGAGGTATCGCGGTCGAGCCGGTGGACGGGAAGCGGCCAGCGTTTGAAGCCGAACTTCAGGAGGTCGAGATGGTTTTCGAGGCTGATGCTGCCGTCGCGCGGGGCGTCGACCGGCAGGCCAGCGGGTTTGTCGATAACGAGGGCCTCGCCGTCGAGGAACAGGACACGGTCTGAAAGGAGCATGGCGCGCTATAGGCGAAGAGTCGGGGGGAGCCAATGCGGCGTTTCATTGGGTTCACGCGAAGACGCGAAGACGCGAAGAGGCTGTGTTTGCCGCGAAGCGGCCTTTTTCCTTTCACCCTGGCGTCGCCCGCATCATCGCGGAGGAAAGCGGCCCGTGGGCGCAAAGCTTTTCTTCGCGTCTTCGCGTCTTCGCGTCTTCGCGTGAAACTTTTTTATTTCTGCGAACCCGCCGTATCGCCGAAAGCATAAACATCCATCGCGAGCAGGCCATAGGTGACGCTGTGGTGTAGACGTTCAGCCGCGAACGGTGCCCCGCCCGCGCCCATCGCGACGAATAGCGGTAATATATGGTCGGGGGTCGGGTGATTGTCGGCGCCGTGCGGCGCGCGTTCGACGGCGTGGAGGACGTCGTCGACCGCGCCCGCCGCCATATGCTCGGCGACCCAATCGGTGAAGCCGGTGACCCATGCTGGCGCCGGGGCGTCGATCGGCAAGCGCGCGGAGAAGAGCGCGCGGAGGTGGTGCGTAATGCTGCCCGATCCGATGATCAGCACGCCCTCGTCGCGCAGCGGCACGAGTGCCTGGCCGAGCGCATAATGCCATTCAGGCGGCGCGTTCGACGCGATCGAGAGCTGGACGACGGGGATGTCGGCGCCGGGATAGATGAGCGACAGCGGCACCCAGGCGCCGTGGTCGAGGCCGCGGTCGGGGTCGGCGGTGACGGCGAGGCCGTGATCGGCGAAGAGTTCGACGATGCGCGTCGCCAATGCCGGATCGCCCGGCGCGCGATAACGCATCGCGAACAGCTCGCCCGGAAAGCCGCCGAAGTCGTGGATCGTCGGCGGCGCCGGCGAGGCGGTGACGGTCGCGCGGCCGCCCTGATACGCCGCATCATGATGCGCCGAGACGACGAGGATCGCGCGCGGGCGCGGCAGCCGGTCACCCAGCCCGGCGAGGAAGGTCCGCGCCGGGCTGGGCTCGAGCGCCATCATCGGCGAGCCGTGCGAAAGGAAGAGGCTCGGGAGACGGCGCATCGGTTCAGGCAGCCTGCTTCAGTTCGCTGATCGCCGAGGCGGCGCGATTGAGCGCTTCGCCATCCATCATCTGCCGGTCGGCGGCGATGATCGTGACGTCGGTAATGCCGACGAAACCGAGGACGTGGCGCAGATAGCCGGTCGCGAAATCATAGTCGCTGCCGACGGGGACGCCGCCCGATGCCACGACCAGATAGGCCTTTTTGCCGGTGAGCAGGCCTTCGGGGCCGGCTTCGGTGTAGCGGAAGGTGCGGCGGGCGCGGGCGATCAGGTCGATCCAGGCCTTGAGCGAAGCGGGGATCGCGAAATTATACACGGGCACGCCGATGACGATCGTGTCGGCGGCTTCGAGTTCGGCGATCAGTTCGTCCGAGCTGGCGAGCAGCGCCTTTTGTTCGTCGCTGCGGTCGGCCTCGTCGGTGAAGTTCGCGCCGACCCAGCCTTCGGTCAGCAGCGCGGGCGGGGTGAGCGCGAGGTCGCGGTGGATCACCTTGGCGCCATAGCCCTGTTCGAGCAGATGGCTGACGAGCTGGCCCGAGAGCTGGCGCGTGGTCGACCCGTCGTTGCGGGCGCTGGCATCGATACGAAGAATGTTGGTCATCGAACTACTCCTTGTTTTGAAAGCGAGGGGAGAGGGGGTGCCGCGAGCCGCCCGTGCTTTTGGGGGAACTCGCGGCACCGGTTGGGCCGCCGTCAGGGAGGGGGACGTCGGCGGCCCGGGGGCTTCTTAGAGGCTGTCGACGAGCACCAGTTCGGCGTCGTCGAGCGCCTCGACCTCGATCGTGCCGACATCGCGGAGTGCGATGCCGTCGCGGGGATCGGCGTCCGTGCCATTGACGCGGATGCGGCCCTTGGCGGCGACCAGATAGGCGTGGCGTCCGGGTTCGAGGTCGTAGGAGACGCTCTCCCCGGCGTTCACCGTTGCCGCCGCGACGCGGGCGTTGGCGCGGATCGGCAGGGCTTCGTCACCCTCGATGCCGCTCGCCAGCGTGACGAACTGGCCCGAACGGTCGGCCTGCGGAAACTGGCGCGCGCCCCAGCCGGGATTGCCGCCGTCACGGTCGGGCATGATCCAGATCTGGAACAGCGTCGTTTCCTCATCCTCGAGGTTGAATTCGCTGTGCGTTACGCCGGTGCCGGCGCTCATCACCTGGACATCGCCCGCCGCGGTGCGGCCGCTGTTGCCCATCGAGTCGCGGTGGGTGATCGCGCCGGTGCGGACATAGGTGATGATTTCCATGTCGCGGTGTGGGTGCGGGGGGAAACCCGACTGCGCCGCGATGGCGTCGTCGTTCCAGACGCGCAGCGCGCCCCAGCCCATGCGTTTCGGGTCGTGATAGTTTGCGAACGAGAAATGGTGACGGGCGTCGAGCCAGCCGTGGTTGGCGTGGCCGAGGCTGTCGAATTTGCGAATGTCGATCATGGCCTTGTCCTTTCTTTCGTCGCCGCCCGGACCTTGATGACCGGCGGCGTCTGTCTGTTGAGGACAAAATAGGCATTTGGATCGTTTCTAAAATAGCGTAGATGGAAAACCATCGTTTCCATTCAGGAGCTATTGCATGGCGCTTCCCGACTATGAAGGCTGGGCCTGCTTTGTCGCCGTCGTCGACGGCGGCAGCTTTACCGCCGCGGCGGCATCGCTGGGACTATCGAAGGCGAGCGTGTCGAAGGCGGTGACGCGGCTCGAGGCGTCGCTGGGGATCACCTTGCTCCATCGCAGTTCGCGCGTCGTCGCGGTGTCGACCGCCGGCGCGGGCCTGCTCGACGAGGCGCGCGCGATGGTCGCGGCGGCGACCGCGGCGACCGAAGCGGCGCGCGGCGACCGCGTCGATCTGGCGGGACCGATCAAGCTCGGCGCACCGATGAGCTTCGGGATCAAGGTGCTGGGCCCGCCGCTCGCGGTCTTTCTCGAGCGGCATCCGGCGGTCGAGATCGAGGTGCTGCTGAGCGACGCGCGCAACGATCCGGTCGCCGAGGGCATCGACCTGACGCTGCGCATTTCGCCGCTTGCCGATTCGAGCCTGCTCGCGCGCACGATCGCGCCGGTCGCGGCGTCGGTGCTCGCCAGCCCGGCCTATCTGGAAAAGCACGGGGTTCCGAAACATCCGCTCGAACTGTCGGGTCACCGGCTGATCGGTTACGGCCACCGCCAGCGCGCGATGCCGCTGCACTTTCATCGCAAGGGCGAGGAAGCGACCGTGCTGCCGACCGGCCCCTTGTTCGCGAACAATGGCGATATCGCGGTGCCGCTGATCGTCGCGGGGGTCGGGATCGCGGTGCTGCCCGACTTCATCGCCGCCGACGAGCTGGCGTCGGGCGCGGTGGTTCCGATCCTGACCGACTGGTCGTTGCCGCAGTCGCACCTGCACCTGCTGTCGCCGCCATCGCGGCTGCGCCCGGCGCGCGTGCGCGCGCTGTCGGACCATCTGGTCGACGCGCTGAAAATCTCGTGCACGGGGGCGCATGATCAATATATCGCGCTTCACCATGACGTAAAAACGGGCTGATCGACTGTTGCATAATGGCCGCGACTCGCGGACTTCCGCCGGTTAAATCAAAATTAACCTTTTCCCTTCATTAGTTTCGTGGTTAATGTTCCGGCAGTCCTGCAACGGGGGTTGGTCGGTGACATCCTTGATGGTCATGCGATCGGGTTCGCGGGATTATCGTGGGAAAAAGGGGTGCCCAATGCGCGTACTGCTGATCGAGGACGAGCCGACGACCGCGAAAGCGATCGATACGATGCTCACCACCGAAGGCTTCAATGTCTATACCACCGATCTGGGTGAGGAAGGCTTGGACCTGGGTAAGCTCTATGATTACGACATCATCCTGCTCGACCTGAACCTGCCCGACATGCACGGATACGATGTGCTGAAAAAGCTGCGCACCGCCAAGGTGCAGACGCCGGTGCTGATCCTGTCGGGCATTTCGGAAATGGATTCGAAGGTGCGCTCGTTCGGCTTTGGCGCCGACGATTATGTCACCAAGCCGTTCCACCGCGACGAGCTGGTCGCGCGCATCCATGCGGTCGTCCGCCGGTCCAAGGGCCATAGCCAGAGCGTCATCAAGACGGGCAAGCTGGCGGTCAATCTGGATACCAAGACGGTCGAGGTCGACACCACGCGCGTGCATCTGACCGGCAAGGAATATCAGATGCTCGAGCTGTTGAGCCTGCGCAAGGGCACGACGCTGACCAAGGAAATGTTCCTGAACCACCTGTATGGCGGGATGGACGAGCCTGAACTCAAGATCATCGACGTCTTCATCTGCAAGCTGCGCAAGAAACTCGCGCTCGCCTGCCACGGCGAAAATTATATCGAGACGGTCTGGGGCCGCGGTTATGTCCTTCGCGACATCGACGACGAAGGCAATGAGGTGCGCCGCGTCGCCTGACGCTTAGCGCTTCATATAAGTTTACCGAGGGAAGCCGGCGCGGAGCGATCCGCGCCGGTTTTCTTTTTGGGCGGTGTTGGTCGTAGTGCGTAGGAGGCTGGAAACGACCGATTGCGGACGTTTTAGTTCCTCCCCGGAACGGGGAGGTGGCAGCCCGCAGGGCTGACGGAGGGGTCGAAACCTCTCGTCAAGACGCGCCGTCCCGACCCCTCCACCACCGCCTACGGCGGCGGTCCCCCTCCCCGTTCCGGGGAGGATCAAGACCGTCCGCTTCCCACCCCTTACCGGCCATTCACTGTGCCCCCCTCTGCCGCCCGCGCATCACACCCGCGACTGCGCCAGCCGATGGATCGGGCCGAATTGCGCAATCGCGGCGCCGACGCAGGGCAGCGCGACGAGCCCGCCGATGCCCCACAAAAGCGCCCCGCCCGGCGCCAGCCGTCCTTCGCCGGGCAGTACACCGTTCATGTCCCTTATAGGCGCACCGCGCCGCATCCGGCCGGGTTCCGCCGCATCATGCGCTGAACGGACCTGGTTCGCCGGCACGCCGCGCGCTCGGCCGTGTCGGCGAAGCGAATCAACCGGCGTCTTGATAGCGTTGCCATGTCCACCGCCGGAACAATGCTAGCGCTACCATTTCTAATAAATCAATGAAAACAAAAGCTTACAAATAGAGCCGCCGCTTGCGGCCCGATGAGGGTTGTGTTAGCATCAAGGTAACCGGTGTCATAGACACCTGCAATCAGAAGGTCAGCAAGGCCGTCGCCAAGGGGAGAAGATGTTGGAAAAGGCGCTACCCGCAGTTTGGAGCGACGAAACGCATAGGTGCCGCCTGGCGGGCGCCGGTTCGTTGCCTCGCTCGCCGCTTGCGCAGCAGGTGGCGGCAGCGACCGCTCGACTCGTGCCCGCGCACCATGAATGCAGGGGCCATATTCGCACACGATAGCCTGAACAAAGACGAACAGGGAGAGGGAAATCAAATGATGAATAATGCCATTCGCGGGGGGTATCTGGCCGGCGTATCGACCTGGGCGCTGTTGCTGATGTCAGCACCCGTCGCCGCGCAGGAAACCAATGAGGCGACGCAGGCCGCACCTGAAGAAGCTGCCGGCACGGAGGTTCCCGCCGACGAGATCGTCGTCACGGGCTATCGCGCGGCATTGCGCAGCGCGATCAGCGAAAAGCGCAATTCCAACGTCCAGGTTGACGCGATCAATGCCGAGGACATCGCCGACTTTCCCGACACCAACCTGGCCGAATCGCTTCAGCGTCTGCCCGGCGTGTCGATCGATCGCGACAATGGCGAGGGGCGCACGATCACGGTTCGCGGCCTGGGCGGCGACTTCAACCGCACGCGATTGAACGGGTTGGAAGCGCTGGCGACGGCGGGTGCGAATGACGCCGGCAGCAGCCCCAACCGCAGCCGCGCGTTCGACTACAATACCTTCGCGTCCGAACTGTTCAGCTCGTTGAAGGTGCAGAAGACGCCGTCGGCCGAAACCGACGAGGGGTCTCTGGGCGCCACCATCGACCTCCAGACCGGACGGCCCTTCGACTATAAAAAGCGCGCCTTCGCGCTTTCGAGCGAAGGCAGCTATCAGAAGAACAGCGGCAAGTGGAGCCCGCGCCTTGCGGGGCTTGCCTCGACGCGTTTCGCCGACGGGCGCATGGGCCTGCTGGTGTCGGCTGCCTATAGCCGCAGTGCCAATGAACTCGACCAATATCGCCGTGGTCCCGGCCAGTCCGACTATCTCTATCGCGGCTCCACCTGGGCGGGTAACGAGCTGCCCGCGCGCGCGGGCTTCGCAGCACCCGCGGGGACCAATTTCGGATCGGTGATCACCAATCCCGAGGCGATCGCACAGCTCACCGGATCGAACCCGGCGGCCTATGCCAATCTCTTTCCCGGCGCACCGTACAATACGCCCGGCCAGTTCAACGATTCGACCGTCCGGATTCCGGCGCTGACGGGACTCGAGCAGCAGGATGTAAAGAACAACCGGCTGGGCCTGACCGCGTCCTATCAATGGCAGATCAGCGACCGTACGTTGCTCAGCGTGGATGGAGTCTATTCGCGTTTCCACAACAAGAGCACGTATAATCAGGTCTCATCTGTGGGGCTCAACCGCAACAACACCAACGGGACCTACAACACCGCCGGGAACAGCTTGACGCCGACCGCGGCACGCGCGCTGTATCCCGGCCTGTGCGTGCCCAACGCCGGGTCCGATCTGGTGGCCGCGCAGGATTGCGGGCAGGAGATGTACGGCAGCACGCCCGCCTTCGCGACGGCGCTCAATGCAAACAATCAGCTCGTATCCTCGGTATTGGGTGCGGCGGCGGTGGTGCCGGGCGGCACCAGTCCGGCCAATGCCAACATCTTCAGCTCCAACCCCTTCAACCTCGATCCGTATGACTATTACAACAATCCCAATTCGGTCGGGTACATTCCTTCGAGCAATCGCCTTGCCTTTCGCGGTGCATTGATCGGCCGACCGGCGGTCGAGGTGCTTGAATCGAACGTCACCAACGGCCTCGCCGACTATCTCGTGCTGCGCAATGTCGATTTCCGGTCGGCGGCCGACCAGAGCAGCTACACGACCAAATTCCGTCAGGGCTCGATCAACCTGCAGCACGAGTTCGCCGACAATTTCCGGATGGAAGCGATCTATGGCCAGTCGCAGTCGACCAATTCCAGCCAGGGCCTGCTCGTCGAATTCAACCGCATGGATTCGCAAGGGTCGTTCGTTTACGACGAGCGCAACGGCGGCAAGATGCCGATCATCGACTTCGGCTTCGACGCTGCCGATCCCAATAACTGGGAAGTAGTGAAGGGCTTTTCGGGGATCCGCCATTATCAGCGCTTCGTGAAAAACACCTATGAAGGCGCCAAGGTCGACTTCGATTGGCAGGTGAACGACGAGTTCGCGATCGGTTTCGGGGCGAATTTGCGCGAGTTCACGTTCGAGACCGAGCTGTTCGAGCGCAACAATGATCTGCTCAATCCAACGCTCAGGGAAGCCGGGGTGACGACGGAGTCGGTGAGCAAGGTCATCGATTTCGGGCAGGGGCTGAGTCTGCCCGATGGCACGATGACGAGCTTCCTCGCGCCCGATATCAACAAGTTCGACCAGTTGTTCGACTTCACCTGCAACTGCGTCAACAAATGGGGTGACTGGCGCCTGACCAACAAGCGCAATGGCGGCCGCGAGAATTTCGGCGTGCGCGAGCGTGACACCGGTTTCTATATCCAGTTCGATATCAACACCGAGCTGTTCGGCCGCCCCTTCCGCGGCAATGCGGGCACCCGCGTCGCCATCACCGATGTGCGCTCGGAAGGCAATACGAGCGCGGGCCGCCCGGCTATCGGCACCAACAAATACACCGATTGGCTGCCTTCGATGAACCTCGTCTACGAGCCGGTCGACGACGTCCTCGTCCGCTTCAGCGCCTCCAAGGTCATGGCGCGGCCGCTGCTCGGAAATCTGTCGCCGACGATCACCTCGATCAGCGTTCCGAACTCGGGCGACACGACGGGCGCCTCGATGACGATCGGCAATCCCAAGCTGAGCCCCTTCCGTTCGACCAATTTCGATGCGAGCATCGAATGGTATTTCGCGCCGGGCGGCCTATTGTCGATCGCTGGCTTTTCAAAGGATATCAGCAGCTTTCCGCAGACGGTGCTGTATTCAGCGCCACTGTCGGAGCTGGCCGACGCCGAAACCATTGCGGCGATCCGGCAGCAGTTCACCAACGCCAATCAGATTGCGTATCTTGATGGCAATTATGAGTTCACTGCCCGGCAGTATCGCGATGCGCCAGGCGGATGGCTGCGCGGGTTCGAGATCAGCTATCAGCAGGACTTCGATTTCCTGCCCGGCTTCCTGAGCAATCTCGGCGCGCAGGTGAACTACACCTATATCAAGTCGCAACTGAACTATATCCTCGATCCGGGCTCGGCGACGGTCGCCCAGACCACCGCCAAGGCGGCGTTCCTCGGCGTGTCGCCGCAGTCGCTCAACGGTACGCTCTATTACGAGAGCGAGAAGCTTCGTGCGCGTGTTTCGGTCGCGCATCGCAAGGGCTATACTACGACCTATCCGATCGCGGCAGGGTCGTGCGGCCCCGGCCAGGTCACGGGCGGCGCCGCCACCGCCAACCCGACGCTCTGCGACAGTCCGCTCGTTAACGATTTCGTCTACAGCCGTGCCACGACCAATGTCGACGCGTCCTTGAGCTACAAGTTCACCGATTTCCTGTCGGTGACGGTCGAGGGTCTGAACCTGACCAACCAGACCAGCGACCGCTATGCCTATGAAGGGCAGAACGCGGTCACCCAATATGCAAGCTCGGGGCCGATCTACCGTATCGGCGCCCGGCTGCGGTTCTGAGCCGTGCAGGATTCCCGGCTGACCGTTGAGGCTTTCTCCCCTGATACGGCGGCCGACTGCGCCGGTCAGGGGTTGCCCGGACGTTATCGTCCGCCGCGACCCCTGACTGGCGGCTTTGGTCTATTGCGTGCGTGACGATGCTCTGCGGCGAGGCGATATGAAGAAGCCAAAGGTTCCGGTTCCGGCTGTGACGCGTCGCGCGCTGCTTGGCGGCGCGTCAGCGACAACGCTGGTCGCATTGGGGTGGAATCGGGCGCAGGCCTTGGCGGACGAACCTGCGCCAAAGGTCCATGAGCTCTGGTATCGGGCGTCCGCGACCGAATGGACCGAGGCGCTTCCCGTCGGCAATGGCCGGATCAGCGCGATGGTCTTTGGCGGTATCGAATCCGAACGGCTCCAGCTCAATGAAGACACGCTGTGGGCGGGCGGTCCCTACAATCCGGCCAATCCCAAGGCGCGGGGGAGCATGGAGGCGCTGCGCGAACTCATCTTCGACGGCAAATATTCCGAAGCCGAGACCTTCGCCAACGCCAATGTGATGGCAACGCCGATCCGTCAGGCGGCCTATCAGACGGTCGGCAGCCTGATGCTCGACATGCCGGACATCGCGGCGGCACAGGCCAGCGGATATCGCCGCTCGCTCGACATCGATTCCGCGCTGTCGGAGACCGTGTTCACCCTCGACGGTGTCGACTATCGCCGGCGCGTCGTGGCCTCTCCTGCCGATCAGGTGATCGCTGTCCATCTCAGCGCGAGCAAGCGCGGGCGGATTGGCTGCAAGCTGTCCTTCACTTGTCCGCTGAAGCAATGGCAGGTCGCGACCGAGGGCGACGATACCGTCATTCTGTCCGGCCAGAATGACCCGCATGGCCAGATTCCCGGCGCATTGCGTTTCGAGGGGCGGCTGCGCGTGCTCGCACCCGGCGGACGCCTGTCGAACGATGGCAAGACGCTGTCGATCGAAGGCGCCGACGAAGTGACTTTGCTGATCGCCATGGCGACGAGCTATCGTCGCTTCGACGATGTGAGCGGCGATCCCGGCGTCATCACCAGGGCGCAGATCGAAAAGGCGAGCAGGCGCAGCTTCAGGCAGATCGCCGACGCGGCCGCAGTCGACCATCGCCGGCTGTTTCGGCGCGTGTCGATCGATCTCGGTACAAGTGCAGCCGCGGCGTTGCCGACCGATGCCCGCGTCAGGCAGTCGGAGATCACGGACGATCCGGCACTCGCCGCACTCTATTTCCAATATGGCCGCTATCTACTCATCTCTTCCTCGCGTCCGGGCAGCCAGCCGGCCAGTCTTCAGGGCATCTGGAACGACAAGCCCAATCCTCCCTGGGGCGGCAAATATACGATCAACATCAATACCGAGATGAACTATTGGCCCGCCGAACCGACGAACCTTCCCGAGTGCGTCGAGCCGCTGATCCGCATGGTGAGCGAGATCGCGATCACCGGCGAGCATATGGCGCGCGAGATGTATGGTGCGCGTGGCTGGGTGACGCATCACAATACCGACCTGTGGCGGGCCACCGGCCCAATCGACGGCGCGAAATTCGGCTTGTGGCCGACGGGCGGGGCATGGCTGTGCACGCATTTGTGGGAGCATTACGAATATAGCCTGGACCGCGCGTTCCTCGAACGGGCCTATCCGATCCTGCATGGCGCCTCGCTGTTCTTCATCGATACGCTGCAGGTCGATCCGAAAACGGGCCACCTTGTCACCAACCCCTCGCTTTCGCCTGAAGCGGGCCATGGTCATGGCTCATCGCTGATCCACGGCCCGACGATGGACATGCAGATACTGAGCGACCTGTTCGACCAGACGGTCGCTGCGGCACGCATCCTGGGCAAGGAGGATGATCTCACGCGCCAGTTCGCGGACGCGCGCAAGCGCCTGCTTCCCATGCAGATCGGCAAGCAGGGGCAGTTGCAAGAATGGCCCTATGACTGGGACGCCGGGGCCGATGACATTTCCCACCGCCACGTCTCGCACCTTTACGGCCTCTATCCGAGCCGGTTGATCGACGTGGAACGGACGCCCGAGCTGGCGCAGGCGGCCCGGCGATCGCTCGACATCCGCGGCGACAAGGCGACGGGCTGGGCGACGGCGTGGCGCATCAATCTGTGGGCCCGGCTAAGGGACGGCGACAGGGCGCACGGCATTCTCAAATTCCTGCTTGGCCCCGAACGCACCTATCCCAACATGTTCGATGCGCATCCGCCCTTCCAGATCGACGGCAACTTCGGCGGCACCGCCGGCATTGTCGAGATGATCGTCCAGAACCACGGCGATGTGATCGAACTGCTGCCGGCACTTCCATCGGCCTGGCCGACGGGCTCGATCCAGGGGCTGCGCACACGCGGCGCGTGCAACGTCGATATCGCCTGGCGCGACGGGCGGCTCGATTGGGTACGCATCCACGGCCGTGTCGCCGGCAAGCGCACCGTGAAATGGGGCGGACGCACACGCGAGATCGCGGTCGCGCCGGGCCGCGCAACGCGGCTGACAGCCAGGGACTTTGCCTGACAATGTTCTTCCGTTCTTCGCATGCCGGAGTCGAGCGCCGCGTGCTGCTTGGGACGGGGCTTGCTGCCCTGCTGCCCGCGCCATTGTTGGCGGGAAGCGCGCCGCGCTGGGACGCCATCGTCAGCAAATCGGGGCGGCCGGGCACCGTTGCCACGCTTGGCGCCGCCTTCGATATCGTGCGTCCGCTTGCCCGGCCTGCACGCATCTTCGTCGAGCGCGGCATCTATGAGGAAAAGCCGCGGCTCGATGTGCCCGACGTTCATCTGGAAGGCGAAGGCGCGCAATCGGTGATCAGCTTCGGCGCCGCGGCGGGGCTGCTCGACCCTGCGGGCAAGAAATGGGGAACGGGCGGTTCGGCCACGCTTACCGTCGTGGCGACGGGCATCTCGATCGCGGGGCTCACGATCCGCAACAGCTTCGATTACCTCCAGGATCAGATCACGGGCGCCAGCGGCGGCGCGCAGGCGGTCGCGCTGTCGCTCGCGCGCGGTAGTGACCGGGTGACAGTATGTGACTGTGTGATCGAGGGTTACCAGGACACGCTTTATGTCCAGGAAGGATGCCGCGCCTCGTTCAGCGACTGCCTGATCAGCGGCAATGTCGATTTCGTCTTCGGCGGCGCGACGGCGCTCTTCGATCGATGTGAAATCCGCTCGCGCTTCGTGCCCGGCGCGGTCGTCCAGGGCTTCGTCGCCGCTCCGAGCACGCCGATCAACGTGCCCGTCGGATTTGTCTTCGATCGTTGCCGGCTTACGCGCGAAGCGGAACTGCCCGATGGCTCGGTCTATCTCGGCCGACCGTGGCGCGCGGGCGGCAACATGAATCTGACGGGAGCGGCCGCCTATCTCGACTGCTGGATGGATTCGCACATCCACCGCGATGGCTGGACCTCCATGGGCTACCGCGATCCCGATGGGTCTCGCCGCGACCTGACGCCGCAGGAAGCGCGGCTGTTCGAGTACGGCAGTCGCGGGGCGGGCGCCGGCGCCGCGAGCGACACGCGCAGGCAGATCGAAAAGGGGCGGGTTTCCAGCTTCCGCGCCCAAAACATCTTTGGCAAATGGCATCCGGAGAGCAGCAGATGAAGGCTATCGCGCTTTTCCTGGCGGGTCTCTCCCTGCCCGCAGCAGCATCGGGGCAGACCACGGCGGCCGAAGCGCCGCGCCCGATCGCGCCCTACAAGATCATCCTCGTGGGCGACTCGACCACCGCTGTCATCGGCGGATGGGGGCCAAGCTTTTGCGCCTATCACGTCACATCGTTCATGGCGTGCCTGAACCTGGCGCGCGGTGGGCGAAGTTCGGGCAATTACCGCACCGAAGGATCATGGAATGTGGCGTTGGGCGAGATGCGGACGCCGGGCTACAAGAAGATATGGGTGCTGATCCAGTTCGGCCATAATGACCAGCCCGGAAAGCCCGGCAGGTCGACCGACCTCGCCACCGAATTTCCGGGCAACCTCGCGCGCTATGTCGACGAGGCGCGTGCAGCGGGCGCGGAGCCGATATTGGTGACGCCGCTTACGCGCCGAATGTTCGAGAACGGCACGCTGAAGAACGACCTTGCACCCTGGGCCGAGGCTATGCGCAGGGTCGCGGCGGATAAGGGCGTTCCTCTCATCGATCTCAACGCCAAAAGCGCGGCCGCCGTGCAGGCGATGGGCGAGGCTGCGGCCGATCGCTTCGCGCAATTGCCGCCCGGATCGGCGCCCATCGGCCCCACGGCCGGCAATGGTGCAACCGAGGTACAGGAAATGCCGATGGCGCAGGCCAAACTGTCGTTCGACCGGACGCATCTCGGCCGCGAAGGCGCCGACTATTTCGCGAAGATGATGACCGAGGAACTGGCGCGGGCGATCCCCGACATGCGCCATCTGCTGGTGCCATGATGACGCCGGTCAGTCGTCGGACCTTCCTGGCAGTCACCGGCGCGGGCGCGGCGTTGCCCTTCATTCCCTCGACTCACGCTGCCCCCGTGCTCGGGGAGATCCCGGACGACGGATGGCGGCTCTGGATCGACCGCGACGCAACCTACAAGGACGACCGCATCTACCTGCCGTCCGAAGTCGATCTGGCGAAGCTGCCTGTCAATCCGCCCAGCGGCGGGTGGGATATGTTGTGGCGGGTCGAGGCGCCTGCCGTCACCCTTCCCACCACGGTCGAAGAGCATTTCTGGGGCGCCTTGGGCCAACGCCCCTATACCGGCGACGAATATCGTTATGCCGAGGACGACCCCGTACCGCAGAACGGCGCCTATCGCGGTGTTTCCTGGTGGTATCGCGAGATCGACATTCCCGCGGTCGCCAAGGGGCGGCGCGTCCTCCTGCATATCCGCGGCGCGCGCTTGCGGGCGGAGGTGTTCCTGAACGAGAAGCTGGTCGGCTATTCGATCATGTCGGAACTGCCGATCCATTGCGACCTGACCGGTGCGATGCGGCCGGGCGCGCGCAATCGGCTCGCCATTCGCATCACCAATCCCGGCGGGCGTTATGATTGGCGCGATTCGACGACGATGAGCTGGGGCGCAGTGAAGCTGTTCGCCTCGCACGGCTTTGGCGGGATCGACCGGGGCATGACGCTGAGCGTGCATCCGATGGACGCGCACATCCGCGACGCCTGGGTGCTCAACACGCCCGAGCCTCGCACCGTGACAGCGCATATGGAGGTGGTGTTCGCAAATCCGCCGCGGGATATTGTAGCGCTGAAAAAACGCGCTACGCTTGCGCTGCTTGATAGCCAGGGTGGCGCCGGACCAGCAGCAGCGACGCTGGAGTCGATCAGGCTCGACGGCAATGTCGCCACGGTAGTTTTTCGCCTGCGCGCGGCCGCCGGCAAGAAGCTTTGGGATATCGACAACCCGGTGCTCTATCGTCTGCGCTTCGGTTGGGGCGAGGACACGCGCCTGGTCGAATTCGGCTTTCGCTGGTTCGGAGTCGAGGGTGTGGGCACCAACGCACTGCTTCGGCTCAACGGGCGCCGGATCAAGCTCTACTCCGCGATATCCTGGGGCTATTGGGGCTATAACGGCCTGTGGCCGACGCGCGAGCTGGCCGAGCGGGAAGTGACCTCGGCCAAGGCGCTGGGTCTCAATTGCCTTCATTTTCACCGCAATATCGGCAAGGAGGAAGTGTTCGCCGCACAGAACCGCATGGGTCTGCTCCGCGTCATGGAACCGGGCGGCGGCCGTCACGGCATCGCCCGCGACCTGAAACCCGGCGAGACGCTGCCGGCGGCCGACCGGTTCAGCCGCGATTTCATGGTCGCGAAATGCGCGGCGATGGCGCGGACCTTCCGGTCCAACCCTTCGCTGGCGCATTACACGCTGCAGAACGAGATCGGCGCGAATCTTGGAAATCCCGATGTGCAGGCGGTGTTGAAGGCGATCCACGACACCGATCCCAGCCGGGCCGTCATCCTCAACGACGGCTTCGTCCAGCGCGGCGCGGCGCAGGCGATGTACCTGCCCTATGACGATCATTATTACCGCTCGGACGTCGAGCAATGGGGTGGATGGTGGGTCAACCATCAGGGCGCGGGTGACCAGTGGTACGACAAATTCTATCAGTCGAAGGGTGCCTATATCCACCAACAGACCGGCAAGCCCTTCATCGTCGAGTTCGGTGAGATGCAGGGCTGCGCGGTGGCCGACAACCATGCGAAGATCGTCGCCGATATCGAGGCGCGTGGCGGGAAGGCCTATGACCTCGAAGACCATCGCGCCATCCTCAAGGAAACCGACGCGTTTCTCGATCGATGGGGGTTTCGCACGGCCTTTCCGACCGCCGGGAGCCTGTTCCTTTCGATAGGGCGCAAATGCTATGACGCGTGGGAGAACTATCTCGAGAATATCCGGATCGGCGACGAGGTCGACATCGCTGCGATCAGCGGCTGGGAAACCACTGCGATCGAGAATCATTCGGGGATCGTCGACAATCTGCGCTATTTCAAGGCTGATCCGCAGATCGTGCGGCGCAGCCTGCTTCCGGTGCGGCCCTGCGCCAAGCAGCGACGGCTGGTCTATAAGGTGGGCGAGAGCGCGCCGCTCGACCTCTATCTGTTCAACGATACGTCTCGCCCCGTGCCCGGCGAGCTGCGCCTTTCGATCGTCGGCCCGGACAAGCGTGAGATCGAGATCGGCACCTATGCCGCGCCTGCGCATCAAGCCGACGTCTTCCGTCATCTGATCGCGGAGAAGGTCGGCTTGCCGCCCTTTACCGCCGCCGGCGCCTATTGCGTGCGCTTCGTCCATTCGGCACAGCCGGATGCCGCCTTCGAGCGCGAGTTCTGGGTCGTTGGGCCTGCGCCACCTCTGGCGCGACGGCCGCGCATCGCGCTGTCGGGTATCGCACAGTCGGTACGGCGTGCGCTGATGCAGATGCAGGACGTCGCCTTCGAGGATTTCCGGCCCGGCAGCCGTTACGACGGGATTATCGCCTCGGGGCTGAAGGCCGACGAAATCGCGCGGCGTCAAGTCGGCGAGCAGACGGGGCTGGAGGCGCAGCCTGGCGCCGACGACAAGCCCAAGCTCGTGCCTGGGGAGTTGCCTGCGCCCGTGCTGGCGGCGGTGCGCGCGGGCGTCCCGCTGTTCGCACTGGTGCCCGAAGACGGGCTCGCCGACGGCGTGGCGCGGCAGCTCGCGGGGCTGGCGCTGTTCCATTATGACGGCCAGGTCGGCAATCTTCGCGCGCCGTGGATGGGCAATTGGAACTATCTGCGCGCGCATCCCCTGTTCGATGGCATCCCTGCCGACATGGCTACGAGCGTGCTGCACCAGGTGGAAGGGCAACCTTCCAACGGCCTCATCGTCGATGGCGCGGGCGTCGAGATCATCGCCGCCTACAGTCGCGACCATGACCGCCGCAACGGCGCGGCTACGCTGATCGCGCGGCACGGGAACATGCGCACGCTGCTGCACCGGATGCCCGATATGGTGCAGCCGCTGCAGCACCGGTTTCTGGAAAATGCGGTCCGCTGGCTGGCGGCCGAGGGGAGGGTTTGATCATGAAAAAATATATGGTGGCAATCGCGCTCGCGCTGGTTTCGACACCAGGCATGGCGAAGATCGTCGGCCAGATGACGCCGGCCGAACCGCTTGCCGAGGCACGCATCGGCCAGCTTCCGGCGAGCGAAAGGCAGCCATGGCTCAGCTATCTGGAACGGTCGCGGGCCTTGATGGCTGCCGACAAGGCGGCGCTGGCGGCGGAGCGCAACGGTATTCCGGTTCCGCAGGGGCCGGGCGACGGGCGCGGTGGTGGCGACGGCATGCCCTTCGACCGGGCCGCAGGCTGGTATGCCAGCGTTGAGGCCCGTCACGTCGCCGACAATATCGTGAGCTTCCAGACACCGGCCGGTGGCTGGGGGAAGAACCAGAACCGGGCGGGGCCGCTCCGGGCGCGAGGCCAGGGCTATGTTCCGGTCGAGAATCTGCCCGCCTATGCCGCCGGCGACATCCAGGTGGAGGATGCCGGCTGGCGCTATGTCGGCACGATCGACAACGGCGCCACTATCACCGAGATGCGCTTCCTCGCGCGCGTCCAGGCGCAGTTCCCGGGGACGGAGGGTGAAGAGTATCGCGCGGCGTTTCTCAAGGGTGCGCGCTACTTGCTGGCGGCGCAATTCCCCAATGGCGGCTGGCCGCAGGTCTTTCCGCTCCAGGGTGGCTATCATGATGCGCTGACCTATAATGACGGCGCCGTCTCGCAGGTCGCGATGCTGATGCTCGATATCGCCCGCCGTAAAGACGACTTCGCCTTCGTTCCCGCGGTCATCGCCTCCGAAGCCGAGGGCGCAGCGGCGCGTGCTCGCGACATCATTCTTGCAACGCAGGTGCTGGTCGATGGCAAGCGCACGATCTGGGGGCAGCAGCACGATGCGTTGACGCTCGCGCCGGTAGGTGCGCGCAATTTCGAGCCCGCAGCATTATCGACCGACGAGAGCGTGGACCTGCTGCAGTTTCTGATCAAGCAGCCCCGGCGCACGCCGGAGATCGAGGCCGCGATCCGCGACGGCGTCGATTGGCTGCGGACGCATGCGCTCCACGACGTCGAATGGACCAAGCGACCCGACGGCCCGCAAGGCCGCCGCCTGATCGCGAAACCGGGCGCGGATCCGATCTGGGCGCGCTTCTACGACCTGCGGACGGCCAAACCCGTCTATGGCGACCGCGACCGGAGCATCCATGACGATGTGAACGAGCTGAGCGTGGAGCGTCGCAATGGCTATAGCTGGTTCAGCGCGAGCCCGGCCAAGCTGATACGCGCCTATGACGGCCGGGTGAGGCCGGTTGGCGGGTAACCAGGCAAATGCGTGAATCGTTGATACGACGCGCGCGTCTTGGAACACCGCCGCCATTGGCGAAAGTTTGATCCTCTAAGGAAATCGGGCCGCACCCATATCCCGTCGGCTCAGATTGCAATCTCCGGCGAGCGATAACATCGGTGGTCCCGCGAAGGCGGGAATGACGGGTGTTGTCGACGTCGGAACCTAGGGTCAGAACCCCAGTGCGCCTTCGCGCTGCCACAAGAGCGAAGACGCTTCGCCTTTGCCTTGGCGCGCCAGCCTTGCTATCGGCTCTGGGCAATGGCCAGTACGACAGACGATCTTCCTCCTTCAGACCCCGTCCCCGGCATGACCGATACCCCGTTCGACAGTGCGCTGTCCGAACGCTATCTCGTCTATGCGCTGTCGACGATCACCGCGCGGTCGCTGCCCGATCTGCGTGACGGGTTGAAGCCTGTCCACCGCCGCTTGCTGTGGGCGATGCGCGCGATGCGGCTCGACCCGTCGCAAGGCTACAAGAAGTCGGCGCGCGTCGTCGGCGACGTGATCGGCAAGTTCCATCCGCATGGCGATGTCGCGGTTTACGACGCGATGGTCCGCCTCGCGCAGGATTTCTCGCTCCGCTATCCGCTCGTCGACGGCCAGGGCAATTTCGGCAATATCGACGGCGATAATGCGGCAGCCTATCGTTACACCGAGGCGCGGCTGACGCGCGTCGCGGTCGACCTGATGCAGGGGCTCGACGAGGGCACGGTCGATTTCAAGCCAACGTACAATGGCGAGGATGAAGAGCCCGAAATCATGCCGGGGCTGTTCCCGAACCTGCTCGCCAATGGCGCGAGCGGGATCGCGGTCGGCATGGCGACGAACATCCCGCCGCACAACGCCGCCGAAGTGATCGGCGCCGCGCTGGTGCTGATCGAGAACCCGCGCGCCGAGCTGTCCGAATTGCTCGAGCATGTGAAGGGACCCGATTTCCCGACCGGCGGCATCGTCGTCGACAGCCCCGAGACGATCGCCCACGCCTATGAAACCGGGCGCGGCGGGTTCCGCGTCCGCGCGCGTTTTTCGACCGGCAAGCTGGGCGATGGCGGGTGGGAAGAGAGCGGGATCGAGAAGCAGCCGGGCGGCACCTGGCAGCTCGTGATCAGCGAAATCCCCTATGGGGTCGCCAAGGGCAAGCTGATCGAGCAGATCGCGCAGCTGATCGCCGACAAGAAATTGCCGATCCTCGAGGATGTTCGCGACGAAAGCGCCGAGGACCTGCGCATCGTCATCGAGCCCAAGAGCCGCAACGTCGACCCCGATATTCTCAAGGAAAGCCTCTATCGGCTGACCGACCTCGAGAATCGCTTCGCGCTCAACCTCAACGTCCTCGACGCGACGCGCACGCCGAAGGTGATGGGGCTGCACCAGCTGCTCACCGAATGGCTGATGCACCAGATCGTCGTGCTCGTCCGCCGCGCGCAGCACCGGATCGCGAAGATCGACGACCGGCTGGAGCTGGTCGCGGGCTATATCATCGCCTTCCTCAACCTCGACCGGATCATCGAGATCATCCGCACCGAGGACGAGCCGAAGCCGGTGATGATCGAAGAGTTCATCCTGACCGACCGGCAGGCCGAGGCGATCCTCAACATGCGGCTGCGATCCTTGCGCAAGCTCGAGGAAATGGAACTCAAGCGCGAGCAGGCCGATTTGACCGCCGAGCGCGAGGAGCTGGTCAAGCTGGTCGAAAGCCCGGCGCGGCAGAAGACGCGGCTGCGCAAGGATCTGGAAAAGCTGCGCGCCGTCTACGGCCTCGACACCTTGCTCGGCGCGCGCCGCACGACGATTTCCGAAGCGGCGCCGGCGCGCGAGATCCCGCTCGACGCGATGATCGAGAAGGAGCCGGTGACGGTGATCCTGTCGAAACGCGGCTGGATCCGTGCCCAGCGCGGCCATGTCGCGGCGGACCAGTGGGCCGAATTCAAGTTCAAGGAAGGCGACGAGCTGCTGTTCGCGGCGCACGCGCAGACGACCGACAAGCTGCTGATCGCGGCGAGCGACGGGCGCTTCTTTACCGTCGGCGCCGACAAGCTGCCCGGCGGGCGCGGGTTCGGCGAGCCGCTGCGCCTGATGGTCGATATCGACCCCGAGGCGCGGATCGTCGCGATGATCCCGGCGAGCGCCGACGGCCGGCTGCTACTCGCTTCGACCAGCGGGCACGGCTTTGTCGCGCAGATGGCCGAAGTGGTCGCCGAAACGCGCAAGGGCCGGGGCGTCGTCAACCTGAAACCCAAGGCGGCGCTCGCGATCGTGCGGCCGGTTCTGGCGAGCGACGACAGCGTCGCGGTGGTCGGCGAGAATCGCAAGCTCGTCGTCTTTCCGCTCGCCGAGGTGCCGGTGATGGCGCGCGGCCAGGGCGTGATGCTGCAACGCTACCGCGACGGCGGGCTGTCCGACGCGGTCAGCTTCGCCTTTGCCGATGGATTGAGCTGGGCGATGGGCGGCGATACCGGCCGCACGCGCACCGAAACTGACCTTGTCCCCTGGCGCGTCGCGCGCGGTGCCGCCGGCCGGATGCCTCCGACCGGTTTTCCGAGGAACAATCGCTTCGGCTAAGCGTATTTCGACTTAGCCGTAAATCCCTTCTTTACTTCCCGTGACCTAGGCTTTGGGCAATGGGGAAAGGTCGCACAAAACCCTCTGTTATGCCTATCGATAGAACCGGCGGAGACCGGCCCTTGTTGTTCGTCGGCTGGATCGATGCGTTGCCCGTTCCGGCCGCGTTGATCAGACCGATGGCGCGCGGCAATTTCGGGCTCCATGCCAGCAATGCGGCGTTCGACCGGCTCGGCCTGTCGCCCGCAGGCGCCGAGGCGCCGATCGAGATGCTGCGCGCGATCGAGCGCGTATCGCAAATTCCCGAAGAATCGCAGGAATTTTCCTGCCAGCTGGGCGAAGGCCCGGCGGCGCGCGACCTGCGCGGCTCGATCGGCCCGCTGCCCACCGAATCGGGCGACGACGGACTGTTCCTGCTGACGCTGATCGACCGGACGCAGGAGATGATGACCGAGCGCAACCTGCGCCGCGAGCTCGTTTCGGACAGCCTGACCGGCCTTCCCAACCGCGCCGGGTTCGAGGAACTGGTCGAACAACGCGCGATCACCGACGTGGGCGCCGCCGACCATGCGATCCTGCTGCTCGACCTGGCGCGGTTCAGCCGCATCAACGAACATATCGGGCCGATGGCCGGCGACGAGCTGATCATCACCGTCGCGCGGCGGCTGAAATCGAGCCTGCGCAGCGGCGACATATTGGCGCGCACCGGGGGCGACGAATTCGCCATATCGACGCGCGTCGTCGGCGGCCGCGCCGATGTGCGCGAAATGGCGCGGCGCATCCGCGGCTGTTTCGACCACCCCTTTCGCATCGGCGAATTGAAGGTCAGCGTCGACTGCGCGCTCGGCTGTGCGATCCAGCCCGCAGCTGACACCGCTGTCGCCGATCAGATCCGCCATGCGCAGATCGCGCTCAAACGCGCGAAGCAGACCGACCGCATCGAAATCTATGAACCCGAGGCGGCGATGCTGTCGGACAACCGGTTCGGGATGGAAACCGAGCTGCGCAACGCGATCGAGGAAGACCGGCTCCACCTCGCCTTCCAGCCGCTGATCGAGCTGGCGAGCGGCCGCGTCGCCGGGTTCGAGGCGCTGGCGCGCTGGGACACGAGCAGCGGCCATTCGGTTTCGCCGGCCGAATTCATTCCGATCGCCGAGGATTCGGGGTTGATCGTCCCGCTCGGCCAATGGGCGATCAGCAAGGCGGCCGCGGTGCTCGCCGACTGGGACAAGGAGAATGGCGGCGAAATCGTCGACTGCTATTTCTCGGTCAATGTCTCGGCGATCCAGCTGGTGCGCGACGATGTCGCCGCGGTGGTGCGCCAGGCGCTCGAAAGCCGGAAAATCGGCGGCGAACGGCTGATGATCGAACTCACCGAAAGCGCGATCATCGGCGATCCCGACCTCGCTTTGTCGGTGCTCAGCGAGCTGAAGGCGCTCGACGCGCGCGTCGCGATGGACGATTTCGGCACCGGCTATTCGAACCTCGCCTATCTCCAGCGCCTGCCGATCGACGTGCTCAAGATCGACCGCAGCTTTGTCGAACATATGGTCGACGACCGCGACAAGGTGGCGATCGTCCGCACGATCCAGAGCCTGGCCGAAGTGCTGGGCATGCGCACGACGGCCGAAGGCGTCGAGACCGCCGACCAGGCGCGCTTGCTGTCGGCGCTCGGATGCGATTTCGGGCAGGGCTTCCTGTTCGCGCGGCCGATGGATGGCAAGGACGCGCTCGATTATTGGCGTCAGTCGCTGGTGCGGCCGATCTTCTGATCGACGAGCTGCGCCACGCGCGTTGCATCGGGAAAATCTTCGGCGACCCATTCGGCCTCGACCGCTTTCAGGATGCGCGCGACCTCGGGGCCGGCCGCGATCCCGCGCGCGACGATGTCGCCGCCCTTGAGCGGCATTTCGGGAACGGTCCAGCCCGATAGCGCCCCCACAGCCGCCTTTGCCGAACCCGTATCGTCCGCGAGCAGATGCACGTCGCGCGCGGCGTCGACCCCGATCGCATGCGCCAGCTGCCGCACCGGCCGTGCGGTATCGGCGCGGCGTCCGCCGAGCGCGGCGAGATGTTTGCGCTGCCGCGTCGACAGGCGCAGCCGCGCCGCGACCTGTTCGGCGATGCCGGCGTCGGCGGGAAGCAGCGCCGAAAGGCGGCGCAGCGGCGAAGGGATGACCCCGGCCTGCCGCTCATTTTCGGTCAGTTCGCTCAATACCCGCGAAAAGTCTGGGGCGAGTTCGGGCAGGACCACCTCGAAAATCCCGTCCGCCGCCATTTGGTCCACGATCCCCCGAGGTTCCGGCAGCGAAAGGATTTTGAGCAGTTCGTCGGCGATCCGTTCGCGCGACAGGCTTTTGAGCGACTGGCGCGCGGTCACGACCGCGGCATGGCTGACGGGGTCGAGGTCGCCGCGCCCGAAACGCGCCGCGAAGCGATAGAAGCGCAGGATGCGCAAATGATCCTCGGCAATCCGCGTCGCCGCGTCGCCGATGAAGGCGACGCGCCCCGCCTTCAGATCGGCAAGGCCGCCGAACCAGTCGTCGATCGCGCCGGTATCGGGATCGGCATAGAGCGCGTTGATCGTGAAGTCGCGCCGCGCCGCATCGTCGCGCCAGTCGTCGGCGAAGGCGATCGTCGCGCGGCGTCCGTCGGTTTCGACATCGCGGCGCAGGGTCGTGATCTCGTGATGGTCGCCGCTGGCGACCGCGGTGACGGTGCCGTGCGCGATGCCGGTCGGGATGACCTTGATATCGGCCGCGACGAGCCGCCGCGCCACCTCGTCCGGCAGCAGCGGGGTTGCCAGATCGATGTCGGCGACGGGCAAGCCGAGCAAGGTATCGCGTACCGCGCCGCCGACCACCTTGACCGCGCCGCCATCGGCGGTCAGCGCCGCGACGATGCGCCGCAGTCCGGGCCGGCCCAGCCATTCGGCGGCGGGCAGCGCCGTCACCGGTGCCACCCCGCCGGCATCCGCCGCGCCAGATTGATGATGATTCCCGCCGTCACGCCCCAAATCCGCCGTCCCTGCCAGTCCATGTCATAATAATGGCGGTCGTGCCCCTGAAAATTCGCATGCTGGCGCGCATAATTATCGGGATCGAAGAGGATATCGAGCGGCACCTCGAACCAGTCCTCGACCTCGTCGGGATTGGGGTCGAGCGGCAGGTCGGGCGGGATGACGCCGAGCACCGGGGTGATGATATAGCCGCTGCCCGACCGATAGGGTTCGGTCACGCCGGCGACCATCACGTCGCGGCGGCTGAGGCCGATTTCTTCCTCCGCCTCGCGCAGCGCGGCGTCGATCGCGTCGCGGTCGCCGGGATCGATCTTGCCGCCCGGAAAGGCGACCTGCCCGGCATGGCTGCGCAGCCATTGCGGGCGCTGGGTCAGGATGACGCCGGGGTCGGGCCGGTCGGTGAAGGCGATGAGCACCGCGGCATCGCGCAAGGTCGGGGTGCCGAGATAGGCTTCATCCTCGCCCTTGTCGGGCAGGAGATTGTCGAGCGCGACGCGCAATTTCGCCGACAGCATCAGGCGTCGACCAACGGAAAGCGCGCGCCGTTCGACCAGATCGCGGGCGGCTCTTCGTCCGCAGCCAGCGCCAGCTCGACGATCTCATAATAGAGCGCGCGGTCGATCCGCGCCTCGAGGCCGTTGCCGATCGCCCCGCGGACGTGGAGACGCGGGTCGGGATTGTCGGCGTCGCTGCCGAAGCTGAGCGGATGATCGGCGCCCGCCATGACCAGATCGTCGGTGTCGAGGCGAAACACCAGCTTGCGCGTCGCCCCCTCGCCTTCGCTCTTCATCTCGACGGCGCGGAAGGGTGTGTCTTCGACGACGATGCTGAGTTTTTCGGCAGGGGTGACGAGGACATGGCTGCCGTCCGCCTCGCGTCGCAGGATCGTCGAGAAGAGCTTGACCATCGCGGGCCGGTTGATGCGCCCGCCCTCGTGAAACCAGCTGCCGTCGGCGCGGATTTCCATTGCGCTGTCGGCGGTGCGCTCGGGATGCCATTGTTCGACCGGCGGCAGCTTGCGCGCCGCCAGCAGTTCGACGGTTTCGGCGAGCGAGAGCTGCGCGAAGTCCTTGGGAAGCGAGAGGGCGGGGGTGACCATCCATCCGACATAGGCGGAAGGGCGCGGTGTGCAAGTCGGCTTCGCTGCGAAGCGAGGCGCATGCCGGATAGGAAGGCCCAGATTTGATTCACGCGAAGACGCGAAGACGCGAAGAAGCTGCGTCTGCCGCGAAGCGGCTTTCCTCTTCACGAGTTCGCGACAGGCCGACCGGTTGAAGGAACAAAGGGCCTGACGGCCCGAGCCTTCTTCTTCTTCGCGTCTTCGCGTCTTCGCGTGAACAAATTCTACCGCGGCCCGATCATCCCCGCGCCCGTCGGCAGGCTGTGCCCGTTTACCGCCCGCGCGAGCAGGCGGCGCTTTTCGAACGGGCCGGGCAAATCCCATTCGCCCGTGACGTCGGCGGTGAAGCCGAAGAAGCGGCCATAATATTCGGGGTCGCCGATCATCATCAGCGCGCCGTCGGCCTGGGTTTCGGCGGCGTCGAGCATCTGCACCATCAAGGCGCGGCCATGGCCGCCGCGCTGGACGTCGGGGCGGATCGCGACCGGACCGACCATCACCAGTGGGGCTTCGCTGCCGTCGGGCGCGCGGTGGGCGACCGGCCAGCATTGGATCGTGCCGAGCAGCGCGCCATCCTCGACCAGCGCAAAGCTGAGCGCGGGGACCGCATCCACGCCTTCGCGGATGCGATAGGCGGTTCGTCCAAAGCGATCGGTTCCGAAAGCGGCGTCGAGGAGATCCTCGACGGCCTGCGGCTCGATATTCGACAATGGAAGTAACTCGACCAACGCGTACCCTTTCGCTAATGCGGCGGCGCTTTAGGGTCCGGCGTCGGTATTGCAAAGCCGAATGTCGCGCCCGCCTGCAGGATGATCGTGTGACCGATAGTTTGTGGCTGGAAGTGGACGGGCTGACCGTCCAGGTGCTGACCGGCATTTATTCCGAAGAAACCCATTTGCCGCAGCCGCTGCGCATCTCGGTGCGCGCCAAGCTGGCGATGGCCGATCATTATGATCCGACGACGCCGCTGAGCGCGTCGAAAAACTATATGCACCTCAAATTCGCGGCGACCGAGGGCATCCCCAAGGATGTGCATTTCGTGCTGATCGAAAGCGTCGCCGACCATATCATCGACACCTTGTTCCTGCAGGACGACAAGGTCGAGGAGGTCGAGGTGAAGATCGTCAAGCTCGCGATCGCCGAGGAAGGCGAAGAAATCGGCATCACGATGCGCCGAAGTCGTTTGGGGGCGCGGAAGTGACGCAAAAGCTCGCTCTCGTCACGGGCGGGCTGCACCGCGTCGGCGCCGCGATTTCGGCGCGGCTGGCGCGCGAGGGCTATGCGCTGGCGATTCACAAGCGGAGCCCTGGTGACGCCGATCCGGTGCTGGCCGAGGCGCTGGCCGAGACGGGCGCTCTTGCTCACCGTTTTGCCGCCGACCTGGCCGATCCGGCGGCGGTCGATGCGCTGATCCCGGCGGTGATCGAAAAATTCGGCCGCGCGCCCGACCTGCTCGTCAACAACGCCGCGCTGTTCGCCGAGGGCGAATGGGCCGATCTGTCGGCCGCTACACTCGCCGAGATGATGCAGGTCAACTTGTCGGCGCCGGTGATGCTGGCGAAGGCGCTCGTCGCGGCGAGCGAGGCGGGGCGCCCGGCGATCGTCAATATCGTCGACCAGCGCGTGCGTAATCCGGTGCCCGACCAAGTCGCGTACAGCCTGTCGAAATCGGCGCTGTGGCAGGCGACGGCGACGCTGGCGGTCGCATTCGGGAACCGCGCGCGGGTCAATGCCGTGGCGCCGGGGCTGACGATGGCGACCGAGGATTATTCGGCGGCGCAGATTGAGCGGCTGGCGAAACGCATGCCGCTCGGGGCGCTGCCGACGCCGGTGCAGATCGCCGATGCGGTCGTCTACCTCGCGCGCGCCGAGGCGGTGACGGGGCAGACGATCTTCGTCGACGGCGGCGCGCATCTGGCGCCGCTGGGGCGCGATTTCGTGGCGTTGGAACGGGATTGAGATCCTCCCGTCGCGCGGCGGCAGCGCGGATCGCAGGAAACCCATCTCTTCACCGCCCCGCGCCCGGCCGCGCTCAATGCACCGTAACCGGCCGCATCACACCGCCCGCGCGCGCCGCCGCGAACATCACGCCGTCGCGCGCCACTGCGGGCGGACCTTCGAGCATATAGAGCTTCACCAGCTCGCGCGTGACCTCGCTGTCGTCGTCGACAACCAGCCGGAGCGACTCCAGCCCCAGATTGCCGCGCGCCACCACGACATCGCGGACGAGCGCGAGCGGCCAGCGCGCGCTGGTGCCGCGATAGAGCGTCACCCCGTCGTGACGGAGGTAATCGCCGCGCCGCCGCCACATGCCAAGGACATACGCCCAGACGCCGAGCACCGCAGCGATCGCGAGCAGCAGCAGCGGCTGCCCGAAGACCATGTTCCAAAAGGCATCGACCGGATCGCCGCCCCAGTCGAGCCGCACCAGCAGCACGCCGAGCAGCACCGCGCAGGCGAACTGCCACCCCACCAGCGGCGCCGCGCGCAGCCGCGCCACCACCACCATGTTCCGGTCCCCGTCAGTCATCGCGGCCAAGGGTCAGAACCTATCAATTGCACGTTCGAGGCGTCGAAATGGCGAAGATATCGGGTTCGGGTGGCCGCCGCGGGTAGCATCGCTACCCGCAAGGCCGCACGGGCCTGAGATCGAAGCCATTTCGGCGTCCCCCCATTAGGCGGGAGGGGGGATTTGACCGATTTTGTCCATTGCTTCGTCGGCAAGTCTGGAAATATCGACATATTCCTGCGCCTTGCCTCCTCGCACTGAACAAAATCGCTTCAAACCTCGAACGCGCAATTGATAGGTTCTGACCCTAAATAAGCATCGCCGCCGCCCCGCGCCACCCCCGCGAGTCGGCGGCATCGGCGGCATCGGCGCCGCCCAGCCGACGGACCGCCCCG
>NZ_DATFFD010000303.1:0-19591 GCF_035250425.1 Sphingopyxis sp.
TTCGTCTGCCGCAAATGGCGCGGGACGCCGGTGGCACAGCACGCCAGCGCGCTGCGCTGGGTACGCCCCGTCGAACTGCACGGCCTCGACATGCCGCCCGCCGATAAGCCGCTGATCGGGCTTCTGGAGGCTTTGATCTAGTCCTTTGGTTTGAGCGCCGCCGCCAGCGAGGCGGTGCCGCTGCCGCGCCGTGCGGGTTGCGGCTGGTCGGGATGCGGCGCCCAGCCGCTGAAATGGACGATGCGGAAAATTTCGGCGATCCGGCCATCGGGATCGGCCTGGCCCGCGAAGGCAGCGGCAATTCGCGCGGTTTCCTCGCGGGTCAGGGGCGGCGGGGCGGGCGCGAGGCGGCTCGACAGGCCGGCGGCGCGCAGGTCGCGCACCAGCGCGAACCAGTCGCCATACCGGACCGTCAGCGCGTCGATGTCGACGACGGGCAGGGTAAAACCGATGCGCTGGAGCAGATTGCCCATCGCGGCGAGATCGATTTGTGGGTGCAGCCGCGCGATCGACCGGACGCCGTCGGCCATCACCGCGCGGCGCAGGCGGGGCAGGCTGCCGTCGCCGACGAAGGCGCCGAGCAGCAGGCCGTCGGGGGCGAGCAGCGCGCGGAGGCGGAGGAGCGCGCCGGGGACGTCGTTGACGCTATCGAGTCCTCCGGGCCAGACGATGAGATCGAAACTGGCGAAGGGCAGGTCGATGGCGTCGGCCTCGACCGCGATCGCGCCGGTTCCGGCCGCAAGGCGCGGTCCCGCCTCGGCGATGGTGAGGTCGGTGCCGGCCGCGCGCAGATGATCGGCGAGCGCGGTATCATGCGCGCCGATCAGCAGCGTGCGGGAAAATTCGCGCGTCACCGTCGCCAGCCGGTCGATCAGGGTTTCGGCGATGAGCGGCGCGAGGAAATTGGCCGATGCGGGCAGGCGCGCCATGCGGTCGCGCTGGGCGCGATGGCGGGCCGGTGAGAATAGCGGGCGGGGAGGCTGCGACATCCGCCGCTTGTGCCGTCCCCGGCGATGCTTCACAAGCCGGTGATGGCGACGGCGACGGGGGATGTCGAAAAAGAAGGCGCGCCGGCCGGGGCGTGGCTCGGCGGTTTGCGCGTCGCGGCGCGCGCGATCGTCGATTATGCGCTGCCGCCGCGTTGCCCCGGCTGCGGCGTCATCGTCGGCGAAGACCGCCAATTCTGCCTGACCTGCTGGTCGTCGCTCCATTTCCTCGACGGGCCTTGCTGTTCGCGCTGCTCGATTCCGCTACCTGCCGCCTTGCCCGGCGGGCCGATCGCGTGCGGCGCGTGCCTCGCGGGCGCGCCGCCGTTCGAAGGCGCGCCCGCGGCGGTCGCCTATGGCCCCGTCGCGCGCACGGTGGCGCTGCGCCTCAAATATGGGCGGCGGACCGGGCATGCCCGGTTGATGGCGCGGCTGATGGCACGGCACCTCGCCATGCTGGGTGACATTGACGCGATGCTGTTGGTTCCGGTGCCGTTGCACCGCTGGCGGCTCTGGTCGCGCGGGTTCAATCAGGCGGCGCTGATCGCGGACGAATTGTCGCGGCTGACGGGAGCGCCACGCGATCATCATCTGCTTTTGCGGATCAAGGCGACCGCATCGCTGCGCGGCAAGGGGCGGCGTGAGCGCGACCGGATCGTCGCCGGCGCCTTTGCGCTGGCGAGCGATGCAAAGCCGCGCGCGGCGGGGCGGCATCTGGTGTTGCTCGACGATGTCCACGCCAGCGGCGCGACGCTGCGCGCGGCGGCGCGGGTGCTCGGGCGCAGCGGCGCCGCACAGGTGTCGGCGCTCACCTGGGCGCGCGTCGTTCCGGAAGCCCTGATGACAAGCAACATATTTGACTTTGCTTCGTTGGATTCCGATATGGCGAGTTAAGGATGACAGGATAGCCGCATGGCCAAGATTGAAGTTTTTACGAAGTTCTTCTGCCCCTATTGCTCGCGCGCCAAGGCGCTGCTCGAACGCAAGGGCGTCGAATATCAGGAAATCGACCTGACGATGGACCGCGCCGGGTTCGACGCGATGGTCGCACGCGCGGGCGGTGCTCGCACGGTCCCGCAGATTTTCATCGACGGCAAACATGTCGGCGGCAGCGACGATCTGGCCGCGCTCGATGCGCGCGGTGGGCTCGATCCGCTGTTGGGGCTGGGCTGACGTTGATCGTTTTCGACCTTTGCTGCGCCGCGGGCGATCATCGCTTCGAAGCCTGGTTCGCGAGCAGCGACAGCTTTGGCGAGCAACAGGCGCGCGGGCTGATCAACTGCCCGGTGTGCGGCGACGGCGACGTGAAAAAGGCGGTGATGGCACCGCGAGTGGGTGCCAAGTCCAACCGTCAGGCACTGGCCCCGCCGCCCGCGAAACCGGGCGCGGGCGAGCCGTCGCCCGACCTGGTGCGCAAACTGCTCGCCGACATTGCCGCGAAGCAGGCCGAAATGCTGCCGCAGTCGCGCTGGGTAGGCCGCGATTTCGCCGATGCGGCGCGCGCGATGCACGAAGGACGCGCGGCCGAAGACCTGATCCACGGCCAGGCCTCGCCCGAGGAGGCGCGATCGCTGCGCGACGACGGGATCGCCGCGATGCCGCTGCTCGTGCCGATCGTCCCGCCCGAGGCGGCCAATTGATCCATCGCGATTGACGCTTTGCGCGCTCCACCGCTACACGAGCGACGGCGCACCCGTAGCTCAGCAGGATAGAGCATCAGATTCCTAATCTGGGGGCCACTGGTTCGAATCCAGTCGGGTGCACCATAGCCACCGGAAGCAGGAAAATCCGGCGTTTCCGCTCGCGACCATTCCCGAACAAAAGAGAGAACCGGGGGTTCGGTCGGCACGAGGATCCTGCTCGGTTGCAGTCGCATGGCTTCGATCGCGATGTCGCGGCGCGTCAACGGAGCCAACGGACCCAGATGGTTTGAACCGAGTATTGGCCGATCGCCTTGGCGAGAGCGCGCAGTTCCATCCCCGCTTCAGCCCAAGCCGATCCCCTTTAGATAGTGCTCGAGCGCGCCGGCTTCGTCGGAGTGGAAGATCGCGCCGACATAGCCGTCGGGCCGAACCAGCACCCACTCGCGCGGTGCAAGGCCATAGGCGTTGTGTAGATGGCCGCCATCGTCTGAAAGCGCGTGTTGGGCTCCGACGTGATGGATGCGGAGGCCGCTGCGGGGTGCCGCGATTTCGCGGGTCGTTTCATAGCCAATCAGGCTCCAGTGCCCACCGGTGAACAGATCGAACAGGCGCCGGGGGCAACCCGCCGCCCCGCGCAGCGGCGCGTCCGGCGCCCGGTCGCCCGCGAGCAGGATGCCGGGCCGTGATGACGGCTCAAAGGTAAGCGCCGATTCCGGATAGCCGATGTCGAGTTGATGGACTTCGCGTCCGCGGCGCATGGAACCGCGCTTCTGCGCGTCGAGCAGCCGGGTCGAGAGACCCAGCATCTCTTCCGCCACCGGCCGCCTCTCCTCCTCATAGGTATCGAGCAGCCTGTCGGGCGCGCCGCCCAGCACGGCCGCCAGCTTCCAGCCGAGATTGTAGGCATCCTGAACGCTCGTGTTGAGGCCTTGCCCGCCAGTGGGCGGGTGGACGTGCGCGGCATCGCCGATCAGGAATGTGCGGCCGACGCGGTAGCGATCCGCCAGGCGGGCGCTCATTATATAGGCCGAGGCCCACGACACCGACCGAACATGGATATCGTCGCGTCCGGTTCGTTCCGCCACCATGACGTTGAGCGCATCGACGGAGAGGTCCGCCTCTCCGTCGATCGGGATTGCTCCCTGGATCTGGAAGAGATCGGTCCCGGCGAGCGGACAGATCGACATCAACCGCCGCCTGTCGCCGACATGATATTGATGCCACGCATCGCGCCTCAGCCCCACCAGGTCGACATCGGCCACCATCGCCCGTACGCCCAGCGTCTTGCCGGGAAAGTCGATGCCGAGGGCGCTGCGGATGAAGCTGCGTCCACCGTCGGCCGCGATCAGATATGGAACATGGACCAGCTCTTCACCTACCGGACCGGCAAGACGCGCCGTGACGCCGTCCTCTTCCTGCTCGAACCCGACCAGTTCGCACCCAAACTCGACGCGGCCGCCAAGCTCGGCGAGGCGTTCGCGCAGCAGTCGCTCGGTCAGGAATTGCGGAAGCATGAGGGGGATATGGTAGGGCTCGGCCGGCGTCGGCGGTTCGACCTCGAGGGCCGTATCCGTGTGGCTGCCATCGTTATGATATTCACGTAGCGGCGGATAGACACCGCCGGCGGCAACGAGCCGGTCGAGCACCCCGAGATCCTCGAATATTTCCTGGGATCGCGGCTGGATGCCCTTGCCGCGCGACCCTGCGAACGGACGGTCCAGCCTCTCGATCAGCCGGAACGGCACGCCTCGTCTCGCCAGGTCGATCGCGAGGGTCAGGCCGGCGGCGCCGGCGCCGCAAATCAGGACCGCAGGCGGGCTTTGCTCTTTCATTCGAACCTCCAATGTGTATAACGCACATATCCATGGAGGTCTGACGGATGTCAACAAATAAAGTGCATAATGCACATATTAGGGCGCTGCTTCCCTCCCTGCATGCGTCGCTCCTCGAAATCGTGACGGTGATGAACCGGCCGGAAAGGGACGAGGAGTTGCTGGCGTTGGCGGGCCTGACGCTCGAGCGTGCGCTCTTCCCCCTGCTCGTCTTCGTCGAGCGCAAGGGGCCGATCGGGGTCGTCGATCTCGCCGGCAGGGTTGGCCGCGATTATACGACGGTCAGTCGCCAGGTCGCGCGGTTGGAAGAACTCGGCCTGGTCGAGCGTCGTGCCGGGTCGGCGGACAAGCGCGTGCGCGAGGCGATCATCACGCCGCGCGGAAAGTCGGCGACCGACGCTCTCGATGCGGCCCGCGAAACTATGGCGCTGAGCCTCTTCCGCGACTGGTCTCGCGAGGATCTCGACGAACTGGTGCGACTGATGGCGAAGTTCGCCGAGGGCATGGCTCCGACAGCCGTGACGGCCTAGGCCGGGGGGCGGCGGCCGGGGGCGTCGGGGATGTAGGCGGTCAAAGGGGGGGTGTGGCACAACGGTCGGCGAGACGGGCCGGAAGAACCAAGGAAACGGCAGAGCGTTAGCCAAGCGCGCAAAGTTGAAATGGATCCGGGCCGCGAACCCCCATACTGGCCCGCAGCTGTTGCGCTGCTCATCGACGCCGGACAGATGACAGCATCCGACTACCTGCCAATCTACCCCGATTTACGTTTGCATCCGAAGGGGCGCCCACAGACGTCGTTATCGTTGAATTTCCGATCGTCAAACGACGATCAACCAGTTCTCATCTTCCCCCGGGCGCAGGAATGCGCCAAAATTCAGCCCGTTCAGAAGGGCATGATGAACTGTATCAACGCGTGCGGCGCTATGTGGCGGGCGTCCAAGTGCCCCGGGTTGCGTCTATGATTGGTGAGCGTGAGTTTGAGATCGCTTGGAGCTGACCCTCTGGCATACCGACGAACGGTCCCACGCGCTTCTGGTTGTTTGCGGCGCGCCGTTGCCATGCGATGAACCATGGTCGTTGACCCGCCAGGCTGTTTATTGAGGCGCGTGTCATCGGACAGCCTGCTCGCCAAAGACCGATGGTCATGTCCGCCGCGCTATGCTTTAGTCGGCGCGCGATGGCGCAGGACAGACCCCGGTATAAATCCTACGGCAGCCCGGCCGGTGGCTGGGGTGCGGCGGCTGCGACCGCGAAGGTGCTGTTCGAACAAAGCGTGGTTACCAAGGGGTCGCGCGCGCTCTTGTCGATGAACCAGCCGGGCGGTTTCAAATGCCCGAGCTGTGCCTTTCCCGACGCCATCTGCACCAAGAAGCTCGAATTTTGCGAAAATGGCGCAAAGGCGCTCGCGCACGAGGCGACGAAATTCCGCGTCACGCGCGAATTTTTCGCCGAGCACAGCGTCTCCGACCTGATGAAACAGTCGGACTATTGGCTCGAAATGCAGGGCCGGCTGACCGGGCCGATGCGCTATGACGCCACGACCGACCATTATGTGCCGGTGAGTTGGGACGATGCCTTCGCGCTCATCGGCGAGCACCTCCGCGCGCTCGCCAGCCCGCACGAGGCCGAATTCTACACCTCGGGGCGCACCGCCAACGAGACGGCCTTCCTCTATTCGATCTTCGTGCGCGAGTTCGGCACGAACAATTTCCCCGACTGTTCGAACATGTGTCACGAACCGACCAGCCGCGGGCTGCCGCACTCGATCGGGGTCGGCAAGGGCACGGTGGTCCTCGACGATTTCGAGCATGCGCAAGCGATCTTCCTGATCGGGCACAACGCCGGGACCAATGCGCCGCGGATGATGACGCCGCTGGTCGAGGCGCGGAAGCGCGGCGTCCCGATCGTCGCGGTCAACCCGATGCCCGAACGCGCGCTGATCAAATTCACCGAGCCGCAGGACATCGTCCAGATGGCGACCTTCGGGTCGACCGAAGTCAGCAGCGAATTCGTGCATATCAGGATCGGCGGCGACCTCGCGCTCTTGAAGGGCATGATGAAGGTCATGTTCGAGCGCGAGGCGGCGGGCGAGACGGTGCTCGATCACGACTTCATCGCCGAACATACCGAAGGCTTCGTCGCGCTGAAGGCCGATGTCGCGGCGCAGCGATGGCCCGACCTCGTCGCCGCCGCGGGGATCGACGAGGCACAGATCCGGCGCTGCGCCGAAATCTATATCCGCTCGAACGCGACGATCATCTGTTACGGCATGGGGGTGACCCAGCATCAGCAGGGATCGCAGCTCGTCCAGCAGATTGCGAATATCCTGCTGCTCAAGGGCAATTACGGCAAGCCGGGGGCGGGCATCTCGCCGATCCGCGGCCATTCGAACGTGCAGGGCGACCGCACCGTCGGCATCGACGAGAAACCGGGCCAGGCCTATCTCGACCGGGTGCGCGATGTTTTCGGGTTCGAACCACCGCGCGCGGAAGGCCATCATAGCGTCGAATCGGTCGAGGCGATGCTGGCGGGCACCGCGAAGGTGTTCATCGGCCTTGGCGGCAATTTCGTCCGCGCGGTGCCCGATACCGATCGTGCTTACGACGCGATGCGCAAGCTGAACCTCACCGTCGGGATCGCGACCAAGCTCAACCGCGGGCACCTCGTCCACGGCCGCGACGCGCTGATCCTGCCCGTCGTCGCGCGCTCCGAACGCATCGAAACCGCCGCGGGCGAGCAATTCGTCACGATCGAGGATTCGATGTCGAACGTCACCGCGTCGCGCGGCGTGCTCGAACCCGCGAGCGAGCATCTGATGCCCGAGACCGAGATCGTCTGCCGCATGGCGATGGCGACGCTGCCCGACAGCAAGGTCGATTGGGCCAGCTATATCGACGATTATAGCCTGATCCGCGACAAGATCGCCGAAATCTATCCCGCGCTCTACGCGGATTTTTCGGAGCGCATCAAGGCGCCGCTGGGCTTTCACCTCGATATCGCGCCACGCCGCCGCGTGTGGGCGACGCCGAACGGCAAGGCCAATTTCCTCATCCTCCCGGGGCTCGCGGTCAACGCGCCGGTTGCCGATCCCGACATGCTGCGGCTTGCGACCGTCCGCTCGCACGACCAGTTTAACACGACGATTTACAGCTATAACGACCGCTATCGCGGCGTGTATAACGACCGGATGGTGCTGTTTATGAATGCCGACGATATTGCCGCTCGCGGGCTCGAGGCAGGAATGAAGGTCGCGCTCGAAACAATCAGCGCCGACGGCATCGCGCGCCGGGTAGGGGGGCTGACGATCCTCGACTATCCGATGTCGCGCGGATCGGTCGCGGGCTATTATCCCGAGCTCAACCCGCTGCTGCCGCTGGCCCATTACGACAGGACCAGCGGCTGTCCGGCGGCGAAGTCGATCCCGGTGCGCGTCGTCCGGGCTGCGGACTGACGCCGCCGATGGCCCTCGGCAAATATATCGCGCCGGTCCGTTTCCTGATCTTTCCGTTCGTGCTGGTCGCGGCGATGGGAGCGGCACTCGCGTTGGACATCGATCCGCGCGCCGGGTTCCTGATCGGCTTCGACGCCGCCGCCTTCGTCTTTCTTTGCACCGTGATGCCGCTGCTGCGCGCCGACGCCTATCAGATGCGCCGCCGCGCCGAATTTAATGACGCCAATCGCGTGGGCTTGCTCGCGATCACCGTGCTGCTCTCGCTCGTCATCCTGTTCGCGGTCGGGACACTGATAGCGAGCCCGGGCAAGCTGGGCCGCTGCGATGTCATCCTGATCATCGCGACGCTCGCGCTCGCATGGCTGTTCGCGAACATCGTGTTCACGCTCCACTATGCGCATCTCTATTATCTGCAAAAGGAGGGCCGCGACCAGGGCGGGATCGAAGTGCCGGGGGTGCACGAACCCGGCTATTGGGATTTCCTCTATTTTGCCTTCACGCTCGGCATGAACTTCCAGACATCCGACGTCACGATATCGGGCGCGCATATGCGGCGTGTCGTGCTCGGCCACTGCATAGCGGCCTTCATCTTCAACATGGGCATTTTGGCATTCACCGTGAACGCCATCGGCGGATCATGACCCTGCGAGGCGATCGAGGTCGGCGGTGCTGTTGATGTTCGGCGGTACGAAGCCGCTGGAGACCGCCCGCGCGCCGATCCGGCGGGCATAGGCCCGGACCGCAAGGTCGTGTCCGTCCTCGAGGATGGCCCGCAGGTCGTCGATCGAGGCAATCGGCCAGAGACCGATCACCGGCTGCGTATCGAGAAAGGCTGGCGCCGGTTCGAGAAGCGCGCGAAGATCGCCGGGCAGGCGCACGCAATCGACTGGCGCCGTCAGCACCCGATCGAAGCCCTGATCCGCCGCATGGATAAGCGCCCCGGCAATGCCGCCGAGCGGCCCCATGTCGCGGCGCGGCCAGTCGGCGACTTCGTCCCGACCGACAACGGCCACGGCATCGCAATGCGGGCGCAGCGCCGTCAGCGCATGGTAGAGCAAGCTCCGTCCATCCAGCATCGCGAGCGCCTTGTCCGACCCGAAGCGGCTCGACCGCCCCCCCGCGAGCACCGCGCCGAGCACCCTCACGCGATCATTCCGTGCGGATCGCTGATGACAAGCGCCGAATCCGCCCGCGCCAGCGTCACGAGCGTCAGCCCCGCCTGCACCGCGCGTTCGGCAGCAAGGCTGGTCGGCGCCGAGATGGTGACGAGCATCGGGCAGCCCGTGCGCACGGTCTTTTCAACCAGTTCGTAACTGCACCGCGCCGACAGCAGGATAAAGCCGGTCGCCGGGGTCATGCCCGCCCGCGCCAGCGCGCCGATCAGCTTGTCGAGCGCATTGTGCCGCCCGACATCCTCGCGCGCGAACAGGATGGCACCCGCGGGCGAGCAGAAGGCGGCGGCGTGAACCGCACCCGTCGCCCGCCCGAGCGGCTGGTGATCGGCGAGCGCCGAAATCGCCGCCGCGATGGCGCCCCGGTCGGTCGCGATGCACGCGGTCACGGGCGGCAGGGGCCGCAGCACTTGCTCGATATTCTCGATCCCGCAGAGGCCGCAGCTGCTTTCGCTGACGCGCGTGCGCACGCGTTCGAGCGCGAGGGCGTTGCGTTCGGGAGCCAGCCAGATGCGCAGCGCCCAGCCGCCTTCGACCGCGTGGGCATCGACACGCCGGATCTGGTCCGCCGTGTCGACCAGCCCCTCGCCGAGCGCGAAGCCCAGCGCATAGTCTTCGAGATCGGAGGGGGTCGCCATCATCACGGCATAGCCGATGCCGCCGACCTCGATCGAAACCGGCGCCTCGATCGGCACGCGGCGGATCAGGGCTGCGTCGCCGGGATCGGCGAGACCGAGCCGGCGGACGGGAAGATCGATCGTCTCGCGTTTCATGATGATCTGTTAGCCGATCCCGGTCTGCTTGTCCCGGTTTGTCCGGCCGAACCGTTCGACAAGGAAATCGACGAAGGCGCGGACCCGCGGGAGGATATTCGCGCCGCCCGCGAACATCCAGGTGATGGCGCTGGCTGGCCTCGTGATCGTGCTGGCGTCAGGGCCGCGCGCCGCGGCCCCGCTCGCGCGAGGCTGGCGATTGCCATTTCGGCGGCGGAGCCTATGCCATTGCAGGCATGAAAGCCGAAATTCTCGCCGTCCTCCTTGGCAAGGTCCGCCCCTTTCGCGGCGACGATGCACCGAGCGCCATCGGCAAGTTGCCGGTCGCGGACGCGGTTGCCGTCGGCGCGATGGGCCTGATCGGCGATGAGCAGGCCGATCGCACCGTCCATGGCGGCATCGACAAGGCGGTCCATCATTATCCTGCCGACCATTATGACTGGTGGCGGGGGCAGCTGGGCGAGGTTCCGTTGCTCGATGCGCCGGGCGCGTTCGGAGAGAATATCTCGACCGCCGGGCTCGACGAGAAGAACGTCTTTCTCGGCGACCGTTTCCGGCTCGGCACCGCGCTGGTCGAAGTGACGCAGGCGCGCCAGCCGTGCTGGAAACTCGACCACCGCTTTCAGGCGAAGGGCGTGATGGCGCTGGTCGTGAAGACGCGGCGGACGGGCTGGTATTACCGCGTGCTCGAACCGGGCTATGTCCGGGCGGGCGACACGCTCGACCTGGTCGACCGGCCCCATCCCGAATGGCCGCTGGCGTCGCTGTTCGCCCTTCTGATCGGCGGTGAGGCGAAGGATCGGCTGGCGGACCTGCGCGCATTGCGCGACGTCCCGGTGCTCGCCGAAACCTGGAAGATGCGGCGCGCCAAGCTGGCCGAGCAGTTCGGCGCGGATTAGAACAGCGCAGGTTCGCTGTTTCCCAAGCGGTCAATGGTCGCTGCCTGATTGCCGCTAAACCCCCTTGCCAAGCATGCGCTACAAATGTAGCACGCTACAAATGTAGCGCATGAGGTGAGTCGTATGTTGTCCAGCCTGCCCCCGCGAGAACGCGAGATCGTCGATATTCTCTATGAGCGCGGTGCGTCGACCGTGACCGAAATAGGCGAGGCGCTGGCCGACGAATTGTCGGGTTCGGCGATCCGGGCGATGCTGAAGCGGCTCGAGACCAAGGGCTTTGTCGCGCGCGAACAGTCCGACCGCGGTTTCGTCTATGCGCCGAGCGTGTCGGACAAGGCTGCGCGCAAGTCGGCGCTAAGCCAAGTCGTGCGGGTGTTCTTCAACGGATCGGCGACGAGCGCCGCGGCCGCCCTGCTCGGCATGCAGGACGAGATGAGCAATAGCGAACTCGACGAACTCGAACAGATGATCGCCAAAGCGCGCGAAGGGAGAGGGTGATGCTGACCACCGCCATGTTGCTGGGCCTGGCCTGGAAATCGGTCGTCGTCGCGGCGCTGACGCTGGGGCTGTTGCGGCTGGTGCGGTCGCGCACGGCCGGCGAGCGGTCGATGATCGCCCATGCCGGGCTGATGGCATTGCTGGCCTTGCCGGCCGCGATCCTGCTGCTGCCGCAATGGGCGCCGCTTCCCGCGAGCTGGTCCTTCGAAGCCGCCGCGCCGCTTGCGCAACCGGCAACAACGGGGGGATCGGCGATCGATCCGGCACCCGCCGCGACGTCAGTCCCCGTCGTGGACGATGTTCCTGTCAAAGGGGATGGGGCCGGATCGACGCCGATCGTCTTTTCGTGGAGCGACCTTGCGCCCTTTCTCTATCTTGTCCCGCTCCTATTGTTGTCGGGAGTGATGGCAGCCGCGGTGGTGCGGCTGTTCGCGATGCGCGGGCGCGCCGAGATATTGGTCGACCGGTCGTGGCTGACAGCGCTCGCCGAAGCGCAGCGGCGCATGGGATTCAAGCATGGCACCGCGCTGCTGGTGAGCAACGAATTGCGCTCGCCGATCAGCTGGGGTGTGCTGCGCCCGACGATCGTGCTGAGCCCGAAAGCCGTGGCGGCATCGAGTGAGGCCGAGGCGATCATCGCGCACGAACTGGCGCATGTCGCACGGCTCGATTGGGCGAAACTGCTCGGCGCGCGCGTCGCCTGCGCGGTCTTCTGGTTCAATCCGCTGGTGTGGATGCTGGCGCGTGAGAGCCATCAATTGCGCGAGGAAGCCGCCGACGATGCAGTGCTGATGGCCGACATCGACGGGCCTGATTATGCGACCTTGCTGGTCGGCGCTGCGCGGCACGACAACCAGGGCGCGCTGCTCGCCGCGCATGGCGTCGCGCCGGGCAAGGACAGTTTGAAGCGCCGCATCACGCGCGTCCTCGACGGCAGCCTGAAGCGCGGCCCGGCGAGCGCGAGCTGGATGCTGATGAGCCTGGTGGTGCTGGCGAGCGTGACCGCGCCGCTGGCGGCCTTTTCGGCAACCGCGAGGCCCGCGGCGACGGCGGACGTCCACTCCGTCGTCGCCTCGACCACCAAGGAGACGACAGCCGTGACATCGCAGTCCGCCGCCGCAAAGACCGTTGCGACCGATGATGCGGCCACCGCCGCAGCGGCATCGAAGACGCTGAGCGCCGAGGAACTGGTGAGCATGCGTGCGGTAGGCGTGACCCCCGAATATGTCGCGCAGATGCGTGAGCAGGGCGGGTCGCTGGACGCCGACGAGATCATTTCGGCAAAGGCGAGCGGGATCGACCCCGCCTATATTCGGCAGATGCGCGATATCGTTCCCGGCGCCGATTTCGACGAACTGGTCGGCGCGCGGCATGTCGGCGTCAACGCGGCCTTTGCCCGCGACATGAAATCGCATTTCCCCGACATCGGGGTCGACGATCTGATCGCGCTGAAGGCGATGGGGGTCGACTGCGACTTCGTCACCGACATGCAGAAGTCGGGTGTGAAGATGCGCGATGCCGACGACGCGATCGAGCTGCACGCGACGCGCGGGTTCCGGTCCGTCAAGCCCCGCCCGGCAGCGAATCCGCGGCCGATCACCAGGGCGGTGCGAGACGGAAATGTCGCCGTGGTCGATATGGAGCGCGGCGTGATCGAGGCGCGCCGCGGGGACGGCCGGACCGCGCGGATCGAATTCCCCGCACCGCCGGAACCGCCCGAGCCGCCCGCCCGCGACTGACCCCCGGACATTCGTCCGCAGCGACCGACGATTAATCGAAACCTGATTCAAAATTGCCGCTGCGGCGGCGAGCGATGACGCTCGCCTGGCGCACGGAGGGAGAAGTGCACCATGAAAGCCTATTTGTTCGCCGGTAGCGCCGCGCTGATGTCGATCCTTGCCTGTTCGGCGCCGACCGCCGCCGCCAACCCGCTCGTGCTGAGCGACGTCAGCTGGGTCGCCGAGCCTGCGGGCGGAAAGAAGGGGGCGCCGCGCGTCCGCATCCAGCACAAACAGTCGAGCAGCGATCAGAGGTTCGACGGCTCGCGCCCCCATCTCGCCGCCGCCGAGGCCGCGCTGGGCCGGACTACGCCGGGGCCGGTCAGTTTCACCGTGACGCACGACGCGGGAACGCTGGCATGTACCGGCACGCTGACCCGCGCATTCGAGGGGAAGGGCGAATGCCGCTTCACCTCCGATCCCGCGTTCGAGCGCGCGCTCGGCGACCGCGGGCTGCCGCCCGACCGGCGGTCGACCCTGCTCGCGATGCTGCTCGTCGATGCGACGATCGCGCTTGCCGACGGGCTGGCGCGCGAGGGGGTGCGGCCGAAGGATGCCGACGATCTGATCGCGGCGGCGGCGCTCGAAGTGCGGCCCGAATATGTTCGCGATCTCAAATCCGAGGCGCTGGTTCTGACCGAAATCGAAGATGCGATCGCGTGCAAGGCGCTCGGCGTCGACGGCGCTTATGTGCGTGGGCTCGCCGCGGCGGGATACAGGAAGCTGAGCGCCGACGAGGTTGTCAGCATGAAGGCGATGGGCGTCACGGGCGCATATGCGCAGGCGATGAACCGCGCAGCCGGAGGAATTTCCAAGTGATGCGATGGACCAGCTTGATGGCGGTTGCGGCCGTGCTCCCGGCGCCCGTGCTGGCGCAGGAGACGGCGGCGCCGACCGGCGATACGCCGCCGCCCGCGCCGGCCGAGATCGCCCCGACCGCGACGAGCTCGGCGCGGCAGATCTATGCGCCCGCCGACTTCGCGCGCTACGCGCCGAAGAACGCCTATGACATGCTGATCCAGGTTCCCGGTTTCCAGATCCGCGACAATGAGAATCTGCGCGGGCTGGGGCAGGCGACGGGCAATGTGCTGTTCAACGGCGAGCGGCCGTCGAACAAGGCCGACGACATGTACACCCAATTGTCACGCATTCCCGCGGGCAATGTCGAGCGGATCGAGGTCGTCGACGGCGCGACGCTCGATATTCCGGGCCTGTCGGGACAGGTCGCCAATATCGTCTATCGCGCCGACGCCTTTTCGGGGCAGTTTTCGTGGAAGCCCGAATTTCGTGCGCATTACACCGATCCGCTGTTCACCCGCGCCGACGTGTCGGTGCGCGGCCGCGCCGGGGCGGTCGAATATGAGGTCGCGCTGAACAACGACGATTCGGCGCGCAGCGGCGCGGGCGGGCCGACTTTGATCTACGACGGCGCGCGGAACATCATCGAACGGCGCAAGGATATCTGGAATACGCATTACGACACGCCCAAGCTTTCGGGGCGCATCACCTGGGATCCGGCGGGCGATACCGTCGCCAACCTCGGCGGCCATTATCAGCGCAAATATGACCGCTATTATGAGGATGGCGTGCGCACCGACCCCGGCATGCCCGACCGAATCCGCACGGTGTATGAGAATGAAGACAGCTGGAATTACGAGGTCGGCGGCGACTATCAGCTCGGGCTGGGGCCGGGGAAACTGAAGCTGATCGGCCTCAGGCGGTTCAGCCATGAGCCCTACCGCCAGGAAATCGTCACCACGCCCGACGGCGGCATCGCGACCGGCGATCGCTTCGCGCAGACCGGCGACATCGGCGAGACGATCGGGCGCGGCGAATATCAGTGGAAGATGTTCGGCGGCGACTGGCAGCTGTCGGGCGAAGCCGCATTCAACAAACTCGACAATGTTGCATCGATCGCGCTGCTCGATCCCGCGGGGGCGTGGGTCGACCAGCCGTTCGAGGGCGGCACCGGCGGGGTGAGCGAGGATCGATACGAGGGATTGCTGAGTTTCGGTCGCAGGCTGACCGACAAGCTCAATTTCCAGATTATCGCGGGCGCCGAACATTCGACGATCACGCAGACGGGCATGAACGGCCTGACGCGCAGCTTCTTTCGGCCCAAGGGCTCGATCTCGCTCGCATGGACGCCCTCGCCCGATTTCGACATTTCGGTGAAACTGCGGCGGCGCGTGCTCCAGCTCAGCTTCTATGACTTTCTCGCGCGCGCCTTCCTGAACGACGGCAACCAGAATGAAAGCAACAACGACCTCAGACCCCAGCAGGACTGGACCTATGAGGCCGAGATCAACAAGAAGTTCGGTGCCTGGGGGTCGACCAAGATCATCCTGATCTATCGCGACGTCGAGGACCGCGTCGACGTGATCCCGATCGGCGCCAATGGCGAGGCGGTCGGCAATATCGCGAAGGCCAAGGCGGGAGCGATCGACTGGACGGCGACGATCAACCTCGATCCTGCGGGAATCAAGGGGATGAAACTCGAACCGCGGATTTTGTTGCAGAAGAGCTCGCTGCGCGATCCCTTCACCGGCGAGAAAAGGCAGTGGAACGGCTTTACCGACACGGTGATCAGCCTGGGTCTGCGCCACGACATTGCCGGCAGCGACTGGGCATGGGGCGGCGACGCCGAATATTCGCATTATCAGCCCAATTATCGCCGCAATCAGACGGACAAGGTCTGGGAAGGGCCGGTCTGGGCGTCGGTCTTTGTCGAGCACAAGGATGTGCTGGGCCTGACCGTCCGGGGGTCGATCCGCAACATCGCGAATGCGCGATCGAAGCGCGACCGGACGGCTTACACGGGCGTGCGCGGCGAAAGCCCGGTCAGCTTTATCGAGGAACGCGACCGGTTGATCGGGCCGATTTTCTCCTTTTCGGTGCGCGGGAAGTTCTGAGTGGCTAGGGTGGTTCGGTGACGAAGCGCCGCATCAAGATCTATTTCGACGGCGGGTGCCGCCCCAATCCCGGGAAGATGGAAACCGCCGTCGTGACCGGGGGCGCGGCGATGGTCGTGCGCGACGCGGGGATCGGCAGCAGCATGGAGGCCGAGTGGCTGGCGCTGATCGCGGCGCTGCGGCTGGCGCAGGATCTGGGGCTGACCAATTTTGTCCTGCTCGGCGATGCCGCGGCGGTGGTGGAGCAGGCGAACGATGTGGTGCGGGCGCGCGGCGACGCAGCAATACATCACGCGACTTTCCGCGCGCTCGTCGGTGACCGTCCGGCGCCGAACATACGCCATATCAAGCGGACGCAGAATCTGGCGGGGATCGCGCTGGCGCGCGGGCGATAACGCGCCGAAGGGCTGTCCATCGGGATCACCAGTTGTTAAGCGACGCGTGCCTATCCTTTGGCGGCCCACTGGAAGACCCGCGTGTTGAAGCCGACCCATCCCTTGCCTGTCCATCATAGCTGGCCGCTTTATGAGCGTGATCGCTTTTTCGAACTTGGGCGGCTTCATCACGGCGATACGCTCGATCCGATTCCCGACGTCGTCGACGTCGCGGCGCGGCTGTTGCCGGTGCGCGCGCGGATCGGCCAATGGGAATGCGACCTTGCCGACGACAACCGGCTGAGCTGGTCGGATGAAGTTTATGACATTTTCGGCATTCCGCGCCGCGCAGTCGTGGCGCGCGAAGAGGCGGCGGCGCTTTATGCCGAGGGGTCGCGGGCGGCGATGGAGAAGCTCCGCGCCTATGCGATCAGGCACCGGCGCGGTTTCACGCTCGATGTCGAAATCAAGCCGGCGCAGGCACCGCGCCGGTGGATGCGGTTGATCGCGGCGCCAGTCTGTGCGGGCGACGACGTCGTCCGGCTGCAGGGGCTGAAATTCATCGTTCCGGGCTCGGGTGGTCCCGAATTTTGAACCGATCGAACAGCCGGGCCTGAGAAACCACCGTTCTGGCAGTATTGGTCGCGGCATTCGTTGACGCCGGTGCGCCTTCGCCGCAGTCGATTATGGACAGACGTTGCGGGCGCCAAAGGGCCGGCCACGCCTGATTCTTCCATCCATTCCCGAAGGCATTTGCCCCGTCTTATGAAGTTTTTTAATCGGTTTGCGTCGGCCGCGCACGACATGGCCATCGACCTGGGTACTGTGAACACGGTGGTGTATGTGCGTGACAAGGGCATCGTGCTCAACGAGCCGTCGGTCGTGGCGCTGGAGACGCGCGACGGGGTGCGGCGCGTGAAGGTCGTCGGCAACGAAGCCAAGCCGATGATGGGCAAGACCCCCGACAATATCCAGGCGATCCGGCCGCTGCGCGATGGCGTGATCGCCGACATCGATGTCGCCGAACAGATGCTGAAGCATTTCATGGACAAGGCGCAGGGTGGGGCAAGCCGCTTTGCCCGGCGCAGCAATGTCGTGATCTGCGTGCCCTCGGGATCGACGATGGTCGAGCGGCGCGCGATCCGCGATGCCGCGACGAACGCCGGCGCGGTGTCGGTGCAGCTGATCGAGGAATCGCTCGCCGCCGCGATCGGCGCCGGATTGCATGTCACCGAACCGCGCGGCGCGATGGTCGTCGACATCGGCGGCGGCACGACCGAGGTCGCGGTGCTGTCGCTGAGCGGCGTCGCGTACAGCAATTCGGTGCGCGTCGGCGGCGACAAGATGGACGAGATGATTTCGTCGTCGATCCGCCGCCGGCACAATCTGATGATCGGCGAAATGACCGCCGAGCGCGTCAAGCTGACGATCGGTTGCGCGACTGCGCCCGTCGGCGACGGCATGATCATGGGCGTGAAGGGCCGCGACCTGGTGACCGGCCGCCCGGCCGAGGTCAAGGTAACCGAAGCCGAGATCGCCGAGGCGCTGACCGAGCCGGTCGGGCAGATCGTCAGCGCGGTGCGCGCGGCGCTGGAACAGACGCCCCCCGAACTGTCGGCCGACATCATCGACGAGGGCATCACGCTGACCGGCGGCGGCGCGCTGCTGCGCCGGATGGATCAGGCGATTGCGCGCGCGACGGGGCTGCCCGTGGTGGTTGCCGACGATGCGCTGATCTGCGTCGCGATGGGGGCCGGGCGCGCGTTCGAGGATCCCGCCTATCATGGCGTGCTGATCGCGGCTTGAGCTCGCGACCCTGTTGCTAATTCCATATCTCGTCATTCCCGCGAAAGCGGGAATCCAGTAGCACGGCAGCTCGCTGGGTTCCCGCTTTCGCGGGAATGACGAAGATTGAAAGATAGGATCAGGCGTAGGCGTCGATTGCGGCGAGGTGTCTGACCTTGTCGGCGTCGCCGAGGAATGAGCCGGTGAAGCTGTTGCGTGCGAGCGTGACGAGCTCGGCCTTCGACAGGTCGAGCGCGTCGGCGACCGCCTGATAATTGGCGTTTACATAGCCGCCGAAATAGCTGGGATCGTCGCTGTTCACCGTTGCGCGGAGCCCGGCGCCGAGCATGGCCTTGAGCGGGTGGTCGGCGATGTCGCCCACGACGCAGAGCTTGAGGTTCGAAAGCGGGCAGACGGTGAGCGTCATCCCCTCGGCGGCGAGGCGTGCGACGAGCGCGGGGTCTTCGAGGCTGCGGTTGCCATGGTCGATGCGGTCGACGTTCAAAAGGTCGAGCGCCTCGCGGACATAGGCGGGCGGGCCTTCCTCGCCGGCGTGCGCGACGATCCTGAGGCCGAGGCGCCGCGCGCGGGCGAAGACGCGTTCGAACTTGGCGGGCGGGTGGCCGACTTCGGAGGAATCGAGGCCGACGCCGTCGATGCGATCGAGGAACGGCAGCGCCTCGTCGAGCGTCGCCTCGGCCTCGGCTTCGCTGAGATGGCGGAGGAAGCACATGATGAGCTTCGACGTCATCCCATAGCTTGCCGCCGCATCGTCGAGCGCGCGGGTGATGCCCGCGATGACGGTTTCGAACGCAACGCCGCGTGTCGTATGGCCCTGCGGGTCGAAGAAGATTTCGGCGTGGCGGACCGCGTCGGCGTGGGCGCGCGCAAGATAGGCGGCGGTAAGGTCGTAAAAATCCTGCTCACTGTGGAGCACGCCCATGCCCTGATAATAGATATCGAGGAAATCCTGGAGGTTCGCGAAGGCGTAGGCGGCGCGCACTTCTTCAACGCTGGCGAAGGGAATGGCGACGGCGTTGCGCTGCGCGAGTTCAAACATCAGTTCGGGTTCGAGCGAACCTTCGATATGAAGGTGAAGCTCGGCCTTGGGCAGACCGGCAATAAAGGCGGCGCGTTCTCCGGCCGATGCAAAATCTTCAGCCATCGGATTCGCCTTCCTCGCGCAGGATGATCGCCGCCTCGGGCTTGTGGCGGCGGATTTCCTCGACCGTCAGCCCGTCGACCTCGTGCGGGAAGATCAGCCATTGGTCGGTTTCGTGGACGAAGAAATCGGGGCAGAGGTCGGTGACGTTGCGGCCGGGTTTGTACCAGACGGTCGCGATGCGGATGTCGCGCGGCATATTGTGGCGGCAGCGTGCTTTCAATTCGGCGATGAAAGCGCGGATGCTGCGGCCGCTGTCGAAGACGTCGTCGATGATGAGCAGCCGGTCCCCGGGATTCAGCGTGTCGATCAGATAGCCCAGCGCG
>NZ_DATFFD010000304.1:0-7165 GCF_035250425.1 Sphingopyxis sp.
TGTCGATCGGCTGCGGGTCGCTCTTGTGGCGCGCGTTGCGCATCTTGAGGTCGCCGTAGCGCGAGAACAGCGTGCCGTTGCGCGCGTTGCGCGTCGGCATCACGCAGTCGAACATGTCCACGCCGCGGCGCACGCCCTCGACCAGGTCTTCCGGCTTGCCCACCCCCATCAGGTAGCGCGGCTTGTCGGCGGGGAGCTGCCCTGGCGCAAAATCGAGCACCCCGAACATCGCCGCCTGCCCCTCGCCCACCGCCAGCCCGCCGATCGCATAGCCGTCGAAACCGATGTCGGTCAGCGCCGCCGCCGACCGCGCGCGCAGTTTCGCGTCGAGCGAGCCCTGCTGGATGCCGAACAGCGCCGACCGCGCGGCGTGCTCCTCGCCCGCGTCGAAACCCGCGCGGCTGCGCGCCGCCCAGCGCATCGATCGTTCCATGCTCGCCTCGGCGCGCTTGCCATCGACGCCGTTCGGCGGGCATTCGTCGAACGCCATCACGATGTCGCTGCCGAGCAGACGCTGGATTTCCATCGATCGTTCGGGGGTGAGCATATGGCGCGAGCCGTCGAGATGGCTCTTGAACGCGACGCCCTCCTCGCTCTGCTTGGTCAGCGCCGACAGGCTCATCACCTGATAGCCGCCGCTGTCGGTCAGGATCGGGCGGTCCCAGCCCATGAAATCATGAAGGCCGCCCAGCCGCGCCATGCGCTCGGCGGTGGGGCGCAGCATCAGGTGATAGGTATTGCCCAATATGATGTCGGCGCCCGTCGCGCGCACCTCGGCCGGGCGCATCGCCTTCACCGTCGCGGCGGTGCCGACGGGCATGAAGGCGGGCGTGCGAATCTCGCCGCGCCGCATGGCGATGGTGCCCGTGCGCGCGGCGCCGTCGGTCGCGGCGATCGAAAAAGCGAATCTTGTCATTGGGCGCGCCTATGGAGAGGAGAGCGCCAAAAGTCGAGGAGTGGACCGATCCTCCCTGTGGCGAAGCCATGGGGAGGTGGCAGCGCGCAGCGCTGACGGATGGGTAATGACGCGACGTCGACACCCCTCCACCACCGCCTGCGGCGGAGTGCTGGGTCGTCCAGTCCCCCGGACTGGACTTGGATTACCGGGGGCAATCCAACCCTGCACTCCCCCTCCCCATCGCTTCGCGACAGGGAGGATCCGAAGCGACGCTATTCCTTCGCCTCTTCGCTCGACGGTTCCTCCTCGGCCGCCTTCGCCTTTTCCTTCGGCTTTTCCTTCTCGAATATCTTGATCAGCTCGCGCTTCTTCGCATCGGACAGCCCCTTTTCGGCTTGCGGGAACATCTCTTCCTCCTCCTCGTCGATATGGTGGAGGTAGCGCTCCTTCATCGACCGAAAGCGCGTGAGCCAGCCGGTCGAGGAAAAGTCCATCTCGTAAAGCTCGGTCAGAAAATCCTCGATCTCCTTATGCTCGGCGACGCTATGCTGCGCCTCGTCGCGCAAATCGGGGGTCGCGAGCATCGTCGCATAGAGCGACATTTCCTCCGACGCGGCGTGCGCGGTCACCTCGACGCGGAAGGCTTCGAACAGAGTGCGGCGCTCGTCGCTGTCGCCCTGCGTTTCATCGATGCGGCCCAGCAGCTCGCGGTGCCGGTCGTGATCGGCCTTCAGTCGCGCAAAGATTTTGGTCTCGGCCATCTTCTTCTCCATTTCCGGAAAAGAACGGCTCGCGCCGCGCGCGGTTCCGGCCGTCAGGCCGCTTTCCAGTCGCTCGTCGTCGTGAAGGACGGCAGCGCCGCCATCGCAGAAACCGTCGATTGGGTCGCGGCGGCGATCAGATAGGGCGAAACGCGGTGGCGCGTGCAAAGCCCGCCATTGCCGTCGCTGACCATCGTCTGTTCGAATTCAACGCCCTGCTGGTGCTTCATCGACCGGCGCACGGTCGCGGTGACGAGCTGCCCCTCGCCAAAATCGATCACGAAGCGTGTGCCAACGGGCACATCCAGAAGCCCCTCGATAAAGGCGCCGGTCGTCGACAGGTTGCGGATCACGACGGCGTAACGGTGATTGTCGTGGATCGCACCGACTTTGCGGAACAGCGAGAAGCGGTCGTTGCGCTGGCGCGCCGGACCCGCCGGCTTGATCGTCCACGTCCCCCCGACATGTTCGAGCAGCTCGGTCTGCGGCACCGGCTTGCTATAGACATAACCCTGGACATGGCTGACGTTCAGCTTGCGGACGAGGTCGAGCTGGTCGAGCGATTCAATGCCTTCGGCGGTCGTTTCCATCTCGAGCGCCTCGGCGAGCGCGACTATCGCGGCGATGATCGCGCCGTTGCGCGACCCCGGGATCGTCGCGTCGCGAACAAAGCTCTGATCGATCTTGATCTTGTCGAACGGCGCCGATTGCAGATAGGCGAGCGACGAATAGCCGGTGCCGAAATCGTCGAGCGCCAGGCGAACCCCCAGCGCCTTCAGCGCCTTGAACATCCGCGCGGTCTCGGCCGTATCGCCCAGGAACACGCTTTCGGTGATTTCGAGTTCGAGCCGGCGCGGCGCAAGGCCGGTTGCCGCGAGCGCCCTGGCGATAATTTTCGGGAGGTCTTCGTTCGCAAACTGGATCGGCGAGACGTTGACGGCGACCCGCATGTCGCCCGGCCAGCGGGCGGCATCTTCGCACGCCGTGCGCAGCACCCATTCGCCAAGTGCCCAGATCAGCCCGGCCTCTTCGGCAATCGGAATGAACACGGCGGGAGAGATCACGCCGCGTTCGGGGTGGGTCCAGCGGATCAGTGCCTCGACCCCGCTCACCATATTCGATCTGGAATTGACGACCGGCTGATACATCAGTGCCATCTCGCCGCGCACCAGCGCGTCGCGCAGATCGTCCTCGAGCGCGCGGCGGTCCTCGGCCGCGGTGTGAAGGTCGCTCGAATAGAAGCTGAACCGCCCGCGGCCGTTCCCCTTTGCCGCATAGAGCGCAAGATCGGCGTTGCGGACGAGGTCGTCGCTGGTCAGGCCGTCGAACGGCGCGATCGCGACGCCGACCGACGCGCCAATGATACAGCGGCTGCCCTCGACCGAATAGGGTTGCGACAGGCTGGCGATGATGTCGGCGGCCATATCGCCGAGCTTGCCGCGATCCTCAATGTCGGGAAGGATGATCTGGAATTCGTCGCCGCCAAGGCGGCTGACCATTTCCTTGTCGCCGACGATCTTCAGCAAGCGTTCGGCGACCTGTTTCAGCAGTGCATCGCCCGCCGGATGGCCGAGCGTGTCGTTGACCTGCTTGAAGCGGTCGAGGTCGAGCAGCATGATCGCGCACGACCGCTGCTGCTGCGCGAAGGCCGCGAGCGTCGTATCGAGCTTTTTCGAGATGGCGAACCGGTTGGCGAGCCCGGTCAGCGAGTCATAAAGCGCCAGCCGCGACGCATCCTCGGCCGAGCGGCGCTGCGCGGTCACGTCGGTCCCGCTGCCGCGATAACCGGTGAATTGGCTATCGCCATCGAATTGCGGCCGGCCCGATATCGCCCACCAGCGATCGTCGCCCTCGAACGCGCTGCGCAGCGGCAATTTGTCGAACTTCGACTGTTTGGTCAGCAGGAAAGGCAGCGTCCGCTGGCGCTCGCCATGGCTGTCGACGGGCAGGAACAGGTCGGTGAGGGCGGTGCCGAGCAGCTGGCCGGTCGTTCGCCCCATCAATCGCGCTACCGAATCGGTTATATAGGTCAGCCGGCCCTTGGCGTCGGTCGACCAGAACCAGCCTTGCCCGCTTTCCTCGTAATTCTGGAGCAGCAGCAGCGCTTCGCGAGTGTGCAGCGGCGCCGCGGGATCGCCGCGCTGCTTGCCGACACGCGCGCCGAGCAAGCCGAAAAAGCCGCGCTGGCTTTCGTCGGTTCCCTCATCTCTCCGTTCGCCGGAATTCGTGCGCGATGGACTGTCCATCAAACAAATTTTTCACCTGGTCCCCACATTCCGGCCGCTATGCCGGCAAGCTGTTGCGATAGTGTAAATATCCAACGGCTTTCCGGATACCGTTCCGTTTGAGGACGTTGCCGGCATCGCCCGCCGGGAACCGTCCGATGGGCCGTTCCCCGATCCGCGGTCAGGTCGCGCTGTCGGCGTTCAGAAGCGGGGCGGCCGCTGTTAATATCTTAACGGAGAAATCGACTATAAGTTCGATTGAAACGGCCGAAATCGCGGCGCCTTGTCGATTCACCCGCCGCAAGCCGCGCACGGTTCGCCCCAGGGACCGCGAACGGGCCTTGTTGCCAGGCATCGGGCGGAGCATGTGCCCGCGATGCGGCGCCACCCATTAACCACTCGACAACCGATCGCGCGCATAGCTGACCCATGCCCATTCATGCGATGATCGAAAAGCGACAGGCCGACGGAGCCAAGCGCGGTGCGCCGCGCATGTACATGCGATTTGAAGCCGCGGGATCGCTCGAAGGCAGCGAGGGCACGACGGTGGCGATCCACAACCTCTCGTCGACCGGCATGCTGATCGAGACCGCATCCGATCTGGCCATCGGTCAGCGGCTGACGGTCGCATTGCCCGAGGCGCCCGATTGCGCCGCCACCATCGTGTGGCGCAGCGAGGCGCTCGCGGGTTGCCGTTTCGACCGGCCGCTGTCGCGCGCGGCGCTCAGCGCGGCGCAGCTGCGCAATCCGCTTCCCGGCGACGTCGATCCCGCACGCATTCCGGACCGCGACGAAATGCTGGCCCAGCGCCTGCTCCGGCTCCGGAAGGAACGCGGCCTCAGCCGCGCGGCGCTTTCGGATCGGACGGGGTTCAGCCGGCCGAGCATCTGGGCGTGGGAAAGCGGCAAGACCGTGCCGCGGCGCAGCAACCTGCCCGCGCTGGCCGAGGCTTTCGGCATTTCGGAGCACGAACTGCTCGCCGGCGCGCCTTCGCCCGTGCATGTCGATCCCGCGGCGAGCGCACAGCAAATGCATGCACTGGTCCGGGCGAGCCGCGAAGAGATCGCCGCGCTCGCGGGCGTCGATCCGGCCAAGGTCAAGATCACGATCGAATATTAGAGTGATTTCGAGTGAAATGGAACATTTCACGGCTCGGAAATCGCGGAAAAACTAGAATCTAGAGTGCCGGTTTTGATTCCATCAAAACCGAACGCACTCTAGGGTCAGGATCCTAGAGGCTGCTTGCCTATCGTGCGGGCAACAACAAACTCGCGTCGCCATAGCTGTAGAAGCGATAGTCGCTTTCGATGGCGTGGGCATAGGCCGCCTGCATCGTCTCCAGCCCCATCAGCGCACTGACCAGCATGAAGAGCGTCGAGCGTGGCAGGTGGAAATTGGTCATCAGTCCGTCGATCGCCTTGAAGCGATAGCCGGGGGTGATGAAGATCGCGGTGTCGCCCGCGAAGGGCGCGATGATGCCGCCATCCTGCGCCGCGCTTTCGAGCAGGCGCAGGCTCGTCGTGCCGACCGCGATCACCCGGCCGCCCGCCGCGCGTACCGCATTGAGCCGCGCGGCGGTATCGGCCTCGATCCGGCCCCATTCGGCGTGCATGACATGATCTTCGGTATCGTCGGCCTTCACCGGCAGGAAAGTTCCGGCGCCGACATGCAGCGTCAGCGTTTCGGTCAGGACGCCCGCCGCGGCGAGCGCATCGAGCAGCTTCGGCGTGAAGTGCAGCGCCGCGGTCGGCGCCGCGACGGCGCCGTCCTCGCGCGCGAACATCGTCTGATAGTCGGCGCGGTCGGCGTCGTCGGTGGGGCGCTTGCCGGCAATATACGGCGGCAGCGGCATCGTGCCCGCGCGCTCGAGCAGCAGCTCGACCGGCTCGTCGCCGGCGAAGGCGAGGATGAAGCTACCGTCGGCGAGCCGCTCCTCGGCGAGCGCCGCGACCCCCTGCCCGAAATCGACCATTTCGCCGACGCGCAGCCGCTTGGCGTTGCGGATGAACGCCTGCCAGCGGCGCAGGTCGATCCGCTTGTGCAGCGTCGCGCCGATCTTCGCCCCCGGCGTGCTCTGCGCGCCATCAGGTCGAACGCCGCGCCGCCCTTCGAGCTGCGCCGGTATCACGCGTGTGTCGTTGAACACCAGACAGTCGCCGGGGCGCAGCCATGCGGGCAAATCGCCGACCCCCGCGTCGACGATCTCGCCGCCATCGACCACGAGCATCCGCGCCGCATCGCGCGGCCGCGCGGGGCGGAGCGCGATACGCTCATTGGGCAGATCGAAATCGAAGGCGTCGACGCGCATGGCGAGGTTCAGATTCTGGCGCGCGCGGGCGCGCGCTTACTGCTTGATCGGAGCGTTGAGCTCGTCGACCGTCACTGTGGGCACGACAGCGGGCGCGGGCACCGTTTCGGTCAGCAGCGACGCCGGCGGGACCGGCTTGTTGTCGGCCGCGACCGACACCTGCACCATGCGCGACATCACCGCCGGCGGTTCCCCTTTTTGGATCGCGTCGACATATTGCATGCCCGATATGACGCGGCCGAACGCGGTGTAGCGGCGGTCGAGGCTGAAGCGCGGCTGGAGCATGATGAAGAACTGGCTGTTCGCGCTATCCTCGCTCTCGGCCCGCGCCATCGACAGCGTGCCGCGCAGATGCGGGGTCGGGTTGAATTCGGCCTTGAGGTCGGGAAGCTGCGAGCCGCCCTGCCCGGTCGCGGTCGGATCGCCCGTCTGCGCCATGAAGCCGTCGATCACGCGGTGGAACTTGATCCCGTCGTAAAAGCCCGCGCGTGCGAGCTGCTTGATCCGCTCGACATGGTTCGGCGCGACATTCGGATAGAGCTGGACCACGATCCGGCCGCCCGTCGAAAGGTCGATGTTGAGCATATATTCGGGGACGCCCATATATTGGTCGGGGGCCATCGCCGGGATTACAGGCGGCGCCACGGTTGCCGGAGCAGCCTCGGTCGTCGCGGGCGCGGTCGGGGTTTCGACCGGCGCGGGCGGGGGCGTTTCGACGGGCGGCGCCGGCTGGCTTTGGTCGGGGTTCGGCCCCGGTGCGGGCGGCGCATCCTGCGCGACGGCGGCGCCTGCGAGACCGAACGCCATCGCCATAAGAACCAAGGGGCGGAAGGATGATTTCATGCTGGATCGGCCTTTGGATAATAAACTGGATTTGCGCCCCGATGGCGCGCCCTAGCCGGAAAAAGCTGAACGCTCAATGATCGGGTGTCCTTATGTTGGCGGCACCGGCCCGCTCCCCCACCCGGCCTCC
>NZ_DATFFD010000305.1:0-3115 GCF_035250425.1 Sphingopyxis sp.
AACGCCGCTGTTCGGGCACGCTGCCCTCGGCCTTCCATCCGCGCATCCGGTACAGCAGGAGCAACATCCGGCGCACGCCGCGCGCCACCAACCCCGGTGGGTTGTCATCGATTTTGGTCACTTCGGCTCCTCTCCCCCGCCCCGATTGCGCCAAAGCCCGCCGCGGCGCAAGGGGCACGCGCATCGCGGCTTGCAGCGCCGCCGTCTTTCTGCTCCTTGCGTCTACAAACAGGGGAGAAATCGATGAAAACGCTGTCCGCGTTGCTGACGTCCGCCATGCTGCTCGCCGCGCCCGCGCTCGCCCCCGAGGCGCAACCGCGCGCCGATCAGCTCGCCTTCCGCGAAATCTACAAGGAACTGGTCGAAACGAACACGACGCTGTCATCGGGAAGCTGCACGCTCGCCGCCGAACGCATGGCGGCGCGGCTGAAGGCGGCGGGCCTTCCGGCCAGCCAGCTCACCCTGTTCGCGACGCCTGAGAACCCCAGGGAAGGCGGCCTCGTCGCCGTCTATCCGGGCACCAGCAAGACCGCGAAGCCGATCCTGCTCGTCGCCCACATCGACGTCGTCGAGGCGAAACGCGCCGACTGGGAACGCGACCCGTTCGTCATGGTCGAGGAGAATGGCTATTTCTACGGCCGCGGCACCGCCGACGACAAGGCGCAGGCGGCGGTGTGGGTCGACACGCTGATCCGGTTCCAGAAGGAAGGCTACAAGCCCAAGCGCACCGTCAAGGTCGCGCTGACCTGCGGCGAGGAAACCAACGGCGCGTTCAACGGCGCCCAGTGGCTCGCCGCGAACAAGCGCGCGCTGATCGACGCCGAATTCGCCCTCAACGAAGGTGGCGGCGGCGACAGCGATGGAAAGGGCAAAGTGTTCGGCCAATCGGTGCAGGTCGGCGAAAAGACCTTCGCCAACTTCCGCCTCGAAACCCGCAACCCCGGCGGCCACAGCTCGGCGCCGGTCCCCGCCAACGCGATCTATCAGCTTTCGCGCGCGCTCACCAAGGTCGCGGACTATGACTTCCCGGTCGAGATGACCGACACGACGCGCCGCTTCTTTGCCGAAGCCGGCGCGGCGCGCGGCGACGCGACGGGCAGGGCGATGGCCGCGCTGGCGAAGAACCTGGCCGACAAGGCGGCCGAGGCGATCGTGGGCAAGGATCCGTTCCTGCACAGCAATTTGCGGACGACCTGCGTTGCGACCTTGCTAGACGGCGGACATGCTCCCAATGCGCTGCCGCAGCGCGCCGGCGCGAATATCAACTGCCGCATCTTCCCCGGCCACAGCATCGAATCGATCAAGGACGAACTCGCCAGGGTAATCGGCGATCCGGGCGTCACGATCACCCAGCTGCCGCCCAAACGCCCCGCGCCGCCCGCGCCATCGCTCGACCCGAAAATCATCGGCCCGATGCAGACGCTCGTCGACAAATATTGGCCGGGGCTGAAGGTCATCCCGTCGATGGCGAACGGCTATACCGATGCGACCTTCCTCGGCGCGGTGGGCATCCCGACCTATGGCATCCCCGGCATGTGGGGCGACCCCGACGGCAATGGCGCGCACGGCCTGAACGAACGCATGGAGGTCAAATCGGTCTATGTCGGCCGCGACTATATGTTCGACCTGGTGAAGGCCTACGCCGACTGACATCCTTCTCCTCGATGGGAGAAGGATATGCAGCCTTATCGCGAAGCGATTGGGCGGAGTTGGATGAGGGTGATGGTGCAGGCACGCGCCGCCGCGTCAGGACGAAACCTTACCCCCACCGCTGCGCCCCGGACCTGATCCGGGGCTCGCTGCCTCCTCCATCAAGGGGGAGGAAAACGCGATTAACCGACGAACGCGCGCTCGATCACGAAGTCGCCGGGCGCCGCGTTCGACCCTTCCTTGAAGCCCAGCGCCTCGAACCGCGCCTCGAGGTCGCGGATCATCGCCATGCTGCCGCACATCATGATGCGGTCGATCGCGGGGTCGAAATGCGCCGGGCCGGTCAGCGGATGGCCGAACAGGCCGCCGCTGTCGATCAGCGCGTCGATGCGTCCCTCGGTGCGGAAGGGCTGGCGCGTCACCGTCGGCAAATAATGGAATTGCAGCAGCGCCTGATCCTGCACCAGCGGATCGCCGGCAAGCTGGCTTTCGAGCTCGTCGCGGAATGCAAGGTCGCTGACCTGCCGCACGCAATGGACGAGCTGGATCTGGCTGAACCGCTCATAAATATCGGGATCGCGAACAAGGCTGAGGAACGGCGCGAGGCCCGTACCCGTCGACAGCAGGAACAATCGCTGCCCCGGCAGCAGCGCGTCGGCGACGAGCGTCCCCGTCGGCTTGCGGCCGAGATAGACCGGATCGCCCGGCTGGATCTTCTGGAGCCGCGAGGTCAGCGGACCGTCGGGCACCTTGATCGACAGAAACTCAAGCTCGTCGGCATAGGCCGGGCTCGCGATCGAGTAAGCGCGCAGCAGCGGCCGCCCCTCGCCGGGCAGCCCGATCATCACGAATTCGCCCGAGCGGAAGCGGAAGCTGGGCGGCCGCGAGATCGTGAAGCTGAACAGATGCTCGTTCCAGTGGCGCACCGAGCGCACCTCCTCGACGGTCAGCGAGGCGGAGGGGGCCAGCTTGGCGGCTTCGGCAATACGGTCACTCATCACTTTGGACTTTCCTGGTGTGTCATGGTGCCGGCCGCGAGGGCCGGCATATCGAAACCCGCCGCGAGCAACCTGTCGATCGCGGCGCCCATCGCCTTTGCGATCGGGCCGACGCTGTCTCCCTCGGCCAGCAAGGCCAGCGTCGCACGGGCATTTGTGGTTTTCCCAAGCGAAATATCGCGACAGAGTCTAAGCAGAATTGCTTCATCCTCTGAAATCTGGAGGCACGGCATCGGGGCCAGAACGAGCGTTTCAACCGCGTCACCGCCGAGCAGCGCCATCGCGACATGGAAATCGGGCAGCGCATCCGCCGCATTCACGGCGGCAAATCCGCGATGCAGCATCTGCGGCGGGCATCGCCCACGCTCGGCCGCGGAGACCCACCCCCGCATCGCCCAGAGCAGGAAACGCCCGCTGTTGCAGAGGCTTTCCACCGGCCGGTCGACGAAGGCGTACATCGATTCCCT
>NZ_DATFFD010000306.1:0-8860 GCF_035250425.1 Sphingopyxis sp.
CGCGATCAACAATTCGGTGCAGGCGAAGAAGGCCAACACCTCGATCGTCGAAGTGATTTCGGCCGAAGACATCGGCAAGCTGCCCGACCTGTCGATCGCCGAATCGCTGTCGCGCCTGCCGGGCCTCGCGACGCAGCGCCTCGACGGCCGCGCCAATGTCGTGTCGATCCGCGGTCTCGCCCCCGACTTCACCACCACGCTGCTCAACGGCCGCGAACAGGTTTCGGCGGGCAACAACCGCGGCGTCGAGCTCGATCAATATCCCTCCGAACTGCTGAACGGCGCCGTCGTCTACAAGACCCCAGACGCCTCGCTGATCGGGCAGGCGCTCGGCGGCACGATCGACATGCGGACGGTGCGTCCGCTCGCTTATGGCAAGCGCACGATCGCGGCCGGCGCGCGCTTCGAGATCAACGATCTCGGCAAGCTCAACCCCGATATTTCGAACAAGGGCTATCGCGCCAACATCTCCTACATCGACCAGAATGCCGACGGCACGCTCGGCTGGGCGATCGGCTATGCGCGGATGCAGTCGCCGACCGCCGAAGAACGGTTCAACGCCTGGGGCTATCCGGAGCTCACCGACGGGACGAACACCGCCTTCCTGATCGGCGGCGCCAAGCCCTATGTGAAGTCGAACGAGCTGAAGCGCGACGGCGTGATGGCGGTCGTCGAATGGGAGCCGAGCGACAGATTCCACACCACGATCGATGCCTATTGGTCGCGGTTCAAGGACGAGCAGCGCCTGCGCGGGATCGAATTCCCGCTGGCGTGGGGCAATTCGACGCTGACTGATTTCACGATCGAGGACGGGCTGGTGACGTCGGGCACCTGGTCGGGCACCGAAGCGGTGATGCGCAACGACGTCGTCCACCGCACCTCGACGATCATCGCGGGCGGCTGGAACAGCCAGTTCAAGCCCAACGACCGGCTGACGCTCGAACTCGACCTCGGCTATTCGCGGCTCAAGAAGACCGAGGAAAATCTGGAAATCTATCTCGGCACCGGGCGCGGGCCGGGCGTCGGCGCGCGCGAAACCGCGCTGGGTTTCGAGTTGCGGCCGAAGGGTGGCATCCTGTTCGATCCCTCGCTCGACTATGCCGATCCCAATCTGTTCGTCATTACCGATCCGCAGGGATGGAACAACTGCGGCGGCGCGGTGCTTAATTGTCAGGATGGCTTCGTCAACACGCCGAAGATCAAGGACGAGCTGAAATCGCTGCGTTTGCAGGCGACCCAGGAACTGGACGGCGTGCTCAGTAGCATTCGCGTCGGCGCCAATTACTCGGATCGCGAAAAGAGCCTCGACGACCGCGGCTTCGTGCTGACCAGCAACGATTATCCGGCCAATACCGCAGTGCCCGCCGATTATCTCTACGATCCGGTGTCGCTCGACTTCATCGGCATTCCCGGCATGGTCGCGTTCGACAGCTGGCGCTATTACAATGACGGCAATTATACGCTCACCGACGAGGCCGGCTGGACTCCGGGGCGCATCTTCAACGACTATAACGTCCGCGAAAAGGTGCTGACGGGCTTCGTCCAGGCCAATTTCGACGCCGACACGGGCAGCACCCCCATTCGCGGCAATGTCGGCCTCCAGATCGTCCATAGCGACCAGACGGCATCGAGCTTCTATGCGCAGGTCGTCGGTGGACAGGTGCAATCGACGCCGGTGACCGACGGGGCAACCTATACCGACTTCCTGCCCAGCCTGAATCTGACGGTCGAATTTGCCGACAACACATTCCTGCGCTTCGGTGCGGCGCGGATGCTCGCACGGGCGCGCATGGATCAGCTGAAGCCCGGCGGCGGGGTCAATTTCGACGCGTCGAAGCGCGACCAGACCGACATCGACGCGTCGCCCTGGTCGCTCGATCTGGGCAATGCGAAGCTGCGGCCGCTGATGGCCGACACGGTTGATATCGCGTTCGAGAAATATTTCGGCCAGGGCGCCTATGTGTCGATGGGCGGCTTCTACAAGTATCTCGAAAATTATATTTATCGCCAGGAGGATCCGTTCGACTTCTCGGGCTTCGAGGTTCCGGACGGCGGATCGGTCGCGACCTATCAGGGCATCGCCAAACAGTGGCGCAACGGAAATGGCGGGCGTGTCTATGGCGCCGAAGCCGCGCTCTCGCTGCCCTTTGCGACCTTCACCCAGGCGCTCGACGGGTTCGGCGTGCTGGCGAGCGGCTCTTATACCAAGAGCCGCGTCCGCGAAGGCAGCGCCGATCCGATCGCCATGCCGGGCTTGTCGCGCTGGGTCGTGAACGGAACCGCCTATTTCGAGAAGGCGGGCTTCCAGGCGCGCATTTCGGGCCGCTATCGCTCGAAATTCCTTGCCGAGGTGTCGGGTCTCAGCCTGAAGCGCGACCTGGTGACGGCGAAGAGCGAAATGGTCGTCGATGCGCAGATCGGCTATACGTTCCAAAGCGGCGCGCTCGAGGGGCTGGGCATATTGCTTCAGGCGTCGAACCTGACGAACGAGCCCTTCGTCACCTATTACAACAATGATCCGCGCCAAATCCGCGACTATCAGAATTATGGTCGCAATTTCATGGCCGGTATCACCTACAAATTCTGACGGGATGGGCGGGCCGGCCGGAAAGTCCGGCCCGCTTCCGGAAGAGAGGAATGGGCAGCGTGGGTGAGAACCGCATCACGAAGGTGGTGATCGTCGGGGGCGGAACCGCAGACTGGATGGCCGCCGCGGCGCTGTCGCGCACGATGGACCATCTGTCGATCCGGATCGTCGAAAGCGAGGAGATCGGCACCGTCGGCGTCGGCGAGGCGACGATCCCGGCGATCCGCCTGTTCAACGCGCTGGTCGGTATCGACGAGAATGAATTCATTCGCGAAACGCGCGGGACGTTCAAGCTCGGCATCGAGTTTCGCGACTGGGGCCGGCTCGGCGATGCCTATATGCACGCCTTCGGACAGATCGGGCGCAGCCTAGGCATGCTGCCGTTCCAGCAATATTGGCTCCGCGGCCGACAGGAAGGCGTCGCTGGGCGCCTCGGCGATTATTCGCTGAACGAAACGGCGGCGCGGGGGAACTGTTTCGCGCGGCTGCCGCAAATTCCGAACACCAGCCTCGACGGCATCGCCTATGCCTTCCATTTCGACGCCGCCCTCTATGCCGCTTATCTTCGCAGGATTGCCGAGCAGGCGGGCGTCGAGCGGACCGAAGGCAAGATCGCCAGCGTCCGCCGGAACGGCGAAAGCGGGCATATCGAGGCCGTCGTGCTGGAAAATGACACGGCGATCGAAGGCGAGCTTTTCATCGACTGCTCGGGCTTTCGCGCGCTGCTGATCGAAGAGGCGCTCGAAACCGGCTTCGAGGATTGGACGCACTGGCTGCCCTGCGACCGCGCCATCGCGGTGCCGAGCGAAAACGCCGGCCCGGCGCGGCCCTATACGCAGGCGATCGCGCATAAGGCCGGGTGGCAATGGCGCATCCCGCTCCAGCACCGCACCGGCAACGGCCACGTCTTTTGCAGCGACTTCATCGGCGAGGACGAGGCGACCGCGATCCTGCTGGCGAATGTCGAAGGCCGCCCGCTCGCCGAACCGCGAACGCTCCGCTTCCGCACCGGGATGCGCAAACAGGCGTGGAATGGCAACGTTATCGCGCTCGGCCTCGCCTCGGGCTTCCTCGAACCGCTCGAATCGACGAGCATCCATCTGATCCAGAACGGCATCGCCAAGCTGCTCGCCCATTTTCCGGGCCGCGATTTCGATGCCGCCAATATCGACGCCTATAACCAGCGCGTCCGCTTCGATTACGAACGCATCCGCGACTTCGTCATTCTCCACTATCACGCCAACCAGCGCACCGACGCGCCCTTCTGGATCCGCTGCCGCGAGATGGGCATTCCCGAAACGCTGGCGCGAAAGATCGAGCTGTTCAAAAGCCATGGCCAGATCGTTCGCGAGGGCGAGGAATTGTTCGTCGAAATCGGCTGGTTTCAGGTGCTGACCGGGCAGAATATCATGCCGGGCAGCTATCATCCGATGGCCGACCAGCTCACGCACGACGAATTGGCTGGCTTTTTCGCCGACATCGAAACCATCGTTGCGCGCACCGCGGCGCAACTGCCCCGCCACGAAGAATTTATCGCGCAGCATTGCGCGACAGGAGTGCCCGCATGAGCCTGTTCGCATCGATCATCGCGCTGAGCCTGTCGGGCGCCGCACCCGCCGCCGATTACCGCCAGCGCCCGCCCGAGGACGAGATCGTCTATTTCCTGCTGCCCGACCGGTTCGAGAATGGCGACCCCGGCAACGACAGGGGCGGGCTCGAAGGCGACCGGCTCGCGACCGGCTTCGATCCGGCGCACAAGGGCTTTTTCCACGGCGGCGACCTGAAAGGCGTGATCCGGCGGCTCGATTATATCCAGTCGCTCGGCGCGACCACGGTCTGGCTGTCGCCGGTGTTCAAGAACAAGGTGGTGCAGGGGCCGAAGGGACAGGAGAGCGCCGGCTATCACGGCTATTGGGTGACCGACTTCACGGCGGTCGACCCGCATCTCGGCACCAACGCGGATTTCAAGGCGCTGGTCGATGCGGCGCACGCGAAGGGCATGAAAGTCTATATGGACATTCTCATCAACCATACCGCCGATGTGATCGAGATGGCCGAATGCAAGGGCTATGACTGCCCCTATCGCAGCCGCGCCGACTATCCCTATTCGCGCCGCGCCGCCGATGGCGGCGCGATCAACCAGGATTTCGCGGGCGACGCCGCGCCGTCGCCGGGCAATTTCGCTCGCCTGACCGACCCGAATTTCGCCTATACGGTCAAGGTCGCGCCGCACGAGAAGGACATCAAGGTTCCGGCGTGGCTCAATGACCCGATCTATTACCACAACCGCGGCAATTCGACCTTCACCGGCGAAAGTTCGACGATGGGGGACTTCGTCGGGCTCGACGATCTGATGACCGAAAACCCGCGCGTCATTCAGGGCTTCATCGACATCTATGGCGGCTGGATCGATCGCTACAAGGTCGACGGTTTCCGCATCGATACCGCCAAGCATGTCAATCCCGAATTCTGGCGCGCCTTCGCCCCCGCGATGCTCGAGCGCGCGGCGAAGAACGGCATCCCCAACTTCCACATCTTCGGCGAATATGCGACGGGCGAGATGGACCCGACGATCACCGCGCAGGGAACCCGCGTTGCCGGGCTGCCCGCCAGCCTCGATTTTCCCTTCTTCGCGGCGGTTCGCGATGTCGTGGGGGGAACCAAGGCGCCCGACTGGCTGGAAAAACTGTTCTCGGCCGACCCGCTCTATGGCGACGACGCGGTCGCGCTCCAGCTGCCGACCTTTACCGGCAACCATGATTTCGGCCGCTTCGCCCATTTCGCGCGCAAGGCCTTCCCGCACGCCGACGACACGGAAATGTTGCGCCGCGTCGAGCTCGCGCATGCACTGCTGCTGACACTGCGCGGCGTTCCCGTCCTCTATTCGGGCGACGAGCAGGGCTTCACCGGCGACGGCGGCGACCAGGACGCGCGCGAGGATATGTTCGCGTCGAAGGTCGCGATCTATAACGACAATGAGTTGATCGGCACCGACGCGACGACCGCCGAGAGCAATTTCGACGCGGACCATCCGCTCTACCGCGCCTTCGCCCGGCTCGCGAAGCTGCGGCAGGATCATGTCGCGCTGCGCCGTGGGCGGCAGTTGATCCGCAGCTATGCCGAAAAGCCTGGGCTGTTCGCGGTGTCGCGCATCGACGCGGCTTCGGGGCAGGAAATCCTGCTCGCGTTCAACACCTCGAACACGCCGCTGAGCGCGAATGTCGCCGTCGATCCCTTAAAGAACAGCTATACGGCGCTTTACGGTGACTGCCCGGCGAGGTCCGCCGCGCCGGGGCAACTCGCCATCAAACTGCCGCCGCTCGGATATGTGATCTGCAAAGCCCAATGAACAAACTCTCTCCCCTGCCATCGTCCGCTCGCCAGTCGCAGCACCCCTGGTGGAAAGGCGCGGCGATCTATCAAATCTATCCGCGCAGCTTTGCCGATTCGAACGGCGACGGCATCGGCGACCTCGCCGGCATCACTGCGCGGCTCGACTATGTCGCATCGCTCGGCGTCGATGCGATCTGGCTGTCGCCCTTCTACCCCTCGCCAATGGACGATTTCGGATATGACATCGCCGATTATGAGGGCGTCGACCCGATCTTCGGCACGCTCGCCGATTTCGACGCGCTGGTGGCGCGCGCGCATGCGCTGGGGCTGAAGGTCACCACCGACCTCGTCTTCGCGCACACCTCCGATCGTCACGCCTGGTTCGCGGAGAGCCGCGCCAGCAAGGACAATGACAAGGCCGACTGGTATGTCTGGGCCGACGCGAAGCCCGACGGGTCGCCGCCGACCAACTGGCAGTCGGTGTTCGGCGGCCCGGCGTGGACGTGGGACGCGCGGCGCGGCCAATATTATATGCATAATTTCCTGGGCTCGCAGCCGCAGCTCAACGTCCATAACCCGGAGGTGCAGGACGCGCTGCTCGGCGTCGTGCGCTTCTGGCTCGACCGCGGCGTCGACGGGTTTCGCATCGATGCGATCAACTTCTCGATGCACGACCCTGAACTGCGCGACAATCCGCCCGCGCCGCCGTCGAACAAGATCCGCACCCGGCCGTTCGATTTCCAGCAGAAAATCCATAACCAGTCGCACCCTGACATTCCGCTTTTCCTTGAGCGTATCCGTGCGCTGACCGATCAATATCCGGGCAGTTTCACCGTTGCCGAAGTCGGCGGCGACGATGCGGTGCGCGAGATGAAGCTGTTCACTGCGGGCGAGCGCCGGCTGAACAGCGCCTATGGTTTCGACTTCCTCTATGCCGAGCGGCTGACGCCGCAGCTAGTGCGCGAGGCGGCCGAACAATGGCCCGATGCGCCCGGAATCGGCTGGCCGAGCTGGGCGTTCGAGAACCACGACGCGCCGCGCGCGGTGTCGCGCTGGACGCTCGAAGGCGTCGATCCGGCGGCCTATGTACGGATGAAGATGGCGCTGCTCTGCGCGCTGCGCGGCAATATCATCATTTATAACGGCGAGGAACTGGGGCTCGATCAGGTCGAAATCCCGTTCGAGCTGGTGAAGGATCCCGAGGCGCTCAAAAACTGGCCGCTGACGCTGTCGCGCGACGGCGCGCGCACGCCGCTGCCATGGGCGGAGAGTGAAACCCATGCGGGCTTTTCGAGCGCCGATCCGTGGTTGCCGCTTGGCTCGACGCACGGCGCGCTCGCGGTCGACCGGCAACAGGACGATCCCGCTTCGCTGCTCAATTTGACGCGCCACCTGGTCGCGCTGCGCGCCGCGCACCCGGCACTGCGGCTCGGCCGCGACGCGCGGTGGATCGCCGAGGGCGACCTGCTCGTCTTCGATCGGATCGCAGACGGCGAGCATGTTCGCTGCCTCTTCAACCTCGGCGGCGGGACGATCGATGTCGCGGCCCATGGCGCGGACGGCATACCGATCACCGCGTTGAACGGCGCCGATCCGGCGCATTTACCGCCGTGCGGCGCTCTCTGGTTGAAACTCGAAGGAAAAAATTGATGCGTAGCCTGTTCGCCGCCCTCCCGTTGCTCGCCGCGGCAGCGGCGCCCGCCTTCGCGCAGGACGCGCGGCCCGAGCAGACGGCATCGTCGCCCGATGGCGCCATCATCCTCACCGTTTCGACCGACAATGACCAGCGGCCCACCTGGTCGCTGTCACGCAAGGGCAAGCTGCTGATCGCGCCGTCGAAGCTCGGCTTCATCCTCGCCGACCGCATCGGGCTGCAACGCGGCTTTGCGATCGAAAGCGTCGAGCGCGCGAGCGGCGACACGCGCTGGGAACAGCCATGGGGCGAGCGCCGCTTCGTCCGCGACCGGCACAATGAACTGCTCGTCCGCTTCCGCCAGAACGAGAGCTGGGGCGGCCATGCGATGAACGTGCGTTTCCGCCTGTTCGACGACGGCATCGGCTTCCGCTACGAACTGCCCGAACAGGCGGGGCTGGGGACCGCGAAGATCGTCGACGAAATCACCGAATTCGACATCGCGCCGAAGGGCACCGCTTGGTGGATCACCGGCGGCGAGTGGAACCGTTACGAGCAAATCTACCAGAAAACGCCGATCGATGCGGTCGCAACCGCGCACACGCCGATCACCATGCGCCTCGACGACGGGACGCATCTCGCGTTCCACGAAGCCGCGCTCGTCGACTATGCCGGCATGTGGTTCAAGCGCGCCGAGGGACAGAAGTTCCGCGCCACGCTGTCGCCGTCGTCGAAGGGCGCGCGCGTCCTGCGCGACCTGCCATTCGCGACGCCGTGGCGCACGATCCGCATTGCCGACAATGCGGCGGGGCTGGTCGAAAGCGACCTCGAACTCAACCTCAACGAACCGAACAAGCTGGGCGATGTCAGCTGGTTCAAGCCGATGAAATATATCGGCATCTGGTGGGGGATGATCCGCGGCGACTGGAGCTGGGCCGAGGGGCCGAAGCACGGCGCGACCACCGAACGCACGAAGCAATATATCGACTTCGCCGCGAAGCACGGTTTCGGTGGCGTGCTCGTCGAGGGCTGGAACAAGGGCTGGAACGGCAATTGGTTCGGCCATGGCGACGCGTTCAGCTTCACCCAGGCGACCCCCGATTTCGACCTGAAGGCGGTGACCGACTATGCGCGCAAAAAGGGTGTCCAGCTGATCGGCCACCACGAGACCGGCGGCAATATCGCGGTCTATGAGGCGCAGCTCGACGATGCGATGAAGCTTTATGGCCAGCTCGGCGTCGGCACGGTCAAGACCGGCTATGTCGCCGATGCCGGCGGGATTATCGCGCCGGGCGCCACGCCGGACG
>NZ_DATFFD010000307.1:0-5257 GCF_035250425.1 Sphingopyxis sp.
TCGCGCTGCCCTGCGTCGGCGCCGCGATTGCGCAATTCGGCCCGGTCCATCGGCTGGCGCAGTCGCGGGTGTGATGCGCGGGCGGCAGAGGGGGGCACAGTGAATGGCCGGTATGGGGTGGTGAGCTGCCATTCCAAATAACCGTCGCCCCCGCGGAGGCGGGGGCGACGGATTATTATGGCCGCTTCTGGTCGAACCTTGGCATCTTAAGATATTCGCGCAGAGGCGCAGAGATCGCAGAGGGAAAGATTTTTCGTCTCTGCGATCTCTGCGCCTCTGCGCGAATCCTTTTCAAAGCCGCCTAAGCGGCCATGGCCGCTTCCGGTCGAAACCAGCTATTCAGCCAACAATCCGCCTGCCAGCAGCATCGCCACGCGCACATCGATCCCGCAGCCCTCGGCGCGCTTCGCCGCGACGAAATCGGCGACGCCGTCCAGCGGGACGCGGTGGACGATGATGTCCTCGCCATCGACCCCGCCGCCTTCGCCGACCTTGGTCAGCCCGGTCGCGATCAGCAGCGTGAAGCTTTCGCTGACCATGCCGGGCGAACTGTAGAATTCGCCGACGGTGCGCCAGCGGTCGGCGCGATAGCCGGTTTCCTCCTCAAGCTCGCGCTGCGCCGCGATCTCCGATGCCTCGCCGGCGGTGTCGTCGCCGACCAGTCCCGCAGGCAGTTCGAGGCACTGGACTTTCAATGGCACGCGATATTGTTCGACGAGGATGACGTGCCGGCCATCATCGCCCTCGTCGATCGCGAGGATCACCGCGGCATGAATGCCGCGGGCGCGCGAGACATATTCCCACGTTCCCGGCTGCTTGACGGAAATGAAGCGGCCTTCCCACCGCGTCTCGATGGGGGTGTCGGGGGCGGGGCGGGTCATTTTTACCTTTCGAGTGTGGCCAATAAATAGGGACTGTCCCTATTTATTGACGGCACCGTCGGTTAGAGTTCGATCAGGCGGTCGGGAAGTTCGTTGGGATTTTCATCGCCCTTGGGGAAATGTTCGGCGAGCACGATACCCATCTGACGCACCGCCTCCGCCATGCCTTCGCCCGGCTTGCCGACGCGCAGACGCTCGATCAGCGCGGCCATCGCATTGCCCCAGATTTCGGGCGTGACCTTGGCGGCGATCGCTTCGTCGGCGACGATGTCGGCGCGATGCTCTTTCAGGCTGAGGTAGAGAAGGACGCCGGTGCGGCCGAGCGTCTTTGCCTCGGTCCCGACCTTGAACAGGTCGATCGCGCGCGCGCGGACGCGTTGCGCCTTGATCGCGCGCGGGGTCAGCGCCATGCGCAGCGGCCGCCACAGCAGGATCAGCCACATGCCGATCCATTTGAGCACGCCGACAGCAATCACCGTTCCAAGCCATTGATTGGCGGTGAGTTCGTGCCCCCAGCCGCCGGTGAGCCGGTCATAGAGGCTGCGGTAAAATTCGGGGAAAAGCGCGATCACCGACATGGCGATGAACGCGACGACGCTGGCCCAGACGAGCGCGACATCGTCATAATCGTTCGACTTCGCCGCGACGACGGTGACGATCTCACCGCTCGTATGCGCCTCGGCCGCCGCAACGGCCGCGGTCACGATATCGTGATCGCCTTCGCTCACATGGCTGATTTTCTGTGGCATGTCCTGCGTCCCCTACCAGCCGCCCGAGGCGCCGCCGCCCCCGAACGAGCCGCCGCCGCCCGAGAAGCCGCCGAAGCCGCCGCCTCCGCCGCCACCCCAACTCGATCCACCGCCGCCCCATGAGGAGCCGCCGCTGCCGCCGCCCCAATCGTCGTCGCCCCAGATGATGATCGGTGCGCCGCCCCACGGGCCGCCGCGGCGATGCCGCTTCCCGCGGCCCATGCGCGACAGCATCGGCAGGACGAAGAAGATCAGGATGATGAAGCCGACGAAGAAAAGCCCGCCGAAATTGCCGTCGCCGGAACGGTCGCGCTCGGCCTGGTCGGCGGCGGCGGCGCGTGCCGCCGCTTCCTCGGGCGGCAGCTGGATTTGCTGCGCGATCGCGTTGACGCCGTCCTGGATCCCGCCGGGCATGTCGCCGGCCTTGAATTTCGGCGTCACGACGTCGCGAATGATCCGCCCCGACAGCGCGTCGGTGAGGATGGGCTCGAGGCCCAGGCCGACGGCGATGTGCATCCGCCGCTCGTTGGGGGCGATCAGGAAAACGACACCATCGTCCTTCGCTTCGTCACCGATCCCCCACGCGCGGCCCAGTTTGTAGCCATAGTCGGAAACATCATTGCCTTCGAGGTCGCCGACCGTCGCGACGACAAGCTGGTGCCCGGTCGTCTTCACCAGCTCGAGCAGCTGCGTGTTGAGCGCCGCTTCCTCGGCCGCGGGGATGATGTCGGCCTGATCGACGACCGGATTGCCTGCGAGCTTGGGAAAGCTCTGCGCAGCCGCGGGTGCCGCGAGCAGCGACAGGCCGAGTGCCCAGCCGAGCAAAAGCGACCTCATTTGGAATCTCCTGTTTGCGCGGCAATGGCATCGATGCCGATCCTCAAGCCGCTGGCATAATCGCTCTTTTGGAAACTCGGAATCATGTCCTTGATCACGGCTTTTGCTTCCACGTCGGTCAGCGCTTTTTCCAGACCATAGCCGACGGCAATGCTGGATTGGCGCTCGTTCGGCGCGATAAGAATGAGGATGCCATCGTCACGCCCGGCATTGCCGATACCCGAGCGCCGCCCGAGGCAGGTCGCAAATTCCATCGGGTCCGCGCCATTGAGCGCGCTCGTTGTCGCGACCGCCATCTGATGAGTCGTGCGTTGTTCATAGGCGGCGAGACGTTGGGACAATTGCTGCTCACCCTCTGCGCTCAGGATATTCGCGGAATCGGTGATGCGCCCTTGGAGCGCTATCTTCGGAACGCCCATGCAAACTGCCGATTCTGGTGCAGGCGCCGCCTTGCAGCCGCCCGCGATCATCAGGATCGCGAGCGGAGCGGCAAAGGCGGAAAACCGCATTTTACTGTCCGAAGTCGACCTTCGGCGCCTGGTTGGCATTCGGGGTGATCGCCTTGTACGGCGTCATCGGCTGCGCGCCATGGACGATCTTGGCGCCGATGATGTCGGGGAAGGTGCGGATGGTCGTATTATAATCCTGCACCGCGCCGTTATAATCCTGGACCGAGACGTTGATCCGGTTCTCGGTGCCCTCGAGCTGGGTCATCAGGTCGGCGAAGCGTGCCTGGCTCTTGAGGTCGGGATATTGTTCGACGGTGACGAGCAGGCGGCCGAGCGCGCTCGACACGTTGCCCTGCGCTTGCTGGAACGCCTGCACCTTGGCGGGATCTTCGAGGTCGTCGGTGCTCAGCTTGACCTGCGTCGCCGATGCGCGCGCCTGGATCACGCCTTCAAGCGTCGACTGCTCGATCTGCGAGGCGCCCTTGGCGGTTTCGACGAGATTGGGGATCAGGTCGGCGCGGCGCTGATACGCGGCTTCGACATTCGCCCATTTGGCTTTGGCGGCTTCTTCCTTGGTGGGAACGCTGTTGATGCCGCAAGCGGACAGCGACATCGCGGCGACGGGCACGATCAGCAGGCGGGCGGAACGCAAAGTCATGGTCGGACACTCCCTCCGCGCGGCACGGCGCCGCGCCAACTGACTTAATATAGTAAGACGCCCGCCGACCCGCAATCATTGACGCGGATAATCGTGTCATGCACTCTGGAAGTCTAGGCGTAGCGACCAAAGGGGTTAAACATGATCAAGGATTTCAAGGCATTCCTGAACCAGGGCAATGTTATGGGACTGGCCGTCGGTGTCATCATCGGCGCCGCGTTCGGAACGATCGTCAAGTCGCTGACCGACGACGTGCTGATGCCCTTCATCGGCTTCGTTACCGGCGGCGGGGTCGATTTCACCAATAAATATCTGGTGCTGACGGGCGGCGACAAAGTGACCGCGGGCATGACGCTGGCGGCGGCGAAGGCGACCGGCGCGAATGTGATGGCGCTTGGCAGCTTCGTCACCGCGGTGATCAATTTCGTGCTGCTGGCCTTTGTCGTGTTCCTGCTGGTGCGGCAGGCGAGCAAGTTCATCAAACCGGCCGAACCGGGGCCGACCGAAGTCGACCTCCTCACGGAAATCCGCGACGAGCTGAAAAAGAAGTAGGCGTGTTTTCCGGCTGACGCCGGAACGGCACCGGCCCACTCCCCCACCCGGCCTCCCACAGGGTAAACTGGTTTGGGAGGCCGGGTGGGGGAGCGGGCCGGTGCCGAACTTACGATAAAGCGCACGCCCGCCCTTTCCATCGGCGCGCGGGCACCCTATATCAGTCATGCCGGTTTCGACCGGCTATGGTGATAAATGGTGTCGTGGAATAGACACAGCGGACCCGGGGGCAGTACCCGGCGGCTCCACCACAAACCCGCGTTTCTTTGATGGGCGCGCGGGTTTCTGACGGGGCCGAACCAGGATCGACGTGTGTTCAAAGACGATATTTTTGCCCGGGCTGAGTAACCCGTTCAAGGCTCAAAACCAATAGGTGCTAACGATAACGAAGCACTCGCTCTGGCTGCCTAACCGATAAGCCTCACGGCCTAAGGTTAGACAAATAGAACGCGGTTCGGACCGAACCGGGCAACAGAATCGGATACCAGCGGCTGGGGACGAGCCGGGCAACAGAATCGTCCCACCTATTCCTCCCCAATCAACCGCAGCATCAACCTGATGCCTTCGCACGCGGATCGCCGCCGCACGGCATCACGGCCGGCAGCGCCGAGATGGAGTTCGAGCGTTTCCATTCGTGCGCCGCGCAAGGCCGCCAAATATACCAAGCCCTCCTCGTCTTCCGCCCCGGCGGGTCCGGCAAAGCCGGTGATTGCGAGCGCCAAATCCGCACCGGAGGTAGCGAGCGCGCCCGTCACCATCGCCCTCGCGGCCGCTGCGGAGACCGCGCCATTCTCCTCGATCAGCGCGGGCGCAATACCCAGCATCTCTATCTTCGCTTCGTCGCTGTAGGTGACGAAGCCACGCTCGAATACATGTCCAAGTCCCTCGACATCGGTGAGTAGCGAGGCCATCATTCCGCCCGAGCAACTTTCGGCGGTCGCTATTCGCAGATCGCGTGCAGACGCGGCGCGAAGCAGCTGCGCCACCAGATCATCCAGATCCAAGTCCCTGACCATCTCCCCCTAACGTTTCGGCCCCGATCTTGTTTCCTCGGTAGACGAGGGAAAGGGAAGTGACTGATATCGCTTCCCTTTCCATGGTCAGTCTGCTGCTATCAGCTGCCCTGTGGGG
>NZ_DATFFD010000308.1:0-21068 GCF_035250425.1 Sphingopyxis sp.
TGGACCGCGACGGTCTTGATGCCCATTTCGTGGCATGCACGGTGGATGCGCAGCGCGATCTCGCCGCGGTTGGCGATCAGGAGCTTTTCGATGGCCATGTTTTGATCAGCCGATGGTGAACAGCGGCTGGTCGAATTCGACCGGCTGGCTGTTCTCGACATGCAGACCCTTCAGTGTGCCCGATGTCGGCGCGACGATCGGGTTCATGACCTTCATCGCCTCGATGATCAGGACCGTGTCGCCGGCCTTCACGGCCGAGCCGACGGCGGCGAAATTCGGTGCGCCGGGTTCGGGCGAAAGATAGACGGTGCCGACCATCGGCGATTTGACGGCGTCGGCGAGGCTGTCGGTCGCCGGAACTGCCGCAGCGGCAGGCGCCGCGGGGGCTGCCGGAGCGGCCGCCGCAACCGGCGCGGCAGCGGGGGCGTATGCGACGGGCGCGGCGTTCAGCGCGCGTGCGACGCGAATCTTGCGTGTCCCGTCCTCGACCTCGATTTCGGACAAACCGGTATCGTCGAGCAGCTCGGCGAGCGCGCGGACATAGGCCGGATCGACGTTGATGCCATTGTCTTTATGGTCACCCATGAGAATTTTTCCTGTTGTTGCGGCGCCCATTAATGGGGCGCTCGACCCCGTTTTTGATGCGCCCTATTGTCAGAGACGGGCGGCGGCGTCCAGCGCCAGCGTGTAGCTGTCCGCGCCATGTCCCGCAAAATGCGCCACCGCGGCCATGCCGACATAGCTGATGTGCCGGAATTCCTCGCGCTTCATCGGATCCGACAGATGGACCTCGATCACCGGCACCTTGATCGACTTGATCGCGTCGTGGATCGCGATCGAGGTGTGCGTATAGCCGCCGGCGTTGAGCAGCACGGCTTTCGCGCCCGCGACATAGGCCTCGTGCAGCCAGTCGATCAGCACGCCTTCGTGGTTGGTTTGCCGGCATTCGACGCGAAGGCCGAGCTCGGCTGCCTGCGCCTCGAGCCGCGCGTGAATGTCGTTCAGCGTGTCGTGCCCGTAAATCTCCGGCTCGCGCGTGCCGAGCAGGTTGAGATTGGGGCCGGAGAGGACGAAGACGGTCGGCAGGTCGGGCAATGGGCGGTCTTTCGGTTGCTACGGTGCGCGCTCCCCCTATATGGGCTGCTCGGCAAAAGGCAAAGCAGGGCGGGTACGCGGTGATTTCTGTCATCCTCAATGGCGAACGACGGCAGGTGCGCGAAGGCAGCATCGCCGACCTCGTCGCGTCGCTCGGGCTCGATGTGAAAAAGGTCGCGGTCGAGCGCAACCGCGAGATCGTACCGCGTTCGACGCTCGCCGACGTCGCGCTCGCCGACGGCGACGCGCTGGAAATCGTTCATTTTGTGGGAGGCGGTTGAGGTGTCAGCGGATCAATGGAGCGTTGCCGGACGGACATTCACGTCGCGGCTGATTGTCGGCACCGGCAAGTATAAGGATTTCGAACAGAATGCCGCGGCGGTCGCGGCGTCGGGCGCGGAAATCGTCACCGTCGCGGTGCGCCGCGTCAATGTGTCGGACCCGAATGCGCCGATGCTCACCGACTATATCGATCCCAAGAAGATCACTTATCTGCCCAACACCGCGGGCTGCTTCAACGCCGACGATGCGATCCGCACCTTGCGGCTGGCGCGCGAGGCGGGGGGCTGGGATCTGGTGAAGCTCGAGGTGCTCGGCGAGGCGAAGACGCTCTATCCGAACATGCGCGAGACGCTGGAGGCGACCGAGGTGCTCGCGAAAGAGGGCTTTCTGCCGATGGTCTATTGCGTCGACGATCCGATCGCCGCGAAGCAGCTCGAGGATGCGGGCGCGGTCGCGGTGATGCCGCTCGGCGCACCGATCGGATCGGGGCTGGGCATCCAGAACCGCGTCACGATCCGCCTGATTGTCGAGGGCGCGTCGGTGCCGGTGCTCGTCGATGCGGGCGTCGGTACGGCAAGCGACGCCGCGGTAGCGATGGAGCTTGGCTGCGACGGCGTGCTGATGAACACCGCGATTGCGGAGGCCAAGGATCCGATCCGCATGGCCCGTGCGATGAAGCTCGCGGTCGAGGCCGGGCGCGACTCGTATCTCGCGGGGCGAATGGGGGTGCGGCGATATGCCGATCCGTCGAGTCCGCTGGCGGGGCTGATCTAAGCGGCCGGTTGCGGCCGGAAACGGACGCAATATCCTCCCCGCGGCGCAGCCGTGGGGAGGGGGACCGTCGCGAAGCGGCGGTGGAGGGGGTGCGACGCCGCGCTACAAGCCCCTCCGTCAGCGCTTCGCGCTGCCACCTCCCCATGCCTGCGGCACAGGGAGGATATTACCATCATCGTCACCCCGGACTTGATCCGGGGTCCCGCTTGAAGGCGAGGGCTGCTTTTATGTCAAAAAAGCGGGATCCCGGGTCAAGCCCGGGATGACGGAAGGAGAATGAGGGAACGGCAGCTCCCCATCGCTAAGCAGCCATCGCGTCCCGGCGTCTTTTTTCTACCCGCTGATCGCGGCCTATTTCCCCCCGGACGCCACCAGGTCGACGTCGGTCATCGCGCCGTCGCGGCGCATCATCAGCACATAGGCGAGATCGCCCTTCGTGCCGCCGAGCATATGCTCGTTGCCATTGATGCGGTGGTCGCTGGTGTAGCCGGCGCGGATCGCCATCGTGTGATAATAATCGAGCACCGCCTGCATCGACGCCGCGGTCTGGAAATTGACGACGCGGATGTTGCACTTGCCGCCCGCGATGCCGGCCGCTTCGCGCAGCGTCGCGCGCGGATAGACTTTGAACGCGGCGGGCAGGCGGTCGGCCCAGGCGTTGCTGTACGTCAGCTTGGCGTCGCAGCTGCCCTTTTGCTGGTCGCGCGCGAGAGCGCCGATGGTGACGGGGCGCTTCTGCGCCTCGCAGCCGTCGCATCCGGCCTCGAACGGCAATGCTTTCGGTGCGGTAAGCAATTTGCCGGCGGAAAGGGCCGCGGCGGCCTCGGCGGCGGTTGCGGCCTTGCCGCCCGCGACGCCGGGGACGCCGCCGTCGACGGGCCGGTTGCCCGGGCCCACGGCGTTTTTGTTCGATTGGCCCGCGAGCTTCGGGTCGACCATGATCTTGTCTTCGAGCGAGCCCTTGATCGCCGGGTCGGCATTGGTCAGCCCGTCGTCGAGCGGCGCGAGGTCCGCCTTGGCATTGGGATTGTCCCGGCACCCGGCGAGCGGCGCCGCCGCCATCAGCAAGCCGGCAACCAGCCATTTTACGCGCAACATCATCGCTAACACTCCCTTATCCTTTACAGGGGATGCCCGATTTCGCTCAAAAAGGCCCAAATAAAATGAGTTAACGGGCAGGGCTTTGTTAGCCGAAAACTGTCTCGGAGCGAGACGCTTTTGCGCGTTCGCTCACGCTCCAGGCAGGAATTCCTTGCGCTTGACGCGCCATGCGTCGGCGCTCTGCGTCCACGCATCGACCGGCGCGTCCTCGAACGGTGCGGGGAGGCGGGTGGGGCCGCTGTTGGTGGCGCCGAGCCGTTTCGCCAGCGCTTGCGAGCGGGTGTTGGCGGGATCGATGCTGTGCATCAGCTCGGGCCATTTCAGGAATTCGACCGCGAAATCGCACGCGGCGACGCTGCCTTCGAGCGCATAGCCCTTGCCGGCGAATTTGGCGCGCACGCCATAACCGATCTCGGGCGCGGGCCAGCCGTCGGGCTCCCACGGACCGAGCCGTCCGACCCATTCGCCGGTCGCGCGCTCGATTACCGAGAACATCGAAAAGCCGCGAATGTGCCACGCGCCGGCGAGGGTACACCACATGCGCCATGCCTGCGAACGCGGGCAGGTGCCGCCGATGAAGCGCATCGTGTCTTCCTCGGTGCACATTTCGGCGAAACCGTCGAAATCCTCGGTCGCGGGTGGGCGGAGGATCAGCCGCTCGGTGACGAGCAGGGGGCCATTCAACATAGAGGGTCAGAACCCTTTCATTGCACATTCGAGGCGTCGAAATGGCGAAGATGTCGCTTTCGCGCGGCCGCGGGAGGTAGTGGTTCTACCTGCAAGGTTGCGCGGAGGCGAGATCGAAGCCAGTGTGACGTCCCTGCGGGATTTGACCGATTTTGTCCATGGCTGCGTCAGCGAGCCTTGGAATATATCCATATGCCTGCGTCTCGCTTCCCTGCCCGGAACAAAATCGCTTCAAACCTCGAACGTGCAATGAAAGGGTTCTCACCCTTCCTCTCCCGCAGCGATTGGCCGACGCTTCTGCGGCAAGAGGGCGCTTTGGGCAAGCTGCATACGCTTGAGGGCACCGGCCGTCCGACCGGTGCCCTCGCCATCAACGCGTGTGAGCGGAGGGGTCCGAACTCACACTCGAGACGGTTAGCGTTTTTGCCTTAGCGGCAGCGATATTTGTCGCGGTCGATCTCGCGGCCGAGCAGGGCGCCACCGGCCGCACCGAGTACGGTGCCGAGCAGCTTGTCGCCGCCGCCCGCGATCTCGTGGCCGGCGAGGCCGCCGACCGCGCCGCCGATCAGCAGGCCGGTCGTGCCATTGTCCTTCTTGCAGCGATAACGGCCATCGCTGTCGCGCCAGATGCGCGTATCCGCATCGATCCGTTCGTCGCGAGCATAATGGCGGTGGTGCTTGCGCTTCTTGTGGAAGCCCGATGACTGGTCGAGCTGATGGAAGCCGCCGGCCTTCGCCGGAGCCGCGATACCCGCATAGGCAGGCGCGGTCAGGGCGACACTGGCGGCAGCAAAAGCGCCCATCATGCCCTTGGTGAAACTACGCATAAAAAATCCTTTCCTGGTCTCGGCGCCTCATCCCGCTTGCATAAGACCGGGCGCTTCGATGGAAAAACGAGCCGGGCTGCAAAGCCGTTGCATGAACCCAAGGCAACAAGACGAACCGAGTGCCTCCATCGACCAACCGAAAGCCTCTTGCCGCATCGGCGGCGGCATGCGACAACCCCGGCATGCTCAATATCGGATCGCTCGTCATTGGCGCTATCGCCTTGGTTCTGGCCGTTTTTGCGTTCATCCCGCTGCTCGGTTGGGCGAACTGGGTGATCATACCCTTTGCCGTCGTCGGCCTCGCGCTCGGTGCGATGTCGGACAAGACGAGCGGGCGCAACCTGAACATCGTCGTCATCGTCATCGGCGTGATCCGCCTGATGCTGGGCGGCGGCATCATCTGATCCAGCCGGACTAGCCGATCATGAACCAGCCAGCGGCCCCCGCGGGGAGCAATCAGGGCGGCTTGCCCTTTGCGATCGGCGCTTACCTGATCTGGGGCTTCGTTCCGCTCTTCTTCAAGCTTCTGTCGAGCGTCCCGCCGGTCGAGGTGCTGGCGCAGCGCATCGTCTGGTCGCTGCCGCTCTGCTTCCTGATCATGGCGTTCCGCCGTCAGATCGGCGATTATGTGGCGGCGCTCAAGGATTGGCGCGTGCTGCGCTTGCTGCTCATTAGTTCGGTGCTGATCGCGCTCAACTGGCTCGTCTATATCTATTCGATCTTCACCGACCATGTGCTCGCGGCCAGCCTCGGCTATTACCTCAACCCGCTCGTCAATGTGATGCTCGGCATGATCTTCCTCGGCGAAAGGCTCTCGCGGCTTCAGGCACTCGCGGTCGTGATCGCCGGGATCGGCGTCGCGATCCTGCTCGCGGGCGCGCTCGACACGCTGTGGATCAGCCTGACCCTGGCGTTCAGTTTCGGCACCTATGGCCTGATCCGCAAGATCGTGCCGGTCGGCTCGCTCCCGGGCCTCGCGATCGAGACGACGTTGCTGTTGCCGCTCTCGGTCGCTGCCGCGGCCTATTATATCTGGCTAGGCGACGGCCGGGGGTTTGGGTCGGAGGCGGGGATCAGCTGGCTGCTCGCGGCGGGCGGGGTCGTGACCGCGGTGCCGCTCTTGCTGTTCGCGACCGCGGCGCGGCGGATGAGCTATGCCGCGCTGGGCTTTGTCCAATATCTCGCGCCGAGCATCGCCTTCCTGCTCAGCCTGTTCGTGTTCCACGAACCGCTGAAGCCCGCGCAACTCGTCTGCTTCCTGCTGATCTGGGTCAGCATCGCGGTGTTCAGCTTCGACATGTGGCGCAAGATGCGCGCCGACCGGATGATGCCAGCGGCGTAGAGCAGTCTAATTTTGACTCGCACAAAGCCACGAAGCCACAAAAAGACTCTTTCCTCCGTTCGCCCTGAGCCTGTCGAAGGGCCGTTCTTCTAATAAGCGTACGGAAATACGGTGCTTCGACAAGCTCAGCACGAACGGATCAGAGCGGGATCCTTTGTGGCTTCGTGGCTTTGTGCGAGTCAAAAAATTCAGGCCAGCCGCCAGCCCAATGTCTCGCCGGCATGGAAGGGAACGACCTCGCCGACGCGTTCCGGAACGACCGTCTCGCCGCGTTCGAGCGTTACCGTGCCGGCGTTGAGCGGCAGACCATAAAAATTCGGGCCATGCTCGCTGGTGAAGCCTTCGAAATTGCCCAGCGCGCCTTCCTCGTCGAACACCTGAATATAGGATTCGAGCGCATAGGGGGCGTTGAAGATGCCCGCGCAGCCGCACGCGGCTTCCTTCGTATGCACCGCATGCGGCGCGCTGTCGGTGCCGAGGAAGAATTTGGGCGATCCCGACACCGCCGCCGCGCGCACGGCCAGCCGATGCGTCTCGCGCTTGGCGACGGGCAGGCAATAAGCGTGCGGGCGGATGCCGCCGACGAGCATCGCATTGCGGTTGATATGAAGATGCTGCGGCGTGATCGTCGCCGCGACATTGGCGGGGGCGGCTGTCACAAAATCGACCGCTTCGGATGTGGTAATATGTTCGAACACGATTTTCAGGTCCGGCAGATCACGCACGAGCCCCTTCAGCATCCGTTCGATGAACACCGCCTCGCGGTCGAAAATGTCGACGTCATGGTCGGTGACCTCGCCGTGGATGAGCAGCGGCATGCCGATTTCGGCCATGCGCTCGAGCACCGGCATGATCTTCGCGACGTCGGTGACGCCATGCGCGCTGCCGGTGGTGGCGTGCGCGGGATAGAGTTTCGCCGCGGTGAAGACGCCCTCTGCATGGCCGCGCGCCATTTCGCCCGCGTCGCTGTGGTCGGTGAGATAGGCGACGATCAGCGGGGTGAAGTCGAGCCCGGCCGGAACCGCGGCGTTGATCCGGTCGCGATAGGCGATGCCTTCCTCGGCGGTCGTGACCGGCGGCGACAGGTTCGGCATGATGATCGCGCGCGCGAACTGGCGCGCGGTATATTGCGCGACATGATCCAGCATCGCGCCATCGCGCAGATGGACATGCCAATCGTCGGGGCGGCGGATCGTCAGGCGGTCGGTCATTGCAATCTCCCCCCTCCCGCTTGCGGGAGGGGTTGGGGGTGGGCGAGTCCGTGGCGGCGCATAGCCGATGTTTGATTGTTGCCCAACCCTCCATGCCCACCCAATATCGGGTTGAACAGCCGGGGGCTGTTCAAACCCGATACGCCCCTCCCGCAAGCGGGAGGGGCTTTAAGTCGCCGAGCTTCCGCCCTATTTCGGGTCTATGACCAATACCACCCTCAACGACCGCGCCCTGATCCGTCTGTCGGGGGAGGATGTCCGCGGCTTCCTGCAAGGGCTGGTGACGAACGACACGTCGGGCAATCTGCCGGTGTGGGCGGCGCTGCTGACCGCGCAGGGCAAGGCGTTGTTCGATTTCCTGATCTGGGGCGACCAGGGCGACGTGCTCATCGATTGCGAGCGCGAGGCCGCCGAGGCGCTGACGAAGCGCCTGACGCTCTATCGGCTGCGCCGCGCGATCACGATCGCGGTCGAACCGGATCTGGCGGTCCATTGGGCGCCCGAGGGCGATCTGGGCGTCGCCGACCCGCGCCTTCCCGAACTCGGCCAGCGCTGGCTGGCCCCGGCCGGCGAGGGTGAGGGCGCCGACGCCGCATGGCGCGCGCACCGGCTCGCGCTCGGCGTCACCGAAGGGCGCGCCGAATTGGGTGACGGCACGACCTTGTGGCTCGAATGCAATGCCATCGACCTGAATGGCGTCAGCTTTACCAAGGGCTGCTATGTCGGACAGGAAAATACCGCGCGGATGAACTGGCGGCAAAAGGTCAACCGGCGGCTGGTCGTGGTTCCGATCGCCGACGCCGATGAAAAGCGGCAGGTTATCGCTTATCCCGACCTCGGCTGGTCGGTCGAACATCGAAGGACCGAGAATATCGAAGCGGCCGGCGCACCCGCGTGGATGCGTGAGGGACTCGCCGCCGGTTCATGACAGGTGCAGCCTTTGCTGCTAGACTGCCGGGCATGCGCGCTATGCTGATTTCGTCGGCGCTCGTCGCCGCTTTCGCTCTGTCGGCTCCCGTCGTTGCGGCGCCGACATCCTTGCTGCCGACCGAACCCGAAACAGCGCAGCCCTCTTCCAGACTCGCGCCGCTGGCCGCGGACTCGGCTTGGACGCCGCGCTTCGCGGCTGCGGCGGACGAACTCGCGACGGCGCTTCGCTCGCGCGATGAGGCACAGTGGGCGCCGCTGCTCGGCGGGCAGTGGCTGTCCGCCGCGGATCGCGCGCGTGTCCGGAATTTGCTCGGCGACCGGAACAGCCCGTTCCCGCCTGCGCTCTTCTCGCACGGGGCGACCCACCGCGCGATCCTCGGCTGGAGCGCGCCTGCGTCGCTCAGCGCCGACGAACGCGCCGCGATCGAGAATGGTCAGGAGGCCGAGGCGCTGGTGTGCTGGTCGGCGGGCGGCAATGGCGCGGAGGCATGGCCATCGACCGCGGCCGAGGCCGACAATCGCCCGGGCCGCTCCTATGCCTGCGCGCGGATCGCGTACAGCATTCGCGGCGGGACGCCGACGTGGCGCGCATTCATCGAACGGCGCGAGCCCGCTTAACCAATCCCCAACCCTCTTCTGCGAAAAGCGCCTCATGTTGGGGCGCTTTCTCGGATTGGCTGCGGTGATCGCGGCGGTTTCGGTCGGCTTGGCGGGCGTCGCCAGCCGGTCATCATCCAATGACGCGGTCGAAACGTCGAATGCCATTTCGGGCAATCACGACAATTGGACGACGCACAAGGTTCGCAAGGACCGGTCTTTGGCCGCCGCCGAAGCCCGGGGCGATTCGGGCCGGCCGAGCGAGGTATTGCTCGCCCGCTCGGGCGATTCGCATTTCTACGCCGATGCGGACATCGACGGCACGAACATTCGGGTGCTGGTCGACAGCGGCGCGTCGATCGTCGCGCTGACGCGGGACGACGCCGAAGCCATCGGCATCGACGTCGATCGCCTGCCCATCAGCGGCACCGCGCGCACCGCGGGCGGCGACGTCCCGATGCGCACGGTCATGCTCGACAGCGTCGAGATCGAGGGGATCGAAGTCCGACGCGTCGAAGCCGCGGTGGTCGACGCCGACATGGGCGTATCGCTGCTCGGCCAGAGCTTCCTCTCGAAACTCGCCGCGGTGAATGTCGAAGGCGACACGATGACGCTGCGCTGATCGCGGCGTCGTCCCGCGCGTTACCATGCGCTATTCCCGCCGTGCGGCGTGCGCCGGGTTTCCCGGATGCGAAGCGATCCCGGGTGGAAGTTCGAGCCACCCATGTTGATCTTCGGACCATACGGCCTGTTCCGGAGCGGGAAAATCGGGATCGGCAAACGCGCCCGCGGCGACGCCGACCAGATGGGGGAGGCGCTCGGGCTCCCACCAGAGCGACGATCCGCATTCGGGACAAAAGTGGAAGGAAACGTCGAAGCCGCTGGCCGACGGCCGTCTGAATGCTTTTGCCGTCCCCGTCGCCACCGCGACCTGCGCGCGTGAAAAAAATGCCGCAACGCTGAAGATCGAGCCGGTTCTTCGCTGGCAGTCGAGGCAATGGCAAAGCGAAACCTTGGTCGGCTCGCCTGTGCAACGGAGCACGAGCTGACCGCAATGACAGGAGGCGTGCCGTTCCATCGGCCCGGACACTATCATCCCGTGTCACGAAGGCAAAGGGCGCGGACTTGCCATTTTCGCCGCTTTTCCCCACATCGAGCGCCATGAACGCTCCCAATCCCCCGCTTCGCGCCGCGATCGTGCCGGTCACCGCATTCCAGCAGAATTGCACCCTTCTGTGGTGCACCGCGACCAACAAGGCGGCCTTCGTCGATCCCGGCGGCGACCTCGACAAGCTGAAGGAAGCAGTCCGGCAGACCGGGGTCGAGGTCGAGAAGATTCTCGTCACCCACGGCCATATGGACCATTGCGGACAGGCGGGGATGCTCGCGAAGGAACTCGGCGTGCGGATCGAGGGACCGCACGAGGACGACCGTTTCTGGATCGACGCCTTTGCCGAGGATGGCGCGCGCTTCGGCATGGTCGGCGAATCTTTCGAGCCCGATCGCTGGCTGGTCGACGGCGACACGGTGACCGTCGGCAACCTCACGATCGATGTCATCCATTGCCCGGGGCACACGCCGGGCCATGTCGTCTTCCACCACGCGCCGTCGAAGCTCGCGATTGTCGGCGACGTGATCTTCCAGGGATCGATCGGCCGCACCGATTTCCCGCGCGGCAATCACCAGCAATTGCTCGATTCGATCACCGGGAAGCTGTGGCCGCTCGGCGGCGATACGACCTTTCTCCCCGGACACGGCGCGCACAGCAATTTCGCGCACGAACGGCGTACCAATCCGTTCGTGAGCGATATGGCGTTGGGGACGGCGGGTTAATCCCCCTCCCGCAAGCGGGAGGGGAGAAGATCACTTCGGCGCCGCGACTTCGGTTTCGACGATCTCGGTCGTCGTGATGCTCGTCGGCGTCAGATAGACGATCGCGAGCGCGCCGATCGCGAGGCCGAGCTGGGTCAGCATGGTGATGATCGTGCCGACCATCCGGCCCCACATCATCCCGTCCATCCCCATCGCGTGCAGGACGCGCCCGACAAGATAGAGGGCGCCGACGCCCCACAGCCAGAACGACGATCCGAGACCCAGCTCGACCAATGCGAGCAGGATGAGCACGAACGCCGTGTTTTCGACGAAATTGCTGTGCGCGCGCATCCGCCGCGTCAGGGGCTCGTTGCCGCCATCGCCGATGAAGACCTTTTCCTTTGTGCGGACGCGGCCGACGCGTACCGAAAGCCACAGGTTGAGCAGCGCCGCGCCGGCGGCGATCGTCAGGCTGATCGGCAAGATTATCATTTGGCTTCCCCCATTGTTGACCGGTGTACCGGCGTGGGCGAGGTGTGGCATTGCGGTGAAGCGAGGGCAAGTGCGCCTTTCAAGCCTCGTCACCCCGGACTTGATCCGGGGTCCACGCATTCGCTGCTGGGGTGGATGCCGGATCAAGTCCGGCATGACGAAGGAAGCGTACAAGCTATGTAGTGGATCGCGTGCCACGGGGCTTGCCTTTGCGGGCAAAAACGCTATAGCCCCGCCCGATCCGGCACCCGACACCATCTGGCGTTGAGGCACCCTCCGGCGGAAGATTTTCTTGTCAAAACTGGACAGGAATATGCCTTCGCACGGCGGGCGGGCCAGTCATTCCCGGCGACGGGGTGACAAATCCGGGTAGCCGATTCGTGACACACTATTTAGAATGCAGGAAATATCATGGCCGTTCCCAAGCGAAAAACCTCGCCCTCGAAGCGCGGCATGCGTCGCAGCCACGACAGCCTGAAGGTCGAAGCCTTTCAGGAATGCCCGAACTGTGGCGAGCTGAAGCGCCCGCACAATCTTTGCAACGCCTGCGGCCATTATAATGGCCGTGAAGTGGTGTCGGTCGGCGCGTAAAAATCAAGCCGGAGGGCATTAAATGGCACTGACACCGCGAATCGCAATCGATGCGATGGGCGGTGACGTCGGCGTGCGCATGATGCTCGCCGGCGCCGCGATGGCGCGCCACAAGCACGATGGCCTCCGCTTCATCCTCGTCGGCGACGAGGTGCAGATCAAGACGGCGCTCGAAAATCACCCCAATCTGCGCGCGGCGTCGGATATCATCCACACCGACGGCGTGGTGTCGGGCGAAGACAGGCCGAGCCAGGCGCTGCGCAAGGCGAAAAGCACCTCGATGGGGCTCGCGATCGACGCGGTGAAACGCGGCGATGCCGGCGGCGCCGTGTCGGCGGGCAACACCGGCGCGCTGATGGCGATGGCAAAGCTCGCGCTGCGTACGATGCCGGGCATCGACCGGCCGGCGCTCGCGGCCTTGTTGCCGACGCTGGGCGACAATGACGTCGTCATGCTCGACCTGGGCGCCAACACCGAATGCGACGCGACCAACCTGACGCAGTTCGCGGTCATGGGCGCCGCCTATGCGCGCACCGCCATGGGGCTCGAACGCCCGCGCGTCGCGCTGCTCAACATCGGCACCGAGGAATTGAAGGGCACCGACGAGATCCGCGATGCCGCCGCGATGCTGCGTGCCGCCAAAGGGCTGCCGATGGAATTCACGGGCTTCATCGAGGGCGACAAATTGTCGCGCGGCGACGTCGATGTGATCGTCCACGACGGCTTTTCGGGCAATATCGCGCTGAAGACGATCGAGGGGACGGCGCGTTTCGTCACCGACCTGCTGCGCCGGGCCTTCACCAGCTCGACGCGCTCGAAGATCGGCTTCCTGATCTCGCGCCCCGCGACCGAGCTGCTCAAGCATCACCTCGATCCCAACAACCATAATGGCGCGGTGTTCCTGGGCCTCAACGGCGTGGTGCTCAAAAGCCATGGCAGCGCCGATGCGAAGGGGGTCGCGAACTGCGTCCACCTCTGCGCCGAACTGATCGAGAAGGATATCACGCGTCAGGTGACCGAAGATCTCGCGAATTTCCGTAGCGGGGCCGCAGCATGACGCTCCGCGCCATATTGGCCGGCACCGGCTCGGCTTTGCCGCGCACGCGGGTCTCGAACGCCGAACTCGCGGCGCGCGTCGACACCAGCGACGAATGGATCGTCGAACGTACGGGCATCCGTTTCCGCCATATCGCCGAACCCGACGAGACGACGGCAACGCTGGGCGCCGATGCCGCGAAGCAGGCGCTCGCGGCCGCTGGTCTTGAGCCATCGGACATCGGCCTGATCATCGTCGCCACCGCGACCCCCGATAACACGTTCCCGGCCAGCGCGACCAAGGTCCAGGCGCTGCTCGGCATCCCCGACTGCATCGCCTTCGACGTCGCGGCGGTCTGTTCGGGCTTCCTTTATGCGGTGTCGGTCGCAGACTCGATGCTCCGTACCGGGGCGACGCAGCATGCGCTGGTGATCGGTTCGGAAACCTTCAGCCGCATCCTCGACTGGGAAGATCGCACGACCTGCGTCCTCTTTGGCGACGGCGCGGGCGCGGTCGTGCTGTCGGCGAAGGACGTCGACGACGATCAGGGCATCCTCGCGACGCGCCTTCATGCCGAGGGAAAATACGCAGATATGCTCTATGTCGACGGCGGACCGTCGACCACGGGGACGGTCGGCCACGTCCGGATGCAGGGCCGCGAAGTCTTCCGCCACGCCGTCACCAACCTCGCCTCGGTGCTGAGCGAAGTGATGGCCGATGTCGGGCTGTCGGCCGAGTCGATCGACTGGGTCGTGCCGCATCAGGCGAACAAGCGGATCATCGACGCGACCGCGAAAAAGCTGGGTTTGCCGCCCGAACGCGTCGTACTGACCGTCGACCAGCACGCCAATACGTCGGCGGCATCGGTGCCGCTCGCGCTCGATCTCGCGGTCCGCGACGGACGCATCAAGCGCGGCGACCTGGTGGTGCTCGAGGCGATGGGTGGCGGCTTCACATGGGGCGCCGCGGTTCTGCGCGTCTGACGCTTCGCTCCGGCGCGTCAACTTCTCGCTCCATCCGTTTCAGTTTGGCGGATTAATTCGTATTTGTTACATATGCGGACAGGGACTCGTGACGGTGGGGGCTGTCGGGGAACCGATCGCGCATTTTCGCTTCAGAGGGGGAAGGGATCAACATGACCGCAGGGACTCTTACGCGGGCCGACATTGCGACACGGATCAACCAGCAGATCGGTTTGTCGCGCAACGAATCGGCCGCAATCGTCGAATCGATTCTCGATCATATGTCCGACGCGCTCGCGGTCGGGCAGAATGTGAAAATCTCGGGCTTCGGCACCTTCGTTTTGCGCGACAAGGCCCAGCGGATCGGCCGCAATCCCAAGACCGGCATCGAAGTGCCGATCTTGCCGCGGCGCGTGATGACCTTTCGCGCCAGCCAGACGATGCGAGCCCGCGTTGCCGGCAAATAGGCCGGATTCGACCCATGTCGGGTTCTGACATGGCCGACGATGGCGGCAAGGCGTCCGGCGCCATGCTCGCCATCGGCGAACTTGCGGTGCGCATCGGCGTCCCGACGCATGTCCTGCGCTATTGGGAAACGCGTTTCCCGCAGCTGAAGCCGCTCCAGCGGTCGGGCCGCCGCCGCTATTACCGCGCCGAGGATGTCGCGCTCGCTGAGCGCATCCACCATCTGCTGCATGTCCAGGGCTTCACCGTCGAAGGCGCGCGCAAGGCGCTGTCCGAGCCGGGGGCCGCACCGACTGCGCGCGCGCCATTGGCCCGCGAGGCGCTCGACAGCGCCGCGCCGATGCGCGTGAAGGGGGTTCCGGTCGAGGCGCTGGTGTCGCTCCGCCAGCGGCTCGCAGCCGCGCTCGGCTAAGCTTCAGTCATCATCCATCGCCGGCGCGAGCGCCGGGTCGAGGTCGCGCGGGCGGATGAAACCCACAAAGCGCGCGCTGTTCGTGTCGAGATCGTGCCAGTCGGCGATATCGAGTTCGAGCCGCGCCAGCGCCGACGTCGGCAGCTTTTCCTCGACCTTCGCGCGCAGTTCATCGCCCGCCGATTCAGGGACAAGCATCAGGATCAGATCCTCGAGCCCCGGATTATGCCCCGAAATCAGCAGATGATCTGAGTTTTTGCCGGTGTCGCGGATCACGTCGATCAGCGTCGCGGCGGAGGCCAGATAGATGCGCCGGTCCCAATGCGGCTCAAGTCCGTCCAAATCGGCGGCGGGCTGGAAGATGTCGAGCGTTTCGGTCACGCGCACCGCGGGCGAGGCGATGATGCGGTCGACGGGCAGTTTCTGGCGCTTCAGCCATTGTCCGATCAGTTCGGCGCCGCGCGCCCCGCGTTTGTTGATCGGGCGGTCGAAATCGCGTTCGACCTGGACGTCCCAGCCGGATTTGGCATGGCGCAGGATGGTCAAAGTCTTCAAAATCGCTCCCCGCGTTCCCACGCTCTTGTCCTCGTTCGCGGGCCTTGTGCCGGAAACTTATGACGGTGAAAAGGCTGGAAAGGCTGTTTTTCTGCGCTCGACGTTCGCCGCGGCGACATGGTTGACCGCTTCGTCGAGCGGCAGACGGCGGATCGGCGTGCCCTCTGGAAAGGCGCTCAGCAGCCGCGAGGGAAAGCTGGGTGAGAGCATCACGAACTGCCCGAAATCGTCGGCGCGGCGGATCAGCCGGCCGAACGCCTGCCCGATGCGGGCGCGGATGACCATATCGTCATAGGCACTGCCGCCCTGCGCCGCACGCCGCGCCGCGTGCAGGATCGTCGGGCGCGGCCAGGGCACCCCCTCCATCACGACGAGCCGCAGCGAATCGCCGGGAACGTCGACGCCGTCGCGCAAGGCATCGGTGCCGAGCAGCGACGCGTGCGGATCGGCGCGAAAAATATCGACGAGCGTCCCCGTGTCGAGCGGATCGACATGCTGCGCGAACAGCGGCAGCCCCGCGCGCGCCAGCCGGTCGGCGATGCGCGAATGGACGATGCGCAGCCGCCGGATCGCGCTGAACAGGCCCAATGCGCCGCCGCCCGACGCCTCGATCAGCCGGCTGTACGCGCCTGCAAGGGCAGGGAGGTCGCCGCGCGCGATGTCGGTGACGATCAGTACTTCGGACTGGCGGGCATAGTCGAACGGGCTCGGCACCGCGAAATGCTGGACGCCGCCGTCCATATGGCGGGCGCCGGTGCGGATATCGGCGTCGGTCCAGCCGCCGCTGCCATGTCCGCCGCCGCGCAAGGTCGCCGAGGTGACGAGCACGCCCTGTGCGGGCCGATAGACGACCTCGGCGATCGGCCGCGCGGGATCGAGCCAGTGGCGGTGCAGCCCAGTATCGAACTCGCGCCCGTCGTAGCGGTCGACCGCGAGCCAGTCGACGAAATCGGGATCGGCGGGACCGCCGACGCGCCCGAGCAAGGATAGCCAGCCACCAAGTGTGTCGATCCGTGTGCCGAGGCTGTGCCGCGCGCCATCGACCCTAGCCCGCGCCTGCCCGTCGAGCCAGTCGGGCGGATCCTCGATCAGCACCTCCAGCCGTTTGCCGAGCGCCATCAGCGGGCGCAGCAACGCCTCGACCGCATCGCTCGCCGCCGCGGCTGCGGCCACCAGGTCGGAATCGGGATCGGCGAGCTCGGTTTCGAGGCCATAGCCCGCGTCGGCGGTGCGCGTGTCGACCGCGCGCGCGTAGACCTGTCCGCGCACCGCGACGAGCAGCCGTTCGATCGCACCCCACGGGTCATTCTCGGACAGTCGGCCGAGCCAGCCGTCGCCGGGCAGCTCGGCGGCGGCGGCGATCGCCGCCTGGATCGCGCGGTCACCCGCCTCGTCATAGCTCGCGACGTCGGCGAGGCGTGCCGCGAGCCCGCGCCGCCGCCCGCGCGACTTGCCCTCGGGGCCGAGCACCCAGCGGCGGATTTCGACCGCTTCCTGTCCGGTCAGCGCCGCGGCGAACATCGAATCGGCGGCATCCCACAGATGATGGCCCTCGTCGAAGATCAGCCGCGTCGCGGGCGCGCCGCTATCGCGCGGGCGCGCCGCCTGCACCATCGTCAGCGCATGGTTGGCGATGACGATGTCGGCCTGCGTCGCGGCGCGCGCTGAATGCTCGATGAAGCATTTGCGAAAATGCGGGCAGCCCGCATAGATGCACTCGCCGCGCCGGTCGGTCAGCGCGGTCGTGCCGTTGCGGCGGAACAGCGCGGGGAGCCAGCCGGGCAGGTCGCCGCCGACCATGTCGCCGTCGCGTGTATAGGCGGCCCAGCGCGCGACAAGCTGCGCCAGGATCGCGGCGCGGCCCGAAAAGCCGCCCTGCAGCGCGTCCTCCAGATTGAGCAGGCAGAGATAATTCTCGCGCCCCTTGCGCACCACGACCTTTTCGCGGTGCGTCGCGGCGTCGGGGTAAAGCCGCTCGGTCTCGCGCGACAATTGGCGCTGCAGCGCCTTGGTGAAGGTCGAGATGCAGACGGCGCCCGCCGATTGGTCGATCCATTGTTTGGCGGGGGCGAGATAGCCGAGCGTCTTGCCGATGCCCGTCCCGGCCTCGGCAACGAGCATCTGCGGCGCATCCTTGCGTTCGCGCGGGGCGAAGATTGCGGCGGTCGCGCGCGCATAATCCTGCTGCCCCGCCCGCCGCTCGGCGCCGTCGCCGGTCAGCCGGTCGAGCCGCGCCGACACATCGTCCGCGTTGATCGTCACCTGTCGCGGCGCGCCGCGCGGCGGCTGTTCCTCCCATTCGGGCAGGCGCGCGAACAGCCAGCGTTCGTTCGCGTCGGGCTGCGACAGCCGCGGCTGGACGAGCGGCGACCACGACCAGCGCTGGCGCGACAAGGCCTGGACGCCGTGCCACGCGCCTTCGCGCTCCTCCCAGCCGGGATCGTCGAGGCTGGCGAGCATCGCCGCGGCCGCCTTGGGCAGAAAGGCCGCGATATCCTCTTCGCCTTTCGGCGGCGTCAGGCCGGTCGCGGCGGCGATCCCCGCCGGGGTCGGCACGGCGAAGCGCGCGGGATAGAGGAAAGCGAAGAGTTCGAGCAGGTCGAGTCCCGACAGTTCGGGATAACCCAGCCTGTCGCCGGTCAGCGTCGCATTCAGCAGCAAGTGCGGAGTCGCCGCGACCGCCGCGATCGCTTCACCGCGCCCCACACGCTGGACGCGGCCGTGCGTATCGGCGATCCAGATGCCGATATGGCTCGCGTGGATCGCGGGCAGGGTAAGCGGGTCGGGCGCCATCGCCCCACGCTAGGGACAAAAGGCGAACGCGGCAAGGTTAGTGGCGGCTTCGAATTGGATTTAATCCGTTCGTCCTGAGCTTGTCGAAGGACCGTTCTTGCCTTTTGCTAGTGCTGAAATCCTCTCCCAATCGCCGCGGATCAGCGCCATTTTCTTGGCGCGGCTCCAGCCCTTTATCCGGCGTTCCGCCTCCAACGCCTCTATCCGCGTTGAGAACTCCTGGCTCCAAACGAGAGCAACGGGCAATTTGTCGGCGGTAAAGCCGGCTATCGTACCGGATTCATGCTCGCCGATACGGCGGGGAAGATTGTCCGTATGACCGGTATAAAAGGCACCGCCGCGGCAATGCAGAATATAAGCCCAGAACCCCATGGTGACCCGAGTAAGAGAAAGAACGGCCCTTCGACAAGCTCAGGGCGAACGGGGTGAGGTATTTAGCTCAACCCACGACGCCCGAACCCGGTCGGTCGATTGCTGTGAAAAATCTGCGCGGGCTGGACCATCGACGCGCCGCGCGCCGCTTTCAGTGCATTATGGAGCGGGCCGTGCGTCAGTTCATACGGAAAGCGCACGCCCATCCGGTCTTGCTCGGACCACATGACGACCGCATAGGTCACCTGTCCGCCATAATGGATTTCGCAGCGCGAACGCGCCGGCATGCTGGCGCCGTCGATGCGGGCGCCGCCTTCGGACAGGTCGGTGATCCGGCCGTCGACGAAGTTCAGCACACCGTTGACGGTGACGTCGATCGAAACGGTGGTGCGCTTGTGGCCGCGAGCGGCGGGGGTGCGAAAATTGTCCATGCAGCCAGGCTATGCCAACATGGTAAATTTCGGGTAACCATGATCGACACCATTTCCCACCCTGCGACGACGGGCATCTCCCCACCGCTTCGCGACCGGAAGGATTGGCTTTCCTACAATATCCGGCTGTGCTTGATTGTGCCCGATGCGCGCTTTCGAACATCAGACGCTTAAAGCGACAAAGGCGACACTTTCGAGGCGTTTGTCCGTCGCTTTTGTCGCCTTAAGGGATGTCGATACGCGAACGAAACGCGATTCCCGAGTGAAGTTGCGCAGTTTTTCGTCCTTTTGGCCGGGGTGGCTGTCTCCTGTCATCCCGGACTTGATCCGGGGCGCATTGCGGCGCCGACATCATGGACTCCGGATCACGTCGGCGTTTGTTCTCTTGAGACAAGTATCTGACTGTTCCCCGGCGAAGGCCGGGGTCCAGGGCGCGATAATGCAATATTTGCTTCCAGACGCTCCCGAATCCGGCCTTCGCCGGGGAACAGCTACTTGCTCAAAAGATATGAACCCCGACCAAGTCCGCGGTGACGAAACAAGGATGCGATCCGTCTGGAAAATGCGATTCCAGTGTGAAGTTGCGCAGTTTTCCGCGCTCCTTCCCAACGGCGTTTCTTCCCGCTATGGGCGCTGGCATGACTGACCTGCATCTCGATCCCGCCCTGCGCGAACCCGCGCAAACGTCAAAGGCCTGGCCGTTCGAGGAAGCGCGCAAGCTGGTCAAACGCTATCCCGATGGCAAGCCCGGCGGCGAGGCGATCATTTTCGAGACGGGCTATGGCCCGTCGGGGCTGCCGCATATCGGCACCTTCAACGAAGTGCTGCGCACGACGATGGTCCGCCGCGCCTATGAGGCATTGACCGGCGGCGCGCCGACGCGGCTCGTTGCGTTCAGCGACGATATGGATGGCCTCCGCAAGGTTCCCGACAATGTGCCGAACGGCGACATGCTGCGCGAATATCTCGGCAAGCCGCTGACCGCGATCCCCGATCCGTTCGGGAAGTTCGAAAGTTTCGCGCATCATAACAATGCGATGCTGCGCGAGTTTCTCGACCGGTTCGGCTTCGAATATGAGTTCGTCAGCTCGACCGAGCGGTACAAGGCGGGCGCATTCGACGACGCGCTGCGAAATGTCCTCCGCCACAATCAGGACATCCTCGACATCATGCTGCCGACGCTGCGCGCCGAGCGCGCCGCGACCTATTCGCCGATCCTGCCGGTCAGCCCGAAGTCGGGGATCGTGCTGCAGGTGCCGGTGACCGTCGTCGATGCCGATGCGGGCCTCGTCTCGTTCGAGGATGAGGGCGAGACGATCACCCACTCGATCCTCGGCGGCGGCGCCAAGCTGCAGTGGAAGGTCGACTGGGCGATGCGCTGGGTCGCATTGGGCGTCGATTATGAGATGTACGGCAAGGATTTGACCGACAGCGGCGTCCAGTCGGGCAAGATCGCCAGGGCGCTCGGCGGGCGCAAGCCCGAGGGGCTGATCTACGAGATGTTCCTCGACGAAAAGGGCGAGAAGATTTCGAAGTCGAAGGGCAATGGCCTCAGCCTCGAGCAATGGCTCGACTATGGCAGCGAGGAGAGCCTGGCCTTTTTCGCCTATCGCGAGCCCAAGGCGGCGAAGCAGCTGCACATCGGCGTGATCCCGAAGGCGGTTGACGAATATCTCCAGATGCGCGGCAATTATCCGGCGCAGGAGCCCGACAAGCGGCTCGGCAATCCGGTGCACCATGTCCATGCCGCGCGCGGCGAGCAGATCCCGGCGAGCGAGCTGCCTGTGACCTTCGGGCTGCTGCTCAACCTCGTCGGGGTGATGGGCGCCGATGCGTCGAAGGACCAGATCTGGCGTTACCTCGGCCAATATGTCGAGGGCGCGAATGCCGCGACCTATCCCGAGCTCGACCGGCTGATCGACAATGCGATGGCGTATAACCGCGACTATGTCGCGCCCACGCTGAAGCGCCGCAAGCCACAGGGTGGCGAGGTGGCGGCATTGCAGGAACTCGACAACAAGCTCGCGGCGCTGCCCGCCGATGCCGGTGCCGACGATATCCAGAACATCGTCTACGAGATCGGCAAGAATGAGGCCTATGGCTTTGAAAATCTGCGTGATTGGTTCAAGGCGCTCTACGAGACGCTGCTCGGGTCGAGCGCCGGGCCGCGCATGGGCAGCTTCATCGCGCTGTTCGGCATCGACAACACGCGGCGGCTGATTGCCGAGGCTTTGGCCTGAGGAAATATAGGAATCCGTTCGCATCGAGCGAAGTCGAGATGCCCCTCGACCTTACGCCGTC
>NZ_DATFFD010000309.1:0-33723 GCF_035250425.1 Sphingopyxis sp.
TGACCATCGCCGACTGCGCCAGCGATCCCGCATCCAGCCGCGGGCGCCGTCATGCCGAGCTCGGCCGCGTCGTGCGCGGCCCGCGCGACGATTTCCAACGCGACCGCGACCGCATCATCCACTCGATCGCCTTTCGCCGCCTGCGCCACAAGACGCAGGTATTCGTCGCCCCCGACGGTGACCATTATCGCGTCCGCCTGACCCACAGCATCGAGGTGGCGCAGATCGGCCGCGGTATCGCGCGCGCGCTCGGGCTCAACGAGGATCTGACCGAGGCATTGTGCCTTGCGCACGACATCGGCCATCCGCCCTTCGGCCACGCCGGCGAGGACGCGCTGAAGGCCGCAATGGCGGCGCATGGCGGCTTCGACCACAACGGCCACACGCTGCGCACGCTCGCGCGGCTCGAATGTCCCTATCCGCTTTTCGACGGCCTCAACCTGACTTGGGAAACGCTCGAAGGGCTCGCCAAGCATAATGGCCCGGTGACCGCGCCCGGCTGGGCGCTCGCCGAAATCGATGGCGATTTCGGGCTCGACCTCGGCAGCTACGCCAGCCTCGAGGCGCAGATCGCGGCGGTTGCCGACGACATCGCCTATGACAATCACGATATCGACGATGGCCTGCGCGCGGGGCTGCTCGATCTTGACCAGTTGATGGAACAGCCCTTCGTCGCCGCCAATTTCCGCGCCGTCGAAGGCCGCTTCCCCGGCGCGCCGCGCGACCGGCTGCTGCGCGAACTCGTGCGCGACCAGATCGGCGTGATGGTCAACGACGTGATCGCCGCGACCGAGGCCAACATAGCCGAAGCTGACGTAACAAACGTCGACGAAGTACGCGCCGCAGGCCGAACGCTTGGCGGTTTTTCAGCCGAACTCGCGGTGGAGGAGCGTGATCTCAAACGCTTCATGTACGCCAATCTTTATCACCACCCCGAACAGGTTGCCGCCGCCGAGGCTGCAAACCAGGTCGTCGGGCGGCTGTTCGCCGCTTATGCCGACGACCCGCGGCTTATGGGATCGGACTGGTCGGCCAGGCTGCCCGGCGAGCAATGCGCGACAAACCGCCATATCGGTGATTATATCGCCGGCATGACCGACCGTTTCGCCATCGACCGCTATGCCGAAATCTTCGGCCGCGATGCGGTGCCACCGGCGCTGGCGCATGCCTGACGCGCTGATCGTCGGCGCGACGGGGCTGATCGGGCGCGCGGTGATCGAACGTTTCGGTTCCACGCCCGTCACCGTCCTCGCGCGCCGCGAAGTCGAAGGACTGGCGGCGCAGCACAAGCAACTGGTCGCACCGCCCGAACGCTGGACCGGCATTATCGCCGCCGAAAAGCCCGCCGTGCTCATTTCCTGCCTCGGTACGACGATCCGGCAGGCGGGGTCGCAAGCCGCCTTTCGCGCGGTCGACCACGACCTCGTGCTCGCCGCCGCGCGTGGCGCCAGGGCAGGCGGTACGCCGCATATGATCTTGGTGAGTTCGGTCGGCGCCGCGGCGAAGAGCGGAAATTTCTATCTGCGGACCAAGGGGGAGGCCGAGGACGACCTCCGCGCGCTCGGCTTCGACCGGCTCGACCTGATCCGCCCCGGACTGCTGCGCGGCGACCGGCCCGGCCCGCAGCGGCTGGGCGAGGGGATCGCGACGATCGCGGCGCCGCTGACCGACGCATTGCTTCACGGCTCCTTCCGCCGCTATCGCTCGATTTCGGGCGTTATGGTTGCCGCGGCGATCGTCGCGCTCGCGGCAAAAGGCGGTTCGGGCGTGCATATCCACGAAAACGACGCGATCCGCGCGCTCGCCGATTGACTCCGTAAAAGGGCAGCGCCAAGGCTCGCAGCGTCTGTCGGGCCTCGCAAGAGATTCGACCGGCCGCGCGGGAGAGCGTGAGGGCAGGGCAACCGGCGCCTCACCACCGAAGGAGCAACCGCCCCGGAAACTCTCAGGTCAGCAGGACCGCGCAGGCTGGAACGGACACTCTGGAAAGCGTTCCGGCCGTATCGCTGGAACCACCGAAGGGGTAACCCCATGATATGGGGGAAAACTCTCAGGTTCCCGTGACAGAGGGGGCATGGCGACAGGGCGCGGCGATGGGCCGCGCATACGCTGTGCAACCGCGGGAGACTGGCATGACCGACACGGAATTTACGGGCGACGAAGCGGGGATTGAAACCGCGACGCTGCCGCTCGACGCCTGGCACCGCGCGAAGGGCGGCCGGATGGTCGAGTTCGCGGGTTACTGGATGCCGATCCAATATGAAGGCATCATGGCCGAACATCTGTGGGTCCGCGAAAACGCCGGCCTGTTCGACGTCAGCCATATGGGACAGCTCTATCTCTCGGGCGAAGGCCTCGACGAGGCGCTCGAGGCCGTGCTGCCCGGTGATGTGAAGAGCCTTGCGGTCGGGCGGATGCGCTATTCGCTGCTGCTTGCCGAGGATGGCGGGATTCTCGACGACCTGATGCTCAGCCGCTGGCCCGGCGGCATCTATATGGTGGTCAACGGCGCGGTGAAGTGGGAAGATATTGGCCATCTCCGCGAAAATCTGCCCGACGCCATCACGATCAACCATTTCGAGGAACGCGCTTTGCTCGCGTTGCAGGGACCCAAGGCGTTCGATGCGCTGAAGCGGCACACGACCGGCCAATGGGATCTCGACGTGCTCCGTTTCATGATGGGCGGGCCGTTCCAGATTGGCGGCGTCGACGCCTGGATCAGCCGTTCGGGCTATACCGGCGAAGACGGGTTCGAGATTTCGGTCGACGCCAATCGCGTTCAGCATGTCGCCGATTTGCTGTGCGGCGAACCCGAAGTGAAGCCGATTGGCCTCGGCGCGCGCGATTCGCTGCGGCTCGAGGCGGGGCTCCCCCTCTATGGCCATGATCTCGATCCGTCGATCGACCCTATCGAAGGCGACCTTTCCTTCGCCATCCAGAAGCGCCGCCGCGAGGATGGCGGCTTCCCCGGTGCCGCGCGCATCCTCGGCCATCTCGCCGACGGGAGCCCGCGCAAGCGCGTCGGCCTGCTCGTCGACGGCAAGTTACCCGTCCGCGAGGGCGCCAAGCTGTTCGACGGCGAGGACGAGATCGGCGTCGTGACGTCGGGCGGCTTCGCCCCCAGCGTCGGGGCGCCGATCGCGATGGGCTATGTTCCGCGCGATCATGCCGTGCCCGGCACCGCGGTCGCCGCCGAAGTGCGCGGCAAGCGTGTGCATTGCACCGTCGCCGCCATGCCCTTTGTACCGCATAATTATGTTCGTAAAACAGGAGGTTGAGTGATGCCGCGATATTTTACCGAAGAGCATGAGTGGATCGAGGTCGACGGCGATGTCGCGACGGTCGGCATCACCGACTTCGCGCAGGGCCAGCTTGGCGACATCGTGTTCGTCGAAGTTCCCGACACCGGGGCGGAACTCAGCAAGGGCGGCGACGCCGCGGTGGTCGAATCGGTGAAGGCGGCGAGCGACGTCTATGCGCCGGTCGACGGCATTGTGACCGAGGGCAATGGCCAGCTCGAGGAAGATCCCGCGCTCGTCAATTCGGACCCCGAGGGCGAAGGCTGGTTCTTCCGCATGACGCTCGGCGACAAAAGCCAGCTCGAAGGGCTGATGGACGCGAAGGCGTACAAAGTCTTCTGCGACGCGCTTTGAAGGATTCCCCTCCCGCTTGCGGGAGGGGTTAGGGGAGGGCTTGTCGGGGGACAGGTCGCTCTACCGAAACAGACCCTCCCCCGACCCCTCCCGCAAGCGGGAGGGGGGAGATAATGTGACCACAACCGCCGCCCTCGCCAATTGCCGCCTGATGGTGGCGACGCCCATCTATGAAGGGGCGCAGGGCACCTATGTCCGCGCGACGCTCGATCTCGCGCTGCGCGCGCAGGCGATCGGCATGGCGGTGCGGTTCGAATTCATCCTCTATCAACCGTCGATCACGCGCGCGCGCGACATGCTGACCGCGATGTTCCTCGCGAGCGACTGCACGCACCTGCTGTTCGTCGATGCCGACATCGACTTTTCGGTCGACGATGTTTTTTCGCTGATCGAGGTTATGGAGGCGCATCCCGAATGCGGCGTCCTCGGCGGCGCCTATCCGCGGCGGATGATTAACTGGCGCAACGTCGCGCGCGCGGTCGAACTGGGACTGGCGAAGGATAATCCCGCCGACCTCGCGCGGTTTTCGGGCGATTTCGCGCTGCATTTCCTGCACCCCGACCAGAATTTCAAGATGACCGACCTGGTCGAACTGGCGCGGCTCGGCACCGCGATGATGCTGATCCGCCGCGAAGTGCTCGAAGGCATGCGTGCCGCTTTGCCCGACCTCCTTTTCCGGCCCGATCCCGCCGAACGCGAGACGCACGGCGTCGGCGAACTCGAACCCGCTTTTTTCTGCCCGCTGATCGAGCCCGAAAGCCAGGCGCTCCTGGCCGACGATTACGCCTTTTGCCGCCGCGTCCGCGATGCCGGGTTTCGCATCTGGCTGGCACCCTGGATCCGCACGACGCACGCCGGTCCCGCGGTCTTTTCGGGCACCTTAGCCGACACCGTCCAGCTTTTTTCCGCAAAACCAGCCCCTTCTTCGGAGTAGTTCATGCGTTATCTTCCTCTTACGTCCGACGATCGCACGGCGATGCTCGCCACCATCGGCGCCGCGTCGATCGACGACCTGTTCGCCGATGTCCCTGCCGAGGCGCGGCTAGCCGGTCCGATAGCGGGCTTGCCGATGCACGCCAGCGAACTTGCGGTCGAGCGCCACATGGGCGCGCTCGCACGCCGCAGCCGCGCCGCGGGCGAGGGGCCCTTCTTCCTCGGCGCCGGTGCCTATCGCCACCATGTGCCCGCCAGCGTCGATCATCTGATCCAGCGCGGCGAATTCCTGACCGCCTACACGCCGTATCAGCCCGAAATCGCGCAGGGCACGCTCCAGATGCTGTTCGAATTCCAGTCGCAGGTTGCGCGCCTGCTCGGCACCGACGTTGCCAATGCGTCGATGTACGACGGCTCGACCGCGTGCTGGGAGGCGATCGTCATGGCGCGGCGCATCACCAAACGCGCCAAGGCTTTGCTTTCGACCGGTCTCCATCCGCATTACCGCAGCGTCGCGCGCACGATGGCGAAATATACCGGCGATGTCCTCGTCGACGGCGACCCGAGCCTCGAAGCCGGCACCGACTGGGCGGCGCTTGCCGGTAGCATCGACAAGGAAACGAGCTGCGTCGTCGTCCAATATCCCGACATCCTCGGCCGCATCGACGATATGACGAAGCTGGCCGAAGCGTGTCAGGCCGCGGGCGCGTTGCTGATCGCGGTCGTCACCGAACCCGTCGCGCTCGGCCTGATCAAGTCGCCCGGCGAAATGGGCGCCGATATCGTGGTGGGCGAGGGGCAGTCGCTCGGCGTCGGCCTCCAGTTCGGCGGGCCCTATGTCGGCCTCTTCGCGTGCAAGACCAAATATGTTCGCCAGATGCCGGGGCGCCTATGCGGCGAAACCGTCGACGCCAACGGCAAGCGCGGTTTCGTGCTGACGCTCTCGACCCGCGAACAGCATATCCGCCGCGAGAAGGCGACGAGCAATATTTGCACCAATTCAGGCCTTTGTGCGCTTGCTTTCAGCATCCATATGACCTTGCTCGGCGAAGCGGGCCTCCGCCAGCTCGCGGCGATCAACCATGGCCGCGCGAAGGCCGCCGCCGCCGAGCTGGCGAAGGTGCCCGGCGTGTCGGTGCTGAACACCAGCTTCTTCAACGAGTTCACCTTGCTGCTTCCGACCGAAGCGCGCCCCGTGATCCATAAACTTGCCGAGAAGGACATATTGGGCGGCGTCTCGCTTGGCCGTCTTTATCCCGACAATGCCGGCCTCGAAAACGGCCTCGTCGTCGCCGTGACCGAAACCGTGACCGAGGCGGATATTTCCGCCTTCGCCGCTGCCCTGAAGGAGGTGCTGGCATGACCGCGCTCAACCGCGCCGGCTGGCGCCCCGAAATGAATGTCGCAGGTGGCGCCGACGATAGCACGACCTTCACCGGCAACCGCGCGCTGATGCTCGAGGAAGCGCTGATCTTCGAGATTGGCGGCAGCGACACGACCGGCGTCGACTTCGACGAGGCGGCACCCGCCGCCGACCTCGGCGCGCTCGCGCGCACCGCGCCGATCGGCCTCCCGGGGCTCAGCGAATCCGAAACGGTGCGTCACTATACGCGCCTGTCGCGGCAGAATTACGCGATCGACCTCGGCCTTTTCCCGCTCGGCAGCTGCACGATGAAGCACAATCCGCGCCTCAACGAAAAGGTCGCGCGGATGCCGGGGTTCGCCGACGTCCACCCGCTCCAGCCGCAGGAAACCGTCCAGGGCGCCTATGCGGTGATCCATGAGCTTGCCGAATGGCTGATCACGCTCACCGGCATGCACAGCGTCGCGATGTCGCCCAAGGCGGGCGCGCATGGCGAACTGTGCGGCATCCTTTGCATCAAGGCGGCGCTCGAAGCGCGCGGTGAGGACCGCCGCGTGATCCTCGTCCCCGAAAGCGCGCACGGCACGAACCCGGCGACGGCAGCCTTCGCAGGGTTCACCGTCGAGGACATTCCGGCGACCGAGGCCGGCCGCGTGAACCTCGAAGCCCTGAAAGCGCGCCTTGGCCCCGATGTCGCGGGGGTGATGATCACCAACCCGAACACCTGCGGCCTGTTCGAGCGCGACATGCAGGCGATTTCGGACGCGGTCCATGCGGCGGGCGGCTATGTCTATTGCGACGGCGCGAACTTCAATGCCATCGTCGGACGCGTGCGCCCCGGCGACCTCGGCGTCGACGCGATGCACATCAACCTGCACAAGACCTTCTCGACCCCGCACGGCGGCGGCGGTCCGGGATCGGGCCCGGTCGTGCTCTCGGCAGCGCTGGCGCCCTTCGCGCCGCTGCCTTTTGTCACGAAGCACGGCGATGACTTCCGCTTGATCGAGGAAGAGAATGCGGGCGAGGATCATCCGCAGACCTTTGGCCGCATGACCGCCTTCCACGGCCAGATGGGCATGTTCACGCGCGCGCTGACCTATATCCTCAGCCACGGTGCCGACGGGCTTAAGCAGGTCGCCGAGGATGCCGTGCTCAACGCGAACTATGTGCTGCGCAGTCTCGAAGGCGTACTCGACGCACCGTTCGCGGCGTCGGGGCCGTGCATGCACGAGGCGCTGTTCAGCGACAAAGGCCTCGCCGAGGGCTTCTCGACGCTCGACATCGCCAAGGGGCTAATCGACGAGGGTTATCATCCGATGACGGTCTATTTCCCGCTCGTCGTCCACGGCGCGATGCTTGTCGAGCCAACCGAGACCGAGAGCAAGGCCGCGCTCGACCAGTTCATCGGCGCGCTGCGCAGCATCGCGCTCCGCGCGAAGAACGGCGACCCGGCGCTCAAGACCGCGCCGCACTTCGCCCCCCGCGCGCGCCTCGACGAGACGCTCGCGGCGCGTAAGCCGATACTCGCCTGGGAGGGCTGATGACCGAACCCGCGCCCGGCCTCGAACGCCCCGAACCGCGCTCGGGCGCCGGGTGTGTCGCGGCCGGCGCGCTGTTCGCGATCGTTGCGATCCTCGGCTGGCTGATCGCGATCACGGCTTACGGCCTCGTCGTCGAGCAGTGGGAGATGATCGAGGTCCGCCGCGAGTTCAGCTATGACTGGGCCTTCGTCTATGCACCGCTCTTCGCGATCGGGCTGGGCGCGGCGGCGGCGTTCGCGGCGTCGCGGCGCGCTTCGGCGGCGCGAATGACCTTGCTGATCGTCGTGACGGGGGCCATTGCGCTGCTCGGCGGCGTCGTCCTGTTTGGGCTCGGCGGGCTGATCTGAACAGGTGAGGGGCAAGACATGAGCTGGGACACGATTTTTCTGCTGGTGAATTGCTGGGCGTTCGCCAGCTGGTTCGCGCTCGTTTTTCTGCCGCGCGGCCCGAAAACCCTCGCAGCAATTCTCTATGCCGGCGTGTTCCTCCTCTGCCTTGCCTATACGGTGATGATCGTGGGCTACCTGACCGGCGGCATCGATCCCGGCGGACCGAGCGGCAACGATTTTACGACATTGGCCGGGGTGATGAAGCTGTTCGACAGCCCGGGCGGTGCGACGCTGGGGTGGACGCACTATCTGGCCTTTGACCTGTTCACCGGCATGTGGATCGCGCGCGATGCCGACCAGAAGGGGTTTAGCCGGATCGTCCAATTTCCCTTCCTGTTCCTGACGCTGATGGTCGGCCCCGTCGGCCTGTTCGCATGGCTCATCGCCCGTGAGCGCCGCGCGCGGGCGCAGGCAAAGGGCAAGTGATACAGGAGCCCTGGATGCCGGGCGATGGCGCGCCGGCCGACAAGCGCCATGCCCCCGCGACGCTCCGCAATCGTGACGCCATCGTCGCGGTGCTGGCCGACTGGCTGCCTGCAACCGGCGCGGTGCTCGAGGTCGCGAGCGGGTCGGGCGAGCACGCCGTCCACTTCGCCGCCGCCTTCCCCGGGCTGGACTGGCAACCGAGCGACCCCGATCCGGCCGGGCTGACCTCGATCGCGGCTTATCGCGCCGAAGCCGATCGCGCGAATATCGCGCCGCCGGTCGCGCTCGATGCGGCCGCCGCCGAATGGCCCGTCGATCGCGCCGATGCGATTCTCTGCATCAACATGGTGCATATCAGCCCGTGGGAGGCGACGCTGGGCCTGTTCGCCGGCGCCGCGCGGCTGCTGGTGCCCGGCGCGCCGCTGATCCTCTACGGCCCCTATATCGAATCCGACGTGCCCACGGCGACAAGCAACCTCGCCTTCGATGTCAGCCTGCGTAGCCGCAACCCGGCGTGGGGGCTTCGCGACACCGGCGGCGTCAAAGCCGCCGCCGCCGATGCCGGCTTCGCCTTCGCCGAACGCCGCGCGATGCCCGCGAACAATCTGATGCTGCTGTTCCGCCGCACCTGACGGACCTGACAGGATAGGCGATCGGCGCTTTACGCCGCGCCCACAGCCGCTAGCCTCGCGCCAATTGCACGAAAGAGATGCGATTCGAGGAGAGAGAGCCGATGGGCCGCGACGTTTCGGACCTTTTCACATTCGACGAATTCCTGACCCATTGGGCCGGCGAACGCCCCGGCCGGGTGGCGCTGCGCGAGGAAGACCGCGTCTATACCTATGCCGAACTCGACGACCGGACTGCGCGCGCCGCGTCTGCTTTGATCGCGGCGGGGCTGAAGAAGGGCGACCGCATCGCGTGGATCGGCAAGAACAGCGACCTTTATTTTACGCTCTTTTATGGCGCGGCGCGTGCGGGGATCGTGATGGCGCCGATCGGCTGGCGACTGTCGCCGACCGAATGGGCGTTCATCGTCAATGATACGCAGGCGAAGATCCTGTTCGCGGGTCCGGGGTTCGATACGCTCGCCGAACAGCTCGCGGGCAAGCTCCACAACGCCCCCGCGATCGTCGGCGCTGCCGAAGGCCGGGCGATGATCGACGGCGCGACGCGCGTGCCCTTCGACCCGTCGGGTGCCAACGACGCGGTGCTCCAGCTTTATACCTCGGGCACCACCGGCAATCCCAAGGGCGCGGTGCTGTCGAACCACAACCTCTTCGCGCTCCGCAAACATTCGAGCACCCTCGACCTGCCCTATACCAAATGGGAGGATGACGAGGCGGTGCTGGTCGCCATGCCGTGCGCGCATATCGGCGGCACCGGGCTCGGCATCATGGCGCTCGCGTCGGGGCTCCCCGGCGTCATCCTCGCCGAATTCAACCCCGACGGGGTGTTCGACGCGGTCGAGCAGCATGGCGTCACGCGTTTCTTCATCGTTCCCGCCGCGCTCCAGATGCTGCTCATGCACCCGCGCTGCGCCAGCGTCGATTACAGCCGCCTCAAATATATCCTTTACGGCGCCGCACCGATCCCGCTCGAACTTTTGCGCCAGTGCATCAAGGTTTTCGGCGCGCAGTTCATCCAGGCTTACGGCATGACCGAGACGACGGGCACGATCTCGATGCTCCCGCCCGAGGATCATGATCCGGCGGGCAATGCGCGCATGCGTTCGGCGGGCAAGGCGCTCCCCGGCGTCGAAATCGTCATCCTCGGACCCGACGGTCAATCGGTCGCGACGGGTGAGGTGGGCGAGGTCGTGACGCGCTCGTCGAACAATATGCTGGGGTATTGGAACCTGCCCGACGCGACCGCGAAGACGATGACCGACGACGGCTGGATCCGCACCGGCGACGCGGGCTATCTCGACGCGGACGGCTATCTTTTCATCCACGACCGGATGAAGGACATGATCATCACCGGCGGCGAGAATGTCTATCCGGCCGAGGTCGAAAGCGCGATCTTCGGCCATCCCGCGGTGCAGGAGGTCGCGGTGATCGGCATCCCCGACGCAAAATGGGGCGAGACGGTGAAGGCGGTCGTCGTCGCCAAGCCGGGCACGACGGTGGAGGAGTCCGACATCATTGCGTGGGCGCGCGAGCGCATCGCGGCCTTCAAGGCTCCGCGCAGCATCGACGTGATCGAGGCGCTGCCAAGGAACGCCAGCGGCAAGATTTTGCGGAAAGACCTGCGTGCGCCCTATTGGGAGGGGTATGAGCGGATGGTGAATTGAGCGTCCGGTTTCGACGGTGGGTTCGACGGAGGCGGCTCATCATTTCGTCATTCCCGCGAAAGCGGGAACCCAGTCCGACGTTGCTGCTGGGTTCCCGCTTTCGCGGGAAAGACGAAGGTGGGGATAGCCGCCCCCTACCCCAAAGCAGGCGCCGCCTTCAAATAAGCCTTTCCTACATTATCCGGCCGTGCCAGCCTTCATCCGGCTCTTTCATTTGGTGGATAAAAGCGGTTGCTGCCCGGCTTGCGGGGTGCAGCCACGGCGAGGTGTGCCGCGCGCGTCCAGCATGCCGCCGGATCCAAAACCGGGCGCCGCACAGGGCTGAACTTTCCTGAACTTTGGAAGGATTATGCGATCATGTGCCGACCGGTTCCAACCCGGGATGACGAAAGAAGACAATGGCGGTTCACTCCCCCAAAGCGGCCGGAAATGGCTTCCCAGGCCGACAGCGCATCCTCGGTGAGAATGTGAAAGCCAACATCGCCCGCGCGGCATAGATTCACCCCTCATCCGGCCTTTCACGCGACCTACACCCCGAAAGGCCGATGCGTTTTCTCCGTTGGCGTTGCCATGTACGGGGGGCACGAAGGGCTTCACCCTATGGTGGAGCCCTTTTTCGTCAGGCCGCGGCTTTCTGCCGCGCGCGGGCGCGCTGAAATCCCTCGCGCGTCATGCAGCGGTCCAGCCACGCCTTCGTCGCATCGCCCAGCACATCGTCGGCGCCCAATGTCGTCGCGAGGAAGGCGGCATAGCCGATTACGATGTCGGCGATCGTGAAGCGCCCCGCGACGAGCCACTCGCGCCCGTCGGCCAGCGCCGCCTCGATGCTTTTCGCGCGGCCGCCGAAAAAGGCTTTGTAATCCGCGACCGCTTGGCTCAGCCGCCGCTCCTCGGGCTCGACGCGCGTGTAGCGGATCATGATCGCGAGCGGGAAGGTCAGCGTCGCATCGCTGCGGTGCAGCCAGTTGCGCCACGCCCAATAATCCGCCTCGTCGCGGCACACTTCGAGCGGCGTTCCCTCGGCGATGCGCTCGCAGATCGCCGCCGATTCGGTCATCAGCTGCCCGTCCTCGACCCAGCCGGGAATCGTCATCAGCGGATTTACCGCGCGATAATCGGGCTCGAACGCGCGCGGCGGGAATTTGAGCAGCTTGAGGTCGACGTCGATCCCGGCTTCCTCGACCGCCCACAGGCAGCGCAGCGAGCGCGCGTCGGGGCAGTGGTACAATATCGGACGCGTCATGCGGCAACCTCCTTCGGGCGGTCGATATGGCGGCGATGCTCGCGCCAGGCGATGAACAGGCCCGACGCGATGATGAGCGGCGCGCCGATCCATGTCGTGCCGGCGGGCAAGGTGCCGAAGAACCACCAGCCCGCGGCGATCGCCCATAGCAGGCTCGAATAATCCATCGGGATCACGACCGACACGGGCGCGAGACGCAGCGCGCCGGTCAGCGACATCTGGACGACCGCGCCGAGAAAGCCGAGCCCGATCAGCAATAGCCATTCGTGGCCGTCATGCGGAGTGATGACGAAGGGCAGGGCGATGCCGAGCGGGATCATCGATAACAGGCTGAACCAGAAGACGATCGTCCCGGCATTTTCGGTGCGGCCAAGGTCGCGCACGGCAATCGTGATCAGCGCGGTCATGATCGCGCCCGTGAGCGCGACCAAAGTCCCAAGGCCATGCGTGCCGCCGAATCCGCCCGCGAAGCTCGAAATCGGATCGAGCACGGCGAGGACGCCGATAAAGCCGACGATCACCGCGCTCCACCGCTGCCACCCCGTCGCCTCGCCGAGGATCAGCGCGGCGAAGATCACGGCAAAGATCGGCACCGACAGGCTGATCGTCGTCGCCTCCGCCATCGGGAGCAGGATCATCGCGCCGAAATTGCACGCCATGCCGGTCAGCCCCATCAGCATCCGCCGCGCGTGCGCGCCGATCCGCTGGGTCTTGAGCGATGAAAGGCCGCTGGTCGCCTGGACCCAGAGCAGCAGGAAAGGCAGCACCAGCGCCTGCCGCCAGAACAGGCTTTCGACGATATGGATGCCCGCGGCGTCGATATATTTGACCAGCACGAACATCAGCGACAGGCTGACCATCGCGAGCAACCGCAACCCGATGCCGCCCAGATAATTCTGCGGGGCGGCGGTGGACGGGGCAGGGGACGGCGCTACGCTCATGCGAAATTGCGCATATCAGCCCGGCCCGCCCGCGCAACCCGTGATCCCTCTTGCCCCGCCTCCGCAATCCGGCTAGTGGCGCACTCCGGCCTAGGGGTATAGCTCAGTTGGTAGAGCATCGGTCTCCAAAACCGAGGGTCGTAGGTTCGAGTCCTACTGCCCCTGCCAGGCCGGCGTCCCAAGGGGACCCAGAGACGCTCAAGGCGTCCCACCAAAAGACAAGGAAATCAGCGGGTTACAGAATGGGTTAGTCCCAATTCGTCCCAGCTGGCCCCCTTGCAGCCCAAGCCTGTTTTTGTCATTTTTGGGGTAGGAAATCGGGTCCTACCCCAGTTTTTCGGGGTAGGGAATTCGAGCCGGTTTCACTCATGTGTGGAGACAGGTTCATGCTCACCAATATTGCGTTGAAGGCGCTGAAGCCGGAGGCGAAGCGATACAAGAAGGCCGACGGCGGCGGCCTCTTCATTTTCGTCGAGGCCAATGGGTCGAAGCTGTGGCGTTTCGCCTATCGCCATGCCGGCAAAGCCAAGCTCCTTTCGGGTGGGCGCTATCCCCAGACCACGCTCGCCGACGCCCGGGCCTGGCGCGACAAGATGAAACATCAACTCGCCCTTGGTCTCGACCCGTCCAAGGAGCGGCAAAAAGAAGCGGCTGCCGCTGTCGTTGCACAGGGTAGCACCTTCGAAGAGGTCGCGCGTGAATGGCTGGAGGCGCGCATGCTCTCCTGGGTCCCCAAATATGGCTCGCGGATTGTGAGCCGCCTCGAGAACGACGTGTTTCCCGTCATTGGCGAGAAGGACATCGCCACGATCACCCCGCGCGATATGCTCGACATCTTCCGCTCCATCCAGGCGCGGGGATCGTTCGAGACGGCACACCGGATCAAGAATTACTGCAGCGAGGTCTTTCGCTACGCCATTCCCGACGGACGCTGCGAGAGCGACCCCTGCCGCGACCTCAGCCCGGCGATGGCGAAGAAAAAGCCGGTCAGGCACCACTCGAAGGTGGCGGCCAAGGATCTCCCGGACTTCTTCGTGAAGTTCAACGCCGACACCGGCGAGCGTCTCAGTCATCTGGCGCTGCGCTGGACCATCATGACCATGGTGCGCACCCAGGAAACGCGTTTCGCCGAATTCGAAGAATTCGAGGATATGGATGGCGACAGCGCGATGTGGCGCATCTCGCCCGAGCGGATGAAGATGCGGAGCGAGCATCTGGTGCCGCTGCCCCGGCAAGCGATCTCGCTCTATCATGAGATCCGGGAGCTCAACGTCTATCGTGCCGCCGGCAACAGGCGGCTCGGCCGTTATCTCTTCCCGGTCCCGATCTCAAAATCGCTCGTGATCAGCGAGAACCGGATGCTCGATATCATGTACCGCATGGGCCTTCGCGGGAAAGCGACCGTGCACGGGTTCCGGTCGCTCGCGAGCACAGTGCTCAACGAAAGCGGCCTGTTCGAGCCCGACTGGATCGAGATGCAACTCGCGCACCAGCCCCAGGGCGTACGCGCGGCTTATAATTCAGCCCGTTATCTGGCACATCGACGCCCAATGATGCAGTGGTGGGCCGATTATCTCGACGAGGCCGAGGCAAGGGGCATGTCGGACCGCAGCCTTTAGAGGGCCGGCGGCTCGGGCGGCTCGACCCAGTCGAGGTTCGTGATGCCGCTGGCCACTTCCTTGCCCTCGCGCGTCATCTCGATCACCCTTGTCGTCTCGATACGCTGCGATCGCGTCAGGCCCTCATCGTCGAGGCGATCGAACATCGTCTCCAGTTTTCGCGCCGGTACGGCAAGGCCAACATGGATCAGCCAACGATAGAGGAGCTTGTCGTTGGTCGTGCCTTGTTCGTCGAGGATCGTGAGGATCTCGCGATATTGGAGCCGCTCGCGGATGGCGTCGAATTCGGCGGGGCGGTTCGATCCGTGCATAGGCCGTCCTACCGCGCGCCGCCGTCGTCGCCAAGGCAGTCGAGGATCGGCCCGGGGAAGTCCGGGCGTCAGATAGCGAGGCGCCCGCGGTGCCGCTCGATCGCTTCGATCACGTCGGGCGTGAAGAGCAACTGGTCCTTCTCCTGATGCCATATGGCATCGAAATGCTCGGCCGTTGCCTTCGCGGTGCGAACGATGAGCGCCGCCGGGAGCCGCGCCCTGCCGGCGATCGCCTCGAGCTCGTCGTAAGTGAAGCTCTCCCAGGCGCGCGAGCGATGGAATTTGAGCGCAGCCTCCTCGTCCGATGTATAGGGCAGCGTCGAGAGCAGATCGTAGGCTGGCGCAAGGATTGGACGGCGCCGGTCGGGATAGATCAGCGACCAGTTTTTGAGGTGCATGTCGCCATTGCCGATCAGCACCGAATAGGTGAGCCGGCGAATGAACTGGACGGCGCTTTCCTCGTCGCTCTCGATCGCGAGCACAGCGAGGATGCTGCGATAGCTGGCATTCTCATATTTATCGTCGGCGTAGACGCCGAAGACCTGCGCGAAATCCTCGATGTGCACCGGGCCATCGAGGCTGCGGTCGAAGCGCCGGATCGCGAAAGCCGTGGCCCCGTAGCGGTGGATGCCGTCGGGAAGGCCCGCGATGCTGTCGATCGCGACGAGGTCGACGTCGGGAACGTCGATGCCGAGGCGGCGTGCGAGCATCATGGCGGCATATTCATTCTCGGGGACGTGCGGAAAGCGCGCCGAAGGCAGTTTGATGATCCAGTCGCCGCCGGTGCCGGTCACCGGAATGGTGAGGCCGCCGCCGCGCCCCTGGTTCTTCACCGCCGAGAATTTGAGCTGCACGCCGGCGAGCGAGAAGCGGAGCGCATGCCTGGCGGCAGCCGCGATACCTTCCTCATTGGGATCGCCCGGGGCATCCCAACCCTCGACCGGCACCGCTGTGACCGCGCCCGGAAGATCGGCGCCCAGTTGCGCAAGAAGGAGATATTCGCGGAGGCTTTTGACGCCGGCGCGCCGCGCGAGATAGTCGCGGAGCGTTCCCTCGGGAAGGAGGTTCGAGAAGAAGGGCTCGATACGTGTCTGATAGGCGCGCGGCTGGTCGATGAGCGCGCCAAGGGTGTCGCGATAGGCGAGCGAGAGCGTCGCGCGTTCAGGATCGGCGGCATAGGCCGCGTCGAACGAGAAGATGCTCCTGTCGCCGTCGAGCCGCGCGATCGTACCTATCCGCGTGCCGTGGAGGAGAATGTCGAGGGCGGCGGCATCGATCATGCGTCATCCTCGTCGTCGAGACGGTGCGCGGGACGCTGGGGAGCGGGGAGGGCCGGCTGATGCGCGGCTTCGTTGCGCAGCGAGCGCAGGGCGGCGGTGGTGCTGCTGAGATAGGGTGCCAGCGTCCCGGGATGCCCGAGCGCGTCGAGCGTCTTGCGGAGCTCGCGGGAGGGGCGCAGGATTTCGTTCAGCGCCTTCCACAGCGGCGGGGTGTAGGAGAGATATTTGAGGTTGCGGACCGCGGTCTCGAACTTCTCGGTTTCGGCAAGCTCGGGGAATTTCTGCTCGATCCTATTGGCAAGCTCAAGCTGTTCGTCGAGCGCGGCGATCGCACGGCTGGTTTCGTCCGCGCTGCCGAGTGCCCTCACGCTGCTTTCGATCGCGGGGAGCGCGCGGCGCGGGACGAGCGTCACTTCAAGGTCGAGCGCGCGCGCAATTTCGGTCAAACTCGACAGCTTGATGTCGACGCCGCCCTTTTCGATCTTTGAAATATGGCTCTGCGGGATGCCGACCCGTGCGCCGAGTTCGGCTTGCGTCAGTCCGCGCGCGCGTCGGGCCCGTTTGAAAGTCTCGGCAAGGGTGAGATGGTCGTTCATTATATCTTCTAACATATGATCATGTCAAAGAATATGCTTGGATATATGAAATATGTGCATATGGCAAGGGATATATGCTAGGGCATATGGATAGCTGAAAATATATTCTGAGATATATTATTTTTGGCATGCCGCCCTTTCCCGCATTGGAAGGTTCGGCTTGCAAATGGGCCGAAAAGAGCCGGGGAGAATTTTCGAGCCGCCATTGGAGTGGCTGCAGGAAGCCGCTGCCGCGCCCGCAGCGGACGGCAACAGCTTCGTGGAGATCGCCCGCGAATGGCTGGTCGCGCGTCAGCTAGCCCGGGCTCCCAAATATGCCGCGCATATCATCCGCCGTCTCGAGGCAGACGTCTTCCCGGTCGTCGGCGAAAAGGACATCCGCGAAATCAAGCCACGCGACCTGCTCGACATCTTCCAGGCGATCCAGGCGCACATTTCCCTCGAAATGGCGCACCGGATCAAGAATACTGCAGCGAAGTCTTTCGCTACGCCAGTCCCGACGGGCGCTGCGACAGCACGTATGCGCGGGTTGTTCTATTCGGCGTCGTCGATGCCGCACGATGCGCGGGAGCGGCCGCGTCCGAAGATCGACCCACCAACGGGTCCAGTTTCGGTTGCGGTAGTTCGATTACGTCATCACATTAAAACAGCACCTTTGCAGTAAAGGGAGCGTGACCGGGTTCTGACGCGGATGTCCAGGCCTATCGCTAAAGGCGCCAGTACGCGCTCCGGAAGCGTGTTTTCTCAGCCCGGTCACCTTTTTCGGGTATAGGCGACCGAGAAAATAAACTGTTTATAAAATGGAACGCCCTTCTGCCTCGGCATAACTTTTCCTCGCGACTCATTCCGGTCGCAGATTGGAAAGGAAACATGCCATGCAGAATGTCCATGATCGCGACGACGACCTCATCGAGCTGGGCGTCGCCTCGGAAGAAACCAAGGGGCAGGGGCGGATCGATCAGGATCCGGGCGGCACCCTGCTGAAGTTCGTCTCGGGCATCGCCGAGGACTGAGGGGATCGGGCGCGCGTTCACCAGCGCGCGCCCGTTCTTCGCTTCGACATGGGCTTTGCGCTTCGTCCCGGCCTCCATTTTTGCGAGGCGGCTTCAGCCTTCATCTTTCTCGACCTGAAGAAGGACCGCTATTTTCGTCTTCCGGCCCGGTTGGAGGATCATTTCCGCAATCTGGTCGACAACCCCCTTTCTGCCGGGTCGACGGCACCGCCGCTGATCGAAGCGGGCCTGCTGCGCCCGGCGATTTTCAGACAGAGCCTTTCCCGCCCGCGGCTCGTCGCCTGCACGTCCGGTCTCGACGCGCTCGGCGCAGGAGGGCCGGGCGGTTTCGAGGTGGCACGGGCCCTCGTGTCGGACATCGGCGTGTCGCAGCAATTGCGACTGGGGCGGCTGGCGGCGCTCATTGCATCGTATGAAAACGCGAAAGTCGGGCGGACCTTGGCGACTCCGTTAACGGATGACGGGCCCGCTCGCGTCGTACGGGCCTATGAAAGGGCCAGGCTCTTCCGGGCGTCGGCAAACCGCTGTCTGTCGCGTTCGCTCGCGATGGCGCGCCGGCTTGCCGGCCTGCGATGCGATGCCCTGCTCGTTATCGGCGTTCGCGCCCAGCCCTTTGCCGCGCACGCCTGGGTGCAGTCGGGTGACATCGTGCTGAACGAGACGCCTGATGAAGTCGCGCGCTACACGCCGATCTTTTTCGCATGACCGCGTTCCGCTATCTGCTCGCACTTCCCCGGCGCCCCGGAAACGGCGGCAAGCCGATTTCGCTGGTCGGCAGTCCAGAACTGACGCGCGCGGACGCCCCCGCGCTCTGGTGCAGCGACACATCGTGGCTGATCTGGGCGCAAGATCGCCGCACGGTCGTCATCGGGCAGCTGTTCGACCGCAGCGGATCCCGTTCGGTTGCCGCGATAGCGGATAACGTTGCGACGCGGCTGTCGACATCGCCCGCGAGTCTCGTCGAGGATTTTTGGGGCTCTTATCTGGCGCTCGTCGCCGGGGCGGACGGCTGCCGAATATTGCGCGATCCAACGGGAAGCATGCCCTGCTACCTCCGCCAGTTCGGGGACAACATCTTCCTCGCTTCGGACGTTGCCACGCTCGAGGCTGCCCGATTGGGCGGAGGCACGGTCGACTGGGGTCGTCTGTCCGAATTTCTGCAGGCGCCGGGGATCCGGCGGCGCGCGACCTGTGTCGAAGGCATTGAAGAACTGCCGCCCGGCGTCCTGACATGCTTCGGCAGCGAAGGGCGATCGGAGCGGCGCCTCTGGACGCCTTGGACCTTCACGGGCGCAGCGTGCCGGATATCCTCGGATCAAGCCGTTGCTGCGCTTCGCGACAGCATCTGCGCGAGCATCGCCGCCATCGCAGGCGGATTCGACAATATCGTCGTGGGCATGTCGGGCGGCCTCGATTCCTCGGTCGTCTGCGCTGCGCTTGCCGCCGGGGGACGGCGCTTCACGGCGCTGACAATGTATACCGGCGACCCGAGCGGCGACGAGCGCGCCTATGCGCGCCTGGTCGCGACAAGAACCAACGCGGAATTGCTCGAGCATCGGTACGAGGTCGAGCAGATCGATCTGTCCAAGTCGGGATCGAAGCACTTGCCGCGCCCTGTCAGCCGGCATTTCATGCAGGAGATCGAGCGCGCTTATCGCGCGGAGGTGGGGGCGCACGGCTTCGATGCCATCTTCACCGGTAACGGTGGAGACAATGTTTTTTGCTACCTGCATTCCGCCGCGCCCATCGTCGACCGGTTGCGCAGTGCGCGCGAGCGCCGCGGGTTTGCCCACACCTTTGTCGATATGTGCCGGGTCACACAATGCGATCTCGCGACGATGGTGCGCGCGACCTTGTCCTTGCTCGTTCGGCGGTCGCCACGGGGACCGAGCCCCGACATGCGTCTGATCGATGCCGATCGGCAGGGGACGGAGTGGTCTCCGCTACTCACGCCCTGGCTCGAGGACCTCGCCGGTTGCCAGGACAGAACCGCCCGCATCCCGGGCAAATGCGCCCACGTCGACTTGATTGTGCGAATCCAGAATCATGTCGAGGGATATGATCGAGGAGTCCTTCCTCCCGCCATTCCGGTCCTGCTCGCACAGCCGATCGTCGAAACCTGCCTGCGTATCCCGACGTGGGACTGGTGCCGCGGCGGGGTCAATCGCGCGATCGCGCGCGAGGCGTTCAGCACCGCGCTTCCCGCGGCTGTCATCGCTCGGCGTTCCAAATCCGGACCCGAAAGCCTGACCGCGGAGGTCTTCGAGCTCGGGCGGCCGGTCCTCCGCGAGCTCCTTCTGGGTGGCGCGCTGCGCGACAACCGGATCATCGATGCGGCCGCCGTGGAGGCGGCGCTCGATGATCCGGCGGTTACGCGCGGCCAGCTGCTGTACCGGCTGCTCGAAGTCGCCGAGGCCGAAGCCTGGGCGCGCTCATGGGATGGGCGCGGTTCTGCCGACGCATGATGCCATGGTCGGCGCGCCCGGCATCGCGAGCCATCGTTCATATTGCGACGCCTTTTCCGCGCCGCAATCGCGCTCCCCTTTCAGCCAGAAGGCGAACCAGTCGACGACGCGGTCGTACATGGCAAGCCGATGCTGCGGCTGGAATTTGACATGCGGCTCATTGTCGAAAACGTGCAACTCCATCACCTTGCCGAGGCGCCGGAAGGCTGCGAGCACGTCGAGGCCCAGAAGATATTCGCCGCTCTGGACCAGGATGGGCGCGTCGATCCGTTCGGCATTCTGCATCAGCGAGAGGGGCGCCCAATAATCTTCTTTCTCATAGGAATAGAGCGGCTGACCCATCTCGAGCGTAAAGGTCTCATAATCGATCCCGCCGTTCATCGCGATCGCGACCTTGTCCTCGCAGCATATGCCGAGCGCGGCGACTTTGAACAGCCGGCTGTTGATGAGCGCCCATTGGGTCGCGGCCGTGCCTTCGCTGAAGCCGCTTATGCCGAGCCTGTCGGGATCGATCCGGCCAGTTGCCACGGCTCTCGCTATGGCGGTCTCGATCGCGGACTGAACGTTCCGGCGGTCGAACCAGTTGCGGCGGACGATCTGTCGATATTCCAGTTCCGTCTTTGCTTCCTCTGTTCCCGGCGCGCCGAACGGCCGCTCAAAGCTCAAGACGGCAATGCCGCGCCCGGCAAGGACATGGACCGGCACCTCGTCGCCGGTCCCGCCGCGCAGGAAGCCCTCGCTATTATATTGCACGAGGACGAGCGGATGTCTGTCGCCTGGTTTCGAGTCTGGTGGCAGGACAAGGTCGGCGAAGGCCTCGGTCCCGAACGCGGTCTTGTAGCGCAGGCGGCGCACCTCGCCGAGCTGCAGGTTGGCAAATTGCGGATTGGGATCGAAGATCACCCGCTCCTTGCCGTCGACGAGATCGATCGCGACGATGCGGCGGGGCCTCTTCGATCCCTCGCGCGCGCAAATCAGGTCGCCCCCGTGCAATTCGCATCCGACCAGCACGTCCTCGGTCGACAGCAGCTCGCGCGGACGCGGCTCGCCCATTCGCCACCGAAGGACCGACGTGGCCGATTTCGCCCAGCCTTGGCGCGCGAGGAAGTAGATCGTCGCGCCATCGTCAGACCATCCCAGCCTGCGGATGGTCGAACAAATATCGTCGTCGCAAACGCTGCTGGTGCCGTCACGCCATCTGACGACGAGTCTTTTGGGACTGAGGAGCTTGTCCGGCGACTTGGCTTCGGTCCAGGCTTGGCCGCCGGACTTGCCGGCAGCAAAAAGGCCCGCCCCTGCCGGTTTGCCCGGATCTGCTTCGGGATCCACCCGCGCGATCTCGTCCGGACGGGCAGGGCGGCGCTCCCCGGTGCGGACATCGACATGGAAATATTCCATCGGAAATGTCCCCCGAACCTGCGGCCGGTTGGACACGAACGGGGCGATACGTCCGTCGTAGAGCCATCCCTTGCGGCCTTCGGCGTCGATCCTGGCCTTTTCGGCCGCGATCGCCGGACGCCCGGCCACGATGAAACCCGCGCCGTCGGAGCTCCAGGTGAAATTTTCGGGCCGGAAGTCGAGTTTAGTGGCCTGGACCGCCGGACCGCCCGAAGCCGCTGTGGTCCAGATCTGGACGTCGCCGCCGACCTGCTTTGCATAGGCCAGCGCCCGCCCGTCGGAAGACCAGCGCGGCGAAATCACATCGGCGACGCCCGATTCGACCGCGGCGAATTTTCGGACCGGGGTGAGCATGCGGATAAATTCGCCGCCGCGGTCGAGCTCGCGCACCGCGCCCGCATCGGTCAACGATGCGACCAGCAGTCGCTGGCAATAGCTGTTCGTTTCCGGGTTCGCGCGGCGCACGACGAAGGCGATCGAGCGACCGTCGGGCGAAACGCCGAACGGGGAATTCGCGACGTCGTGCGGGCTTGCCTGGCCGATGTCGGCGATGGTGGCGAGGTCGCGCACGCCAACCGGTCGCCCGGCCTCGCCCTGCGGGCTATCGTCGGCAAACGCGGCGCAGGGATCCGAAGCAAGGGGAGCCTGCGCCGCGAGCGCCGCGGACATGGTGACAGCGAGCACTACCATGTCCGCGAAACCTTCAGCCCAAGGAAGCGGCCGATCGGAGAATAGTTGGTCGAGTCATAGGGTGTGTCGCTCGACCCGTTGGTGCCGATGGCCGGCGGCCGGTCGTTGAACAGATTGTTGACGACGAGGGTGAGGTCGAAGGCCGGCGGGCGGCCGGGCGCGGTGCCGACGGCGATCTGCGCGGTGAGGTCGAGCGTGACCGCCGACGGCAAGATCGTCGGGGTCGCGAACCGCCGGTCGGCGAGCTTGCCGGTATAATTGCCGAACGCCGAGATCGTGTAGCCCGAGCCTTGCCACGACACGCCAGCTCGGCCGCGCCAGTGCGGCGGGTTGAAAACCGTTCCCGCAAGCTGGCTGTCCGGCAGCGTGTCGACCAGCCGCTGTTCGCTTTTAAGATAGGTCAGCGATCCGCTGAGATCGAGACGCCGGTCGCTATCGATTTCGAAGCGGTACGAGGCACCGAGGTCGACGCCTTCGATATCCTGACGCGCGATGTTGCGGTTGCGATTGTCGACGAGCGCCGCGACCGCCGCTGGATCATAGGCTTCGTCGGTAAAATTGGTGAGGCCGGACAGCGAGCCTTCGATGAGATTTGTGAGCAGATCTGCCGCCGGATCGCGGTCGATCAGCGTGGCATAGCCGGGGTCGCTGAACGCCGAGGCGATCGAACCGGGAACCGGCTGGGCGACGCGGTCGCGATAGCGGACGTTGAAATAGCTGGCCCAGAGCCGAAGCGCCGGCGTCGGCTCGAAGCTGACGCCCGCCGACCAGCTTCGTGCGCGTTCGGGCCGCAGCGACGGATTGCCGCCGCTCGCGTACAATATCGTGCCCGAGGGCGCGGCGCCATAGGCGCTCGCCGGTAGGAGATAGGTCTCGTAACCGACATATTGTTGGTAGAGCGTCGGGGCTTTGAACGATCGACCCCACGACGCTTTGATCGCAATAGTGTGGACGGGTTCGTACACCAGCCCGAGCTTCGGCGTCGTGACGCGGCCCATGCCGGGATAATCTTCGTAACGGAGGGCCGCGGTGACTGTCAGCCGGTTGACGAGCGCGAGCTGCTGCGCCGGGCCGACGAGCGGGATATTCGCTTCGCCGAAGATAAAATGGCTGTCGCGGTTGACGTCGAAGGCCGAGGTCAACCTCCCGTCACGGACCTGTGAATAGCGCAGCTTGTTCGAGCGATACCCGCCGCCGAGCCCGACGCGGACATCGCCGCCGGGAAGCGCGAACAGCGATCCGTCGAACAGGATTTCGGCGTTAATCGCGCTGTTGCAGAAGCAGCCGGTCGTCAAGGTGCGCGGCCCGGCGGTCGGCTCGAACGCGCTATGATAGCGACTGTCGCTCTTGCCATAAACGATCGATGCGCGCGCCATCCAGTCGCCGCCGAGTTCGACCGCGAGTTCGGGCGCGATACTGAAACTCCGCGCGGTCGGCGAGAAGATCAGGCGCTGCCACCCGGCGGCAGTGGTGTTGCCGCCGATCGTCCGCGAGCGACGGTCGCTGAAGACGATGTCGACATCGAATTCGACGCCCGTGCCGAGCGTCTGGCGACCGCTCAATAGGGCGCTGTGCTGGCGGATGGCGGGATAGAGATTATTGCCTTGCGGCAAGGATCCGGCGAAGTCGCGCTGCCGGGCCGTGATCGCGCCGTTGTTTGCGAACTGATACGCCAGCATGAGATGACCGTTCGACCATCCGGTGCCGGCAACCGCGTCCGCACCCTGCTGGAAAATGCCGCCCGAAGAGGCGGCGCCCAGGCGCGCCGTCGTCGTGATGCCTTCGAAGTCGCGGCGCAGGATGATGTTGGCGACGCCCGCGACGGCATCCGAGCCATATTGGGCGGAGGCGCCATCCGGGACGATTTCGAGCCGTTCGACCGCCGCGACCGGAATCGCCGAGATGTCGATCCCGGCGAAAGCGCCGCCATAGGGCAGGCGGTGCCCGTCGAGCAGGGTGAGCGTCGCGTCGGGGCCAAGGCCGCGAAGGTTGAGCTGTGACGAGGAATCGAGATTGCCGTTGGCGAGACCGCCGCCGGTTCCGATCCCGGGATTCTGGCCGCCGCTGAAATTTAGCGGAATGCTGCGGGCTACCTCGCCGAGGTCATTCTGACCCGCCTTTTCGATCGTGTCGCGGCCGACGGTGATGACCGGGGAGGCAATCTGGGCGCCGCGAATATGCGAGCCGGTCACGACGATGGGCTCGTCGCCGGCGTCCTCCGACGATTCTTGCCTCGGCTGATCGGACCTGTAACCGGGCTCGGACGACTGGATGGCGGCATGCGCCGGCATGGCGGACAGGGCGCTGCTGCCAAGGAACGCCAGCGCGGCACGGCTTCTCGAAATCGTCATAAGGTCTCCCCCTCTGTCTGGGCCGCGCTTTCGGCGCACGGCCTTCGGGGAGGGAAGATGCGTCCTGCGAGATTACCTTAGTTGGGGCGGAAAATTTTTTGAGCGAAGGTGACGGCAACGTCAGCCGGTGCAAATCCGGACGATCAAACACCGCAATCCCGCCGATCCGGCTTGCTGGCGCGCGCTGCAGAGAAATCCGTCGGTCGGCGCCGGCGTCGGTTCGAGGATGATCGGCGATGCGGCCCTGCGACGGTCACCGGTGCCGACTGTTGAGACGGCCAGGGAAATTCCGGCAGCCGTTCGTTGTCCGTCGTGCAAGCGGCGAGCTGCCGGGGCGATGCCGAGCTCAGTACGGAGGCGGCGATGACATGGCCTTGCGGTCGCCAATCATAGCGAGGCGTTTCCGCGCCTGGGCCTGCGTCGCGCCGGGAAGGGGGCGGTCAGGGATGCGATCCATCCCAGGTTGGCTCCGCAGGGGAACGGTGACGACCCCGGCGCTTGCGTCATCTTGGCTCGACTTTGTTTCGTTTTCTGGTCGCGGGCGCTGGTTCGCCGGTCAAGGCAGGAGCCTCCCCCTGCTTCGCGTGCCGAGAGCCACGCGCGATTTCAGGATTTCGCCCGTTCGGCAAGCCGACGCGCATAAGTGGCCGCTTCACGCGCGCGGCGCTCATGATAACGAAGCACGATGCCCCGCGCTGAACCGTCTGGATACATCTCGCCGACGAGTGCGGCGCCGAGCACTTCATGCTCGGTCGCCACCTCTTCCAATATATCGGCGTCCAGGCGGCGCGCTGCGTGAAGCCGATCGTTCAACGCCGCGATCGCCGCGGCGATCTCGGCATTGCCGGAGCGTCGTGCGACAGCCGCAAACAGCACCGCAGCGGGATCGGCATCGTCCGCAAACGCCGGATTCGTCTCTTCCCCTTGCCCACGAGCGGTTGCAATCGCGGCGAGAAGCAGAATGAGGTTAAGCTCGAGCATGTCGCGGAGTTCGGTTTCGGTGAGCCGATGGACATGGAAACCCTCGCCGTGCGTAAAGTCGACTATCCTCTCACCCGCCAGCCGATAGAGGCTGTCGCGCACCGGGGTGACACTGACGCCGAGCGTTTCCGCGATACGTGTGGAATCGAGGCGCGCGCCGCCGGCCCATTCGCCGTTCATCACACGCCGCTTGATTGCCTCGTAGGTCGGCTCGATGACATGCGCGGGGCTCATCGCGCGCGCCGCTCGGCAGCGGCGAAGGCGGCCACCGCCGACGCCTGGTCAGGGCGAAGCGCATCGATCGCGCCCAAATGGCGGGGCACATGGTCTCCGAGCAGCACCGAGGGGCACCTGCCTTCGTAATTACCGAGGTTGGGCCGGTGCTGCGCATAGCCGGCAAGGGCTGCGAGCTCGGGGTCGAAGGTCCGGGCCACCTCGGGCGGGTAGGCGAGCCAGGGATTTTCATAGGGCTTGAGCCAGCCGAGACTGTAGCCGATTACGAGGCCGCGTCTGACGTCCGCGCTGAGATTCGATCCCGCGCCATGCGCGGTCGAACCGAGAAAGCAAATCGCTGATCCAGGTTCGCACGCGGCGACGACCGGGGGGGCCAGATCGGCTTTCGCCATTCCCGCGACTCCGTGGCTGTTCGGGTAAATGTGCGTTGCGCCATTGTCCGCGGTGAACGGCGTCAGCGGCCAGATGACATTGACGAGAAATTCCTGCTCGCCCTTGGCGCAGGGCCACATGTCATGATCGCGATGCGGAAACTGTCGGACTTCGCCGGGGTGGATTTCGATGGCCTGCGCGACGTTGAGCTGGATGCGGTCGCAGCCGCCGCCGAGAATATACTGGACGGCGAGCAGGATGACCGGATCTTGTACCAGATAGCGGACGCGCGGCGACCGCTTGAGCAAGCCTCCGATCCGCTTCGTTCTGTTGCCGTAGAACGGCCCTTGGCAAAAGGGCGTTTGATCGAACAGCGGACCGAGTTCGTCGCCGAGGCTGGTCAGGAACTTCGGGGGTCTGCAGTTTTTGATGATGGCGTAGCCCTTGGCCCAAAGCTCCAGAACAAGTTTTGCCGCAGCCATGTCCGGTGAGAGATCGCGTTTCAATGGGCCGTCTCCCCGCTCTCATAGTCGACAAGGCCGAGAGGGACATAGGTTCCGGCACGTTCCAGGCCGGCTTTGGTATCGGCGTCGATCCGGATGCGAAGCGCGACAAGCTTTGAGGCGCCTTCGTCGGTCGCATGACCCAGCGGTCGGCAAGACCAGCCGAAGCGCATGATCTTCTGGAACCAGTTCCACTCGGCAACGCCGGTGTAATCGCTGATATCGTGGCGCAGCGCATAATCGGCGAGCGCCGTGACCAATTCATTGCGCGCGCCGCGGCGTTCGGACGCGGTCTGGCGGGGGTCGATGCAAAAACGGCTGATCTCCCAGACCGACGGGCCGCGCGGAACCGCTTCGTCGCACAACCAGGAATAGAGATTGCCGAGAAGATGCGGTCCGGTGGTTGGAAGGAGGCGCGCCGAGGCGCGATGTTCGCCGGTGTCGTCGAGCAGGATGAGATATTCGGCGTCGGGCGTATCGAACTGGTCTATCTCGTACATGTCCTCGAGCACCGACAGGTCCCATTGCAACATGTCGACGAAGACCCGTTTTCGGGCCACGAACATCGCGCGCATCGCCGCATTCCCGGGCGCCTGCTGCGCCCGCGTGAGCTGATCGGTCATGATTTTTCCTCGCTTGGTGAGAGGCGGAATCAGACCATGTGCGGCGGATTTCGGCGATACCAAGAAATGGGGATGGTTTGCGCCTCGCCATCCCCGGTTATCCGTCAGTCGTGCCACCAGTCGTAAATGTCCGAAAAGCCGATGAGGCCGTCGAACAGCGCGCAAAGGATCAGCATCTGGCGGCAATGGACGTCGTAGCGGTCGCGCGCGACCTTGAGATGCTGAATGACGGTTTCCTCGCTGATGCCGAGGATCGCGGCCGTTTCGCCCGCCGTTTTCCCGCGCGCGATCCACAGCACGCATTCGCGCTGCCGCTCGCTGAGTCTTGGCCGATCTGTCGGTCTCGGCGCACCGATCAGGCTCCGCGCGGTGGTCAGGGCGACGGCGCCGATGATCTCGGCGGCATGGAACATGCCGCCCGGCATCTGCTTTTGGGGACCGACCGCGAACGAACAGGCCCCGCTCGCTTCGCCGGGGAGATGCCGCGGGACCGTAAAGCCGTCGCTCACCCCATGTTCGCGGCCGATCTCGAGCATCCTGCGATCGCCTCTGGTCAGTGGAATATAATGGTCGAGCACGTGCCAGCCGAAACCGGTCATCGATCGCTCGGCGGCGCGCCGGACCGGGTCGATGCCGCCCAGGTCGAGTTTGACATATAGCCGGGCCCAGGGCTCCGGATAGTCGTGGATCAGGAGCGAGGCCGGCCCGCTGGCGCCGCGGCGGTCGTAGGCCAGCGCAAAATGATCGAAGCCGAGCCGTGAGGCGGCGCTCGACAAGGCGCCGTAAAGTTGGATCTCGGTCGCCGATGAAGCGATACCGGACGCAAGCTTTTGTATCAGTCGGTTATGCATGGTGTGGATCGTCGGCCGCCGACGGGTTCCGGACCCTTCGCCCGGCAGCCGCTCCTCAATGGCGCTTTTCCGGGTTCCTCTCCCGGTCCGGCCTCGCTGAACGATCGCGCGATTGGTCCTGTCATCTCAAGGCCGGCTCTTGCCGCTACCGTTTCGCCAGATGACAACCGGCGCCCAAATGGTAACCGATGAAGCCCGGCGATTGAAGGGGCCGCCAGGAAAAATCGATCCCGAAACTGGTTCTAATTCAGCTGTTTGGACCAATTCCTATAATAGCCGGACCATCCCCGGGGTGCGCGGGCTTTTACTCGTCGTGCGCGACGAAATAGGCTGTCAGACGGTGCGCGATGTCTGCCGACAGGCTGACGAAATGGCGTCGTCCATCGTCGGGATCGGGCGCGCGCACTATGAGCCCTGCGTCGACCAGCCGCTGGACCAGGCGCTGCGCACTGCTCGATGACAGTCCGGAACCGATGCCAAGCGCTCCCGTCGGGACCGCCGCGCCTTCGCAATGCGCGATGAAGAGTTCCACGAGCATATCCCACGCCGGATCGCCGAACAGCCTGTCGACATCCAGCAACTGTCGGCGCAGCAGGAGGCGTCGGACCGATCGCCGCGCGTTCGCAAGTGCGCCCGCCAAAGCGGCGCCGAGGATGGTATCGGCGCCGTCACCGCGCGGCACGTCGTCCCTCGCGGAGCGCAGGCCAAAGGACTGTCCTATTTTGTCGCCGGATGAGCCGCTCGGTTGCACGATGCTTCGATGCGATGTCGCCGTGACCACAATGTGGTCCACGACGGCGATATCGAGCGATCGCGCCATTGCGGCGAGCCGTTCGGTGACCGAGAGATCGGCCGAGCTCGGGGTCGGATCGCCGCTCGGGTGATTGTGCACGAGGATGACGGCTTCCGCATCGAGCTCGATCGCGCGGCGCAGGATGATCCGCGGATAGAGCACGACCTGATCGATCGTTCCCCGCTGCATCTGCTCGTCGGCGATCAATCTGTGCCGCGCGTCCAAAAACAGAATGCGCAGCGTCTCGTCGGGGAGGCCGCCCATCGAAATCTTCAGATAATCCGTCAGCCTGCGGCTCGACGCGCTGATCCGCCTGTCATGCAGATCACGGCGCATCGCCTCGCGCATCGTGTCGCGCGACGCGAGCAACAGCGGGATGATCGCACTGTCGCGGCCCACGACCCGTGCGATTGCGTCCGGACTTTGCGATAGCAGGCGAGCGAGACTTCGAAACTCGGCAATGAGCCGCGCCGCTACGATCTCGGCGTTGCCCGGTTCGACGCACGCCACCAGACGTGCCAGGACGGATCGCTGCCCCGACGCTGCAAGCGCCGCTGGTGACGCCAGGTTGCGAGGATGAGCAGGGGTGGCACCAACCAAGACGCCGCCACCTGCATCGTGAGATAGGCCGCCGGATGCAGCGTCATGTCGAGCACCCGGCTCATGTGCGCCATCAGCGGAAGGATATGGAGGACGGCCGCGATCATCGGCCAGAAGCGATGCGCACAGAGCGCGAGCGTTGCGGTAGCGGCTACGCCAGAAACATCGATCGCGAGATGTCCCACGTCGAGCGTCGCAAACTCCACCGGAATATATCGGTGCAGGATCCCGTCCGCGCCCACCAGGCCCAGCGCAATTGCGGCCATCGCGCGTTCGGGACCGCCACCCCGCCAGGCGGCGAACCCAAGCGCAGCCAGCAAGAAAGCCAGAAACAAGGCGGTTCGCATCAGGACTTTTTTCCACGCTGGCTGCTCCGGGGTCAATATGGCTCTATGCAACGCTCCGAAGCGGGAGCCCCGCCGACGGGGCTGCCTCGGGACAATCGTGAAGATCGTAACCCGCGGTTTCCGTGCCTATGCGCGCGAGCTCGCCATGAACCCGCAAAACGTCCCCGCTGACGCCGACGAGCGCGAGCTGTGCCTTTGCGAGGCGCTGGATCGTCGCCTGGCCCGCTACGGCAGGAATGTTGTCGATGTCGCGCCGCGCGGTCACGATTGTCGTCATGAGCGAGGATACGGCGAGCAGCGCGTCGTCGATCCGAAATTCGGTGGCGGGTACGTCGCGCTGAAGGCGGGCGGCCGTGCTTGCGATTGAACTGGACATAGCTTCTCCTTTCCGGGACCGGCAGACGGAACCCCGATACTGGTTTCGGTTTGTGGAAGGGGTCAGCCGGAGATCAACCGCGTCAGGACGTCGCCGATCACCAGGCCGGCAAGAACGAGAAACACTGTCAGGACCAATATGACAGCGGTTATCGTACCTCGCGTCGTCGGAGGGTGGTCGGGCCTCCAAAAATCCCCGAACGGCTGTGCGAGGAACGAGGCGCGTTCTTCGGGCGCTGTCGTCCTCGCTGGGTCACCGTTCGCGAAGTCGGATGACACAAGCTTGCGGCCTTGGGGAACCTGCATCGGATCATATATGATTTGATCATATATCGCCTTGAGCCGGGCATAGCGCAAAGCGGCATCGCCGCGATCGCTAGCGCCGAGGATGACCCGCGCCGCCGCGATGCGCTGGTCGACCGTCGGCTTCGAAATGTCCAGTATCCGCGCAATCTGTTTGGACGTCCGATGCTCGAGAAGCAGGTCGAGGCAGGCGCGATGCTTCTCGGTCAGTCGCGCCCAGCGCTCGGCGCCCTCAGCAAGAAGATCATGCGAATCGAGCATGTTGACACTCTTGGCAAAAAGACGCCCGTGGCAAGGATCATGAGCTGCCGGCGGTGCGGCTGGAGCGGAATCGGGCTCGGCACGCTTCCCAAAAATTCCGCCATTCGCACCCCTTTTCTTGGGATGGCGGAGGCGGCTCTTCTGGTTGAGACCTGTCGGTCGTCATTCCAGAGGAGGGCAGATGCAGGTCGCGCGCGAACTAGGCTGCCGAATAGGGGCCCGGCGTAGCGGGCGCAGCGTTTCGGTCTATGCCTCGGGGCACCCTCCCGGCGATGGTGCGTGCGATCTTCGCCCGTTTCCCTCGTGCCGATCGAGCGGCTGATCGAGCAACACCGCAAATCGGTTCGCGCCGCGCGGCGCGACCGCGATGTCCTGACCGATACCGTCGATGCTGTAGGCGAACTCGGGTTCGACCGCGTGGCGCTCGTTCAGATGGTCTGGTTCGTTCGCCAGGAGCCTTCTTATTTCTGCCTCGACAATTACGGCGAATGGCACGACATCTTCATCGCGCGTCATTATTATCGCCGCGACCCGGTTCACCTCGCCTCGCTGCGAACGAACCGATGTTTCGCGTGGAGCGAACTCGGCTCGATCCTCGGGCGAAGCCGCGTTCATCGGCCGATCCTGGACGAGGCCGCGCGCCACGGACTACGCCGGGGTATCACCGTTCCCATAGGCGTTGCCGGCGAGCCGCCTGGCAGCGGATCGCTCGCCACCCAGGCCTCCGAGCTTCCTCCAGGCGATTATTGCCGCGCGGCCGCATGGATCGTCGACGAAGCGTTTGCTGAAGTGCGCCGCATCTACGGCTATCCCGCCCCCGCCGAAGACGGTCCACCGCCCCTCAGTCCGCGCCGCCTCGAATGCCTTCGCCTCGCGGCCCTGGGGCACAGCGACGCCGAGATTGCACAGCGCATGGGCGTCGCGCTCTCGACCGTTCTCACGCATATGAAATATCTGCGCCACACTTACGGCGTCCGCAGTCGCACGCAGCTGGCGCGGATCGCGCAGCGGCATGGGCTGATCGGCGTCGACGAGAATATTCCCTAGAATTGGGGATGCCCAGCATCCCGCATTGCTGGTCGACTTGGTGCTCAACAAGCCGGGAGTCGACCATGGAACATCCTATCGCACATCATTGCCGCCGCGCCGCGCGACGGAATGCCGATGGCGGGATTTACCGCCATGGCTGATATCCGTCCCTTCATGAACACCCACGCCGCCGCCGCCTATCTCTGCATCGGCTGGCGGAAACTCAGAAGGCTGCGGGTCAGTGGGAAGGGACCGTCCTTTCGCAGGCACGGCCGTCTTATCGTCTATTGCGTGGAGGACCTCGACGCGTGGTCGCGGACTATGATCGTAGAGGGGCAACGCGATGCGTGAGAACTGTCACGCCGCGCTTTTCCGCGTTCCGGCGCGGCGACGCTTGGCGGTTCTTCGCCGGAAGCCTTGTCTGGCTGTCGCGGCGGTGGGCGTCGTCGCCGCGGCCGTTGCATCGCTTCTAGCCCCGCCGGCGCCTTTACTGATCTGGAATGTATCGCGCAGCGCCCCCGTCGGTCTCTATGTCGTGGGCGGCGCGCGGCCGCCCAAGCGAGGCGATCTGGTTGCAGCCACGCTGGCGCCGCGCTGGCGCCTCTTGGGCAGCGCTCGCCGTTACATCCCCGCCAATGTGCCGCTGATCAAGCGTGTAGCGGCAGCGGCGGGCGACCGCGTCTGCGCGGCCGGTGCCGATATCGCGATCAACGGGCAGAGCGCCGCGCGCCGCCTCGAATTTGACGGGGCGGGAAGGCCGATGCCGCACTGGTCGGGCTGCATCGTTCTCGGACGCGGCGAATATCTGTTGCTGATGCCAGGTGCTGCGTCGTTCGACGGGCGATACTTCGGGCCGACCGCTGCAAGCGACATCATCGGCACGGTGTATTTGCTATGGGCGCACTGAGAACCCTCGCCCTGACTGCGGCGGCGGGCGCGGTAGCGGCAACGACATCGACACCGCTCGCGCTCGCAGCGGCTGCGCCCGCGCCGACGAGCCCGACGCCCGCCACGACGAATTCGGCATGGCCTTGGCGTTCGCACATCGATGAAGCCTCAAGGCGATTTGGCGTCCCGGTGTCATGGATCGAACGCGTCATGATCGCCGAAAGCGGCGGGCGCACGATATGGAACGGTCGCCCGATCGTAAGTCATGCCGGCGCGATGGGGCTCATGCAGCTCATGCCCGGGACCTGGGCCGAGATGCGAAGCCGTCTCCGGCTCGGCCACGATCCGCATGCCCCGCGTGACAATATCCTCGCCGGGACATTCTACCTCCGCTTGATGTACGATCGCTTCGGTTATCCCGGACTCTTCGGCGCCTATAATGCCGGTCCCGCACGCTACGCTGCCTATCTGCGCGGGAGGCAACCATTGCCCCCAGAGACGCGGCACTATCTCGGCAAGGTCGCCGGAGCTACGGCGCCCGCAGCGAAGGGGCGTGGCGGCGGGCGGGAGGCGCTGCCCGGACGCCGAGGCACGGTTAATTCCGAGGGCGGCGATATCGACCGCAACCTCTTCTTCATTCGCCGCTAGGCGGTCCTCGCTCCTCTCGATGTGGACCGGATGTGCCGCGCGGTCCCACGCTTCGCGGGACCGGAAAATGAGCGCGCCTGAAATTGGGCGTGCACTGGCGGCGGAGACCGCCGCCAGAGGCCGCGCGTTTTTCTGAAAGGCGCGCAGGCGCTCTTGGCTCGCTTTCTTGGCGCGGCGGCGGCTAGGCCCAGGCCCGCGACACACGCCGCCGGGCCCGCGGCTCGCCAAGGGCGCTGCCCTCTTGGCGCGTTCCGGTCCTCCCGGACCGGGCGCCGGTCCAGGCCGTCGATGGTGACGGTGCGAGGCTCGCTTCGCATAGCGCACGAGACGTCGATCGGGATCGCGTGGGCGATTGCGCTTCGGGAAGCGAGAGTCGGCGAGCGCAAAGCTAGCGGCGACAGGGGCGCCCG
>NZ_DATFFD010000310.1:0-6102 GCF_035250425.1 Sphingopyxis sp.
ATCGCTTTGATCGGAGCCGGAAATATCGGCGGAACATTGGCGCTGCTCGCCGCGCAGAAGGAGCTCGGTGACGTCGTTCTGTTCGACGTGGTCGAAGGCGTGCCGCAGGGCAAGGCGCTCGACCTGTCGCAGGTCGGCCCGGTCCAGGGCTTTGATGCAAAGATCACCGGCACCAACGACTATGCCGACATCGCCGGCGCCGACGTCATCATCGTCACCGCCGGTGTCGCCCGCAAGCCGGGCATGAGCCGCGACGATCTGCTCGGCATCAACCTGAAGGTTATGAAGGCCGTCGGCGAAGGCATCAAGGCCAACGCCCCCGACGCCTTCGTCATCTGCATCACCAACCCGCTCGACGCGATGGTCTGGGCGCTGCGCGAATTCTCAGGGCTCCCGCACAACAAGGTCGTCGGCATGGCCGGCGTGCTCGATTCGGCGCGCTTCAGCCACTTCATCGCCGACGAATTCGACGTCTCGGTCAAGGATGTGAACACCTTCGTCCTCGGCGGGCATGGAGATACGATGGTCCCCGTGACGCGCTATTCGACGGTCAACGGCATCCCCGTTCCCGACCTGGTCAAGATGGGCCTGTCGAGCCAGGACAAGATCGACGCGATCGTCAAGCGCACCCGCGGCGGCGGCGGCGAAATCGTTGCGCTGCTCGGCACGGGTTCGGCTTTCTATGCACCCGCAGCTTCGGGCATCGCGATGGCCGAAGCTTACCTCGGCGACCAGAAGCGCATCCTGCCCTGCGCCGCCTATGTTGATGGCCAGTACGGCCTCGACGGCCTCTATGTTGGCGTCCCGGTGCTGATCGGCGCCGGCGGCGTCGAAAAGATCGTCGAGATCGAACTCGACGATGCCGACAAGGCGGGCCTGCAGGTGTCGGTCGATGCGGTCAAGGAACTGCTCGACGCGTGCAAGGCGTTGGACTCGTCGCTCTCGTGATACGCGTGGCAGGATTCTGGCTGCTTGCAATATTACCGGTAATGTCGGCTAGCGCTCAGGTGCCGCAGAACATCAAGCCCGCCGACCTTGCTATGCTGGTCGGTGCCTTCAAGGCTATTTGCGTTGAGCCGGGCGTCGATGCCACAGCGCAGATTGCGACGGTTAAGGCTGAGCCTTGGGTCCTTCCGTCCAAAGGAGCGAGCGAGGAAGTCGGAGAGCTTTTTGGACGGCTCTATCAGGGCACGCCGCTGCAGGTGTCGATCAAGGCGTCTGGCCAATTTCCAAACTGTTCTGTTCTGACCGTACTACCGACTGAAACGACGCTGGAAGCAGCGGAAGCGGCGTTCGCAAACGGCTTGAGCATCCGCAGGGCGAAATTCGATTCCCGACGCAGCCAGATCGACTGGCCAGAGGCGTTCGGTGACAAGCGTTGGGTCACATTCAGCCTCAGGAAGTCAGCAGACATGACCGTTGGCATCTTTGCCGCATTCGATCCGACGGCCCGTTAGTGGCGATGGGAGCAATAATTCGGGTGATGATCCGTCGCCTTGGTTTTGCGTTTCGCCGCGATAAGAAGGAAGCAAAATGAGCATTCTCATCGACAAGAATACCAAGGTCATCACGCAAGGGATGACCGGCGCCACCGGCACCTTCCACACCGAACAGGCGCTCGCCTATGGCACGAAGATGGTCGGCGGCGTGACGCCGGGGAAGGGCGGCACGACGCATATCGGCCTGCCGAACTTCAACACGGTTGAGGAAGCCAAGGCCGCGACCGGGGCGACCGCGAGCTGCATCTATGTGCCGCCGCCGTTCGCCGCCGACTCGATCCTCGAGGCGATCGATGCGGAGATGGAGCTGATCGTCTGCATCACCGAAGGTATTCCGGTGCTCGACATGGTCAAGGTGAAGCGCGCGCTGTCGGGTTCGAAGTCGCGCCTGATCGGCCCGAACTGCCCCGGCGTTCTGACCCCCGGCGAATGCAAGATCGGCATCATGCCCGGCAGCATCTTCTCGAAGGGCAGCGTCGGCGTCGTGTCGCGCTCGGGCACGCTGACCTATGAAGCGGTGTTCCAGACCACGAACGTCGGGCTCGGTCAGACGACCGCAGTCGGCATCGGCGGCGACCCCGTCAATGGCACCAATTTCATCGACGTGCTCGAACTCTTCCTTGCCGACGAGGCGACCAAGTCGATCATTATGATCGGCGAAATCGGCGGCGACGCCGAGGAGCAGGCAGCACAGTTCCTGATCGACGAAGCCAAGCGCGGCCGCAAAAAGCCGATGGCGGGCTTCATCGCGGGCCGCACCGCGCCTCCGGGCCGCCGCATGGGCCATGCCGGCGCGATCGTGTCGGGCGGCAAGGGCGACGCCGAAAGCAAGATCGCGGCGATGGAAGCCGCGGGCATCAAGGTGTCGGCGAGCCCCTCGGAACTTGGCTCGACCCTCGCCGAAGTGCTGAAGGAACGCGTCTGATCGGACGGCCCGCCGGCACCCTTTGCCGGCGGGCCTCCGCTCCCCATATAAACCCCACCCCTACCTCCCCGTGGAAAAGCAGATGAACCTCGAACGACAAAGCTTCGACATCGACGAGCCGCAGGCCGGCCCGAGCTGGGCGCCGAAAAACTGGCCGCAGATCGACAGCGACGACCTGACCGCCGCGCTCGACCCGCAGCAGATGCAGGTCCTTGTGAAGGCCGCTGCCGCGAAGGCGGGCGCGCCGCTGTCGAATGCCGAAGTCGAGCGCGCCGCGGACGATTCGATCCGCGCGATGATGCTGATCCGCACCTATCGCGTGCGCGGGCATCTTGCGGCAAACCTCGATCCGCTCGGCCTCAGCCAGCGTGAACTGCCCGCCGACCTGACGCCCGAATATCACGGCTTCGTCGGCGCCGACCTCGATCGTCCGGTTTACATCGGCGGAACGCTCGGCCTCGAAAAGGCGACCATTCGCGAGATCGTCGCGATCCTGCGCGCCAATTATTGCGGCAATGTCGGCCTTGAATATATGCACATCGCCGACATCGAGGAGCGCCAGTTCCTGCAGGAGCGGATGGAAGGCGCCGACAAGATCATCGAATTTTCAGTCGAGGGCAAACGTGCCATCCTGAGCAAGGTGATCCAGGCCGAGGAGTGGGAGAAATTCCTCGCGCGCAAATATGTCGGCACCAAGCGCTTTGGCCTCGACGGCGGCGAGAGCATGATTCCCGCGATGGAAGCGATCATCAAATATGGCGCGCAGTATGGCGTGCGCGAGATAGTTTATGGGATGGCGCATCGGGGGCGGCTCAACATGCTCGCCAACGTGATGGCGAAGCCGTATCAGGTGATCTTCCACGAATTTTCGGGCGGCAGCGCGAACCCCGACGATGTCGGCGGGTCGGGCGACGTCAAATATCATCTCGGCACCTCGACCGACCGCGAGTTCGGCGGCGCGTCGGTGCATATGTCGCTCGTCCCCAACCCCTCGCACCTCGAAGCCGCCGACCCGGTCGTGCTCGGCAAGGTGCGTGCGCAGCAGGTCGTGCGCGACGACCTCGCCAAGCATGAGCAGGTGCTGCCCGTGCTGATCCACGGCGACGCGGCGTTCGCGGGGCAGGGGATCGTCTGGGAATGCCTCGGCTTCTCGGGCATTCGTGGTTACAACACCGGCGGCTGCATCCACTTCATCGTCAACAACCAGATCGGTTTCACGACCAGCCCGCAGTTCGCGCGCTCGTCGCCCTATCCGTCGGACGTCGCCAAGGGCGTGATGGCGCCGATCCTGCACGTCAACGGCGACGATCCCGAGGCGGTGACCTTCGCGTGCAAGCTCGCGATCGATTTCCGCCAGCAGTTCAAGCGCGACGTCGTGATCGACATGTGGTGCTATCGCCGCTTCGGCCACAACGAGGGCGACGAGCCTTCGTTCACCCAGCCTTTGATGTACGGCGTCATTCGCCAGCATCCGCCGGTGTCGCAGCTTTGCGCCGCGAAGCTGGAGGCCGAAGGCGTGATCGATGCCAGCTGGGCCGATGCCCGGCGTGCCGAATTCGTGGCGCGGCTCGAAGGCGATTTCGAAGCCGCAAAGAGCTACAAGCCCAACAAGGCCGACTGGTTCGCGGGCCGCTGGTCGGGGCTGCACGCCCCCGCCGACCCCGAGAATGCGCGCCGCAACATCGCGACCGGGGTTTCGGACAAATTGTTCGATTCGATCGGGCGCGCGCTGACGACGATCCCCGCCGACGTCGAGGTTCACAAGACGCTGCGCCGCGTGATCGACGCGCGCGGCGCGATGTTCGCCGACAAGAGCGATGGCGAAGTGTTCGACTGGGCAACCGCCGAGAGCCTCGCTTTCGGCACCTTGCTGAGCGAAGGCTATCAGGTGCGCCTGTCGGGCCAGGATTCGGGGCGCGGCACCTTCAGCCAGCGTCACGCCGTCTGGGTCGACCAGAAGACCGAAGCCAAATATGTCCCGCTGACGACCGTCCCCCACGGCCGTTTCGAGGTGCTCGACAGCCCCTTGAGCGAATATGGCGTGCTCGGTTTCGAATATGGCTATGCGATGGCCGATCCGAAGAGCCTGGTGCTGTGGGAAGCGCAGTTCGGCGATTTCGCCAATGGCGCGCAGATCATGATCGACCAGTTCATCGCGTCGGGTGAAGCCAAGTGGCTGCGCGCCAACGGTCTCGTCATGCTGCTGCCGCACGGTTATGAAGGGCAGGGCCCCGAACATAGCTCGGCGCGCCTCGAACGCTTCCTTCAGCTGTGCGCGGGCGACAATATCCAGGTGTGCAATATTTCGACCCCGTCGAACTATTTCCACGTCCTGCGCCGCCAGATGCTGCGTCCGTTCCGCAAGCCGCTGATCATCATGACGCCGAAGTCGCTGCTTCGCCACAAGCTGGCGGTGTCGCAGCGTTCGGATTTCATCGGCGACGCGCATTTCCGCCGCCTGATGTCCGACCGCACCGCGCCCGCCGACAAGGACGTCAAGCGCGTCGTCCTCTGTTCGGGCAAGGTCGGTTACGACCTGATGGAAGCGCGCGACGCCGCGGGGCTGACCGACACGACGGTGATCCGTGTCGAGCAAATCTATCCCTTCCCGGGTGAGCCGCTCGCCGTCCGCCTGAAGCGGATGCCGAACCTCGAAGAGGTGGTGTGGGCGCAGGAAGAGCCGCGCAACAATGGCGCGTGGTTCTTCGTCAACGAACTGATCGAGGATGCGCTGACCGATGCGGGCAAGAAGGGCATGCGGCCGCGTTACGCCGGCCGCGCCGCCGCGGCGTCGCCCGCGACGGGCCTGATGAGCCGCCACCAGACCGAACAGTCGGCGCTCGTCGCCGATGCGCTCGGCCTGTCGGTTCGTGCCGAAATCCGCCGTACCAAGAACAAATGAGCGGCGCGCGCCCCATAAATAGGGAGGCGCAGCCCCCTATTTATCGGTCGAGGTCGCCGAACAAACGCAACGATAATCTCGATAAATAGGGACTGTCCCTATTTATGGCTCCCAAGGAAGAAGCGATGAGCACCGAAGTCAAAGTCCCCACGCTGGGCGAAAGCGTTACCGAAGCGACGATCGGCGAATGGCTGAAAAAGCCCGGCGAAGCGGTCGCGCTCGACGAGCCCATCGCCAGCCTCGAAACCGACAAGGTCGCGGTCGAAGTGCCGTCGCCCGTCGCGGGCGTGATGGGCCAGCAGCTCGCCGCGGTCGGCGATACGGTCAATGTCGGCGCGGCGATCGCGACGATCGAGGCGGGCAAGAAGGGCATGCGTCCGCGCTATGCCGGTCGCGCTGCCGCGGCATCGCCCGCGACCGGCCTGATGAGCCGCCACCAGACCGAACAGTCGGCGCTCGTCGCCGATGCGCTCGGCCTGTCGGTTCGCGCCGAAATCCGCCGTACGAAGAATAAAGCTTAAGCCCCAAGGAACTGCACCTATGAGCACCGAAGTCAAAGTCCCCACGCTGGGCGAAAGCGTTACCGAAGCGACGATCGGCGAATGGCTGAAGAAGCCCGGCGAAGCGGTTGCGCTCGACGAGCCGATCGCGAGCCTCGAAACCGACAAGGTCGCGGTCGAAGTGCCGTCGCCGGTCGCGGGCGTGATGGGCGAGCAGCTCGTCGCGGTCGGCGATACGGTGAATGTCGGCGCCGCGATTGCGACGATTGAGGCGGG
>NZ_DATFFD010000311.1:0-2644 GCF_035250425.1 Sphingopyxis sp.
GTCCCTTCGGGATTTGATCGATTTTGTCCATTGCGTCGTCGGCAAGTCTTGAAATATCGACATATTCCCGCGCCTTGCCTCCTCGCACTGAACAAAATCGCTTCAAACCTCGATCGCGCAATTAATGGGTCCTGACCCTAGGCCGCCAGCACCCGCGCCATCAGTTTTTCCTCCTTCGCGATCCACGTCGCCATGCTCGGCCGCGACAGGATCGCCTCGCTCCACGCCGCGATCTTCGGATGCGTCGCCGGATCGATGCACGCGCCGCAATGACGCAGGTTCATCAGCGGCGATGCCACCGCGAGGTCGGCGAGCGTCAACCGGTCGCCGACGAGGAAGCCCGACGCCGGGATCGCGCTTTCCAGATAGGCGAGCAGCTTGGGCAATTCCTCGCTCTCGGCCTGCGCCGCGGCGGCCAGATCGCCCTCGCGCCCGAGAAATTTCGGCGCGACGATGCGGTTGAAGAACATCTTGCCGCTGCACGCGGCGAACACCGTGTCGCCGAACTCCTCCCACCAGATCACCCGGCCGCGTTCCTGCGGGTCGGCAGGGATCAGCACGGGTTCGGGATGTTTGGCTTCGGCATATTGAATGATCGCGCTCGAATCGGCGAGCAGGAAGCCGTCATCGTCCATCGCGGGCATCTTGCCGAGCGGCGAAGCAGCGCGGAAACCCGGATCGGGATCGCCGATGCCGACGCCCTTCAGCTCGAAATCGATCCCTTTTTCGCCAAGATATGCCAGCAATTTGCGCACGAACGGCGACACCACCGACCCGTAGATGATCATCCCGATTCTCCCATTCTATATGCCGCATCATAGGCGACGGCTTTTTGCTTGCAACCGGCCAGCGGCGGCGCCGAACCGGCACGAAATTAACTTGCTATCGGCCCTTTCGCATGAAACATCTGGGCATGGAGGGGGGCGCTGCTGCGGCAGCCATCAGGCAGGACAAGAACATGCGCCCTTCAACCTGGGCCGATCGGCTGCTGGCGCTGCTGGTCCGCTTCGTCGGGCTGGTCATCCTGCTTGCGACGATCGTCGCGGCCGGTGCCAGCTTTCTCTATAACCGGGCCGAAGAGGCCGATCAGGCCGAACGCGTCGCGGCGCAATTCAACATGCGGCTGCGCGACCATGTCGCGATCCTCGAAGGCGTGCGCGCGCTCTATCAGTCCGACGCCGCAGCAACCGGCCCCGGCATCCGCGCCTATCTCGGGGCGCTCCAGCCGCAGGTCCATGCCCCGGGGATGGAGGGCATCGGCATCGCCGCCGCCATGCGCGCGGGCACGCCGGCGGCAATCGAGGCGCGGCTGCGCGAAAATTACGGCCAGGATATCAAGGTGTGGCCGGCAACCGACCAGCCGGTCGGCTTTCCCGTCATCCTCATCGAACCCTATACGCCGCGCCGCCATTTCGCGCTGGGCTTTGATATGTACAGCGAGCCCGTGCGCCGCGCGGCGATGCGCCGCGCCTGGCAGACCGGGCGCCCCGCCGCGAGCGGTATCGTCCAGCTCGCACAGGAGCGGGCGGTAAAGGTCAAGCAGCCGGGCTTTCTCATCTACCTGCCCGTCTACGCCCGCGCGTCGGACGCGGGGGCGGTAGGCGATGCGGCGACGGCGCCCGGCGCCCGGCCGGTCGAGGCGTTCGTCTACGCCCCCTTCCGCATCAACGACATGATGAAGACGGTGCTCGGGCCGCAGCTGGGCAAGATCGACGGGCTCGAGATCCGCGCCGGCGACGGTCCCTCGGCACCCGTCGTTTTCCGCCACGGCAGGATGGGCTGGGACGCGCAGGAACAGGTGCTGCGCATCGCCGACCGGCAATGGACGATGCACATCTCCTACGGCCGCTTCCTCGAACGGCTGGGCCGCCCGCTCGGCATCTTCATCTTCGGCGTCGCGCTTGCGCTGCTCGCGACCCAGCTCCACCGCGTCCAGCGCCGCCGCCTCAACGCGTTTCAGGCACTCGCCGCGCAAAGGGCGCGCCACGCCGAAGACCGCGAATTGATGATCGGCGAGATGGCGCACCGGATGAAAAACGCCTTTGCCCGCATCGGCGCGCTCGCGCGCATCACCTTGCGCGAATCGAGCAGCCTCGAAGATTTCGAGGCCAAGTTCGACGGCCGCATGCGCGCGCTGTCGGGCGCCAAGCAGATGCTCGTCACCGGCGCGGTCGACAGCGTCGACCTGGGACGGATCGTCCACCGCGAGCTGGAGCTCGCCGGCCGCTCGCCCGAACAGCTCGCCGCGGTTACCGGCCCCGACGTCCATCTCGACGACGAGGGGGCGCAGGCGCTGTCGCTCGCGGTCCACGAATTCGTCACCAACAGCATCAAATATGGCGCGCTCGCGGGCCAGGGCGACCTCGCGGTCGGCTGGCGCCGCATCGGCGGCGATATCGAGCTGAGCTGGATCGAAAGCGACCTTCCCGAAACCCCGCACATCGACTGCGAAAGCTTCGGCACCCAGTTCATTCGCACCCTGATCGAACGCCAGCTCAAGGGCAGCTGGCAGCGCACGGCGGTTGACAACCGCCTCGCCATCGTCATTCGCTGGCCGGACAATGCCCCGAACGACTGACGAGTGCTGGCATATCTGGATCGACCGCGGCGGCACCTTCACCGATGTCGTCGCGCGCAGCCCCGA
>NZ_DATFFD010000312.1:0-25042 GCF_035250425.1 Sphingopyxis sp.
GAAGCAGAAGCTGAAGGGCTATTACGGCGACATCACCGAAAAGCAGTTCAAGAAGAATTATTTCGAAGCGTCGCGCATGAAGGGCGACACCGGCCAGAACCTGATCGGCCTGCTCGAGCGCCGCCTCGACGCCGTCGTCTATCGTTCGAAGTTCACCCCGACGATTTTCTCGGCGCGCCAGCTCGTCAGCCACGGCCACGTCTATGTGAACGGCGTGAAGTGCAACGTCGCGAGCCGCCTCGTGAAGCCGGGCGACGAAGTCACCCTTGGCAAGAAGGCGCAGGAAATGGCGCTGGTCGCCGAAGCGCAGAGCCTGCCCGAGCGCGACCTGCCCGAATATCTGTCGGTCGACGGCACCAAGGCCACTTACGTTCGCGTTCCGACGCTCGACGAAGTTCCCTATCCGGTGAAGATGGAACCGAACCTGGTCGTCGAATTCTATTCGCGCTGATCCAGCGGTTCATCGCAAGATACAAAGGGGCGGTCCGCAGGCGGACCGCCCCTTTTTCTGTTACGCGCCGCGCTACTTCGGCAGGAACGCAACGATCCGGTTCAACATATCGCTGCGCACATCGCTGTCGCTCAGGCTGTGCGCCAGACCCGGATATTCGATCAGCTCGGTTGTTTTGCCCGCATCCTCGATCGCGCGTTTCATCAGTCGCGACTGTTCGATGTCGACATTCTGGTCGAGCGCGCCGTGAAACATCAACACCGGTGCCTTGATCGCGGCGGCGTTCTGCGCCGGCGAGCCTTCGCGGACATGCGGCCCGCTACCGACAAAATCGCGAACGAGCGCGCCAGTCGTATATTTTTCGGCCTCCCGCTTCAATTTGGCGAGATCGGTCACGGGTGCGATCGCAACGATCTTTTGGAACAGGTCGGGCGCCAGCACGCCCGATTGCAATGCCGCATATCCGCCATAGGACCAGCCGACGATCGAGAGCCTGGCCCGGTCGGCCCCCTCTTTTACCAGCCAGCGCCCGGCATCGGTCACATCGCCGATGGCGGTCCGCCATGATTGAAAACCGTTGTTCTGATACCATTGATCGCCATAACCCGACGATCCGCGAAAATTCGGCTGGACAACGGCATAGCCTTTTTGCGCGAAAAATTGCGCGAGCCAGTCAAAGCCCCATTCGTCGCGCGCCGAAGGACCGCCGTGCGGCATCACGATGGCCGGCAATCCTTTGGCCTCGGTGCGTCCCGGCGGCAGAGTCAGATAGCCGGGGATCATCGTCCCGTCGGCGGCGGCATAGCTGATCGGCTTTACCGGCGACAGCGTCTGCCCGGTCAAGAGCGGCCGATCGTCGAGTAGCGGGCGCAGCTGCTTTTCCGCGGGGGTGTAGCGATAATAGCGGCCGGGATCGACGTCGGAACCCGCCCAGACCAGCCATTGGCTCTCGTCCGCCGAGGCATCGACGAAATAGACATCCTTGCCGCCCAGCGCCCGCGACAGCGACTTTGCCATCGCTTCCACCTTGGGGTCGGTCGTCACCATGCGCCGCCGTTCGGTGACATAGGTCGCGCCCACCACCCGCTTGTCGCGGCCGACGCGCACCAGGCTGTCCACGTCGACCTCGGGATGCTGAAACAATATCGATCCCTTGCCCGAGCCGTCGAGTTGCACCGCGCTGACGGTATAGCGACCGTTCACCTTGGCAAAACCGATGGCGCGGTCGGTCGCGGCATCAACCGTCACCGGATCGAAACCCTCTTCGGTCGTCATATCGACGGCCGAAAGGGGTTGCCACGCACCACCCGCGCGCGGCCGGAAGAAATAACGCCGGGTGCTATCGAGATACTGGGTCTGGCCGGCCGCCGCATGAACCCCCATCACCCGCACAATACCTTTGCCGTCGGTGATATATTCGGTCGCATCGCGGCGCGGTTTTTCGACGGCCTTGGTCGCACCCGTCGTGGCATCGACCAGATCGACGCCTATCCCGTCGGCGTCTCTGGTTATCAACGAGGCGCCACGGAGGTTGGCCTCGGGAACATAGCTGCGCATCATCAGGACGCTGCCCGGCGTTCCCGGCTGCCAATCGATGACGTTGCCGCCGCGAAAGTCATAACCGATGGCATTCGACCCACGCTGTTTGCTCAGCACCTTGGTATTGCCGCCCGCGGCATCGACGCCGACCAATGTGGTGTAGCCATAGATTTGCCCGCCATATTCCTGCCGCCCGCCAACCTGACAGATCAGCCGCGCATCGCTGGCCCAGCCGCACGATAGCAATATCTCGGGATCGCCGCTCGCGCGCAAAATCCGCAGCGGTGCCGTGTCCTCGCCGATATTGACCACGAACAGGTCGTTCGCCTGGCCCTTGCCCGGTGCGAGAAAGGCCAGTTTCCGGCCATCGGGCGACAGGCTCGCCTGACTGACGCCGGGCAGCGTTCCGAACAAGCGCGCCGCATCACCTTCCTGCGCCTGTGCCGCGCCGATGAAAAGCAAGCTCCCCGACAAACACAGAAAACGCCCCCGCATCCAATATCCCCCTGTTATCCGGTTCCCTTTTTCATTCGCTAGAGCGTCCGCAGGCAATTTCCAAGGCGGAATGGTTCGGGGCAGCGGCGATGCTTGCACCCGCGGCATCCGGCTGGCACAAGCCCGCTCGTCGCAAATGAAAACTTTCCGAGGAATTTCCATGCTTCGTTTCCCCCGAACGACCGCAGCCGTGGCGGTCCTTTTGACCGTTGCCGCGTGCAATACATCCGACAAGGCCGCGACGTCGGCCACTGCCATTCCCGACGTCCAGATCCCCGAACTGTCGCTCGCGACGCTTCAGGAGGTGACGAAGGAATTGTCGTCGGACGCCTATGAAGGCCGCGCACCCGGCACCCCGGGCGAGGAAAAGACCGTCGCCTATATCATCAAGAAATATGAGGAAGCGGGGCTGAAGCCCGGCAACAACGGCAAGTGGACGCAGGACGTGCCGCTGGTCGAAATCACCGCGAAGAATGCGACGCCGCTCACCTTCACCGGCGGCAAGACGCCGGTCACCGCGCAATATGCGAAGGATTATGTCGCGTTCAGCTATCGCGTGCAGCCCAAGACCGCGGTCAAGGACAGCGACGTCGTGTTCGTCGGCTATGGCATCAACGCGCCCGAAAAGGGCTGGAACGACTATGCCGGGCTCGATGTGAAGGGGAAGACCGTCGTCGTCCTCGTCAACGACCCCGACTGGCAGACGAAGGAAGCCAAGGGCGAATTCAACGGCCGCGCGATGACCTATTACGGCCGCTGGTCGTATAAATATGAGGAAGCCGCGCGGCAGGGCGCCGCCGCCGTGCTGATCGTCCACGACACCGAACCCGCCGCTTATGGCTGGAACGTCGTCGAATCGAGCAACACCGGCGCCAACTACCTCGCCGAAACCAAGGATGGCGGAGCGAAGGAAACGCTCGCCAACGGCTGGATCCAGCTTCCGAAGGCCAAGGAACTCTTCGCGAGCGCCGGGCAGGATTTCGACAAGCTGCGCGCCGACGCGGGCAAGAAGGGCTTCAAGCCCGTCGCGCTGACCGGCGTGAAGGCGTCGTTCGGCTTCGACAACGCGATTTCGAAGAAGATGTCGCGCAACGTCATCGGCGTGCTGCCGGGCGCCAAGCATCCGGACGAATATGTGCTCTACACCGGCCACTGGGACCACCTCGGCCGCTGCACCCCCGTTGCCGGCGACGACATCTGCAACGGCGCGGTCGACAATGCGAGCGGCATCGCGGGTCTCGTGACGCTGGCGCAGGCGTTCCACAAGGCGGGCGCGCCCGACCGCAGCATCGTCTTCCTTGCCGTGACCGCCGAGGAATCGGGCCTGCTCGGTTCGACATATTACGCCGAAAACCCGGTGTTCCCGCTCGCGCAGACGGTCGGCGGCGTGAATATGGATGCGCTCAACGCCATCGGTCCGGCGAAGGACATCGTCGTCGTCGGCCGCGGCAAATCCGAACTCGACGCCTATGTCGCGAAGCTCGCCGCGATGGAAAAGCGCGTGATCAAGGACGAGCCGACGCCTGAAAAGGGCTTCTACTATCGTTCGGATCACTTCAGCTTCGCCAAGCTCGGCGTGCCGATGTTCAACTTCGGCAGCGGCGACGATCTGGTCGAGGGCGGTGTCGAGGCCGGCAAGAAGGCGGCCGAAGATTATGAAAAGAACCGCTACCACGCCCCCGGCGATGAATATGAGGCGATCACCAACTGGGGCGGCATGATGTCCGACCTGCGCCTTTACTACGCCGCGGGCCGTATGCTGGCGATGACCGACGCGTGGCCGAACTGGAACGAGGGCGACGAATTCCGCGCCGCCCGCGACAAGTCGCGCGCCGGCAAATAAGCGAAAGAGTGTGCGCCCATGACGCTGAAAATGCCTGCCGAATGGGCGCCGCACGACGCCGTGTGGATCGGTTTTCCACACCTCGCCGAGGAGTGGTCGGGCGCGATCGATGAAGGACGGCGCGATGTCGCCGCCTTCGCCAACGCCGTCCATGACGGCGGCCGCGGCGAGGATGTGCGGCTGGTCGTCAACGACGCGCGGCAGGCGGACATCGCCGCCGCGCTCGTCGACCCCGGCGTGCGCATCTTGGTCCAGCCGCTCGGCGACATCTGGCTGCGCGACACCGGGCCGATCGTTGCGGGAACCGGCGCGGCGCGGCGGGCGCGCAACTTCAAATTCAACTGGTGGGGCGAGAAATTCGTCATGCCGGGCGACCAAGAGGTAGGCGCAGCGCTCGCGGCCCAAAGCGGTCTGCCGGTCGACGATCAGGACTGGGTGCTTGAGGGCGGCGCGATCGACGTCGACGGCACGGGCCTTTGTGCCACCACCGAAGAATGCCTGCTCAACACTAACCGTAACCCGACGCTGACCCGCGAGGATATCGCGGTGCGGCTCCACCAGTCGCTCGGGATCGACCGGTTGCTGTGGCTCGGAAATGGCCTCGTCGGCGATCATACCGACGGCCATGTCGACAATCTGGCGCGCTTCGTCGGCGAAGGGCGGCTCGCCCTGCCCGTCGCGGACGGCAATGACGATCCCAACGCGCATATCTATGCCGACGCCCGCGCGCGCACCGCCGCGTTCGGCGGCGTCGAGATCGTCGACCTGCCCTCGCCCGGCCGCGTCGAGATCCGCGGCGAAATCGCGGCGGCGAGCTATATGAACTTCTACATCGGCAACAGCGTTGTCGTGGTGCCCACCTACGGCGTCGCCAATGACAGCACCGCGGTCGACACCCTCGCCGCGCTCTTCCCCCACCGCCGCGCGATTGGCGTGCCCGCGCGCGGCATCATCGTCGGCGGCGGCAGCTTCCACTGCTCGAGCCAGCAGCTTCCGGCCTAGCATCGGGCGCGAAGCCCCCTATATTCCGGCTCGATTCCAGCCATCACGGACCCGCCCATGACCCGCACCCTCACCGTCGCCGCGCTGCAGCTTCCCCTGCCCGGCCCCGCCCGGCCCAATATCGAGGCCGTCACCGCGCTCGTCGAGGAAGCGGCGGCGAAGGGCGCACAAATCATCCTGCCCCCCGAACTCTTCGAAGGCCCCTATTTCTGCCAGATCGAGGATGAGGAACTGTTCGCCAGCGCCCGCCCGACCGCCGAGCATCCGAGCGTCGTGGCAATGCAAACGCTCGCGGCAAAACTGAAAGTCGCGATTCCGACGAGCTATTTCGAGAAGGACGGGCCGCATTATTACAATACGCTCGCGATGATCGGCCCCGACGGGGCGATCATGGGGACGTACCGCAAAAGCCACATCCCCGACGGCCCCGGTTACGAAGAGAAATATTATTTCCGCCCCGGCAACACGGGTTTCAAGGTGTGGGACGTCTTCGGCACCCGCATCGGCGTCGGTGTCTGTTGGGACCAATGGTATCCCGAATGCGCGCGCGCGATGGCGCTGATGGGCGCCGAGCTGCTCTTCTATCCGACCGCGATCGGCTCCGAGCCCTATGACGCCGACCTCGACACCAGCCGCATGTGGCGCCGCGCGATGCAGGGGCATAGCGTGTCGAACTGCATGCCGGTGATCGCGTCGAACCGCATCGGCACCGAGGGTGAGGCCAATTTCTATGGCCATAGTTTCATCACCGACGAATGGGGCGATTTGACGCAGGAATTTGGCGCGAGCGAAACCGGCGTGCTGGTCGAGACGATCGACCTCGACCGCGCGGCGAAGCATCGCGCCGGCATGGGCTTCTTCCGCGACCGCCGGCCGCAGCTCTATGGACGGCTCGTCGAAGACATCTGACAAAAAGCTGGGGCGAACCATGGAATTACCCGACGATATTTTCACCGAGCCCGAGGACGTCGACCCCGAGACGCTCGCCAATCTCGGCCCGCTTCGCCGCCTCGCCGGCATCTGGGAAGGCCAGCGCGGGGTCGATATCAACCCCAAGGCCGACGGCCCCGAAACCCGCCAATATTATGAGCGGGTCGAGATGCAGCCGATCGACCCGCAGGCGAATGGCCCGCAGTTGTTCTATGGGCTGCGCTATCATTTGCACGTCAACACGCGCGAAGAGGACATCGCCTTCCACGACCAGGTCGGTTACTGGCTCTACGAAGCCGCGACCGGTCTGATCCTGCAGACGTTGGCGATCCCGCGCGGGCAGATCGCGATTGCGGCGGGGCATGCCGAGCCCGATGCGAAGAAGCTGGTGCTAAGGGCCGAGCGTGGCCAAACTGAATATGGCATCTGCTCGACGACCTTCCTCGACCTCGCGTTCCGGACCGATAGCTATCAGATTACGGTGGATTTCCATGACGATGGGTCGTGGAGCTATATGTCCGACACCACGCTCGTGGTCAAAGGCCAAGGCGAGCCCTTTCTCCACCGCGATCGCAACACGCTGATGAAGATCGCCGAGCCCGATCTCAACCCTTGGGCGAAAATTACCCGCAGCGGCTAAGGTCAGCTTTCGAAGCGGCGGATGCTTTCGAGGTCGGCGCGGTCGAGCGGCTGCGTTAGCCACAGACCGCCGCGTCCGGCGCGCGACCAGCGGACGATCGCGCGGCGCTTGACCCCGCCCGCGAGTATCAGGTCAAGTTCCTTGCCGACCTCCAGATGACCGTCGTGGATGAAACCGGCGCCATGCTGCGATAAATCGACCAGTTCGATGCTGGTCGTGCTTTCGTCGGTGACCGCCTGCGCCTGCGTGCTCACGGGCAGGCGCGGTTGCCGATAGCCCGTGGCGCGCTGTTCGGCGGCCAATTGCTTCAGCACATCGGCGACATCGACTTCCTTGTCGAACGACACGCCGCACCGTCCACTGTCGGACCAGACGACGTCGCCGCGGATCACAACGGTATCCGAAAGCGCTATTTCCAGTTTCTCGCCGATCGCGATCGGCACCTCGGCCGCCAGCATCATGCCCTTGTCGGAAATATTGCGCACCCGCCACAACCCCGCATCGCCGTTGCGCATCACCTTGGCGATCCGCCAGACCGTGCGATAGCGGTCACCGCCACGACGATCCAGGTCGGCCGCTTTTCCCTGCTCCTCTACCGGATCGGAGAGCCGACGTTGGTTCATGTCATCTACCTTATCGAAGCAGTACCGACCGGAAGCATAACTTCCTGTCTATACTGCAAAATACACAATCCCCACGACACCGAACTACTAGAATTAGGCTTATAATTCAATCATGATGCCGATCATAGTCAACGTGACGCCGATCAGAAAATGCGAAAGCGCGCGGCCCGGCTGGTCGTTCGATTACGAAGCTTTCGCATTTTACACAATTTACGGAGGGCGCACGCCGGGATTAAGGGCCAAAATGACGGCCATGAATCAGAAATCGCGAAAAACGGGAATCCCCAAGGTCAACGCGGCCTAGCGTTTCAAATTTGCTTGATAATTTGGCCGCCATGACCACTCTGATGGCTGATTTGAATAAAGCGGGGGCATAGAATGATTTCAGAATGGATTGGCCGGGGCGTTTCGGCGCTGGCTTTGGCGGCAGCTTTGTCGCCGCTTGGTACGGCCGGGGCGCAGGAAATGGATAATGCGGCGCGTTTCGGCGCGCTCGAATCGATCTTGGACGTCAGCCTTTCGCCGGACGGCAACCGTCTGGCCTTCATCGACCAGGGCAAGCAGCGGCAGCGCCGGCTCTATATCGTCGAAACCCGCGAAGGCGCCGAGCCGCGGCAGATCCTTTCGAGCGACGGCGGTTCGGCCGGCAATCTCAGTTGGTGCGGTTGGGTGACCAACGCGCGGCTCGCGTGCCAGACCTTCGCCCGCGACGATGTCGCCGGCGATGTCCTGGCCGCGACGAACATCGTCGCGATCGATGCCGCGGGCGGCAATCTGAAGGTGCTGAGCAACCGTCGGAGCGACCGCTCGCTCTATGCCGATTACCGCGGCGGCAGCGTGATCGACTGGTCATCGACCGACAACGGCTCGCTGCTGATGACGCGCAGCTATGTTCCCGAAGGCAATACGGGCACGCGCATCGCCAGCCGCGCCGAAGGGCTGGGCGTCGATCGCGTCGATTCGGTCAGCGGGGCGGGGCGCCGGGTCGAGGCCGCCAATCGCGATGCCATCCATTATCTGTCCGACGGACACGGCAATGTTCGTGTCATGGCGACGCAAGGCTTTACGAGCAGCACCGGACAGTTCGATCCGACGATCAACTTTTCCTATCGGCCGAAAGAGGGCGGTGGATGGAAGTCGCTGTCGCAAACCGACGTCGTGACCGACGAAGGGTTCAAGCCGGCCGCGGTCGATGCGGCGACAAACCGCGTCTATGGGTTCCAGAAAATCGGCGGGCGCAAGGCGGTGGTCGCGATGGCGCTCGACGGCACGGGTGCGACCAGCACCATCTATGCGCACCCCGAGGTCGACGTCGACAATATCATCCGCATCGGACGCAATGGCCGCATCGTTGGCGTGTCCTATGCGACCGATCAGCGCAAGGCAGTGATGACCGATGCGCCATTGGCGAAATTGACGAATGCGTTGTCAAAGGCGCTCGACGGACGCCAGGTCGTTATCGTCGACGCCTCGGCCGACGAAAGCCGCTATCTCGTCCGCGCCGAATCCGACACCGATCCCGGCGCCTATTATCTCTTCACGCCCAAGGCGGGCGAGTTGCGGCCGCTGCTCGTATCGCGCGAACCGCTTTCGAATACCACCCTGTCTCCCGTAAAGGCGGTCACCTATCCCGCGGCGGATGGGACGAAAGTGCCGGGCTATCTGACGCTGCCGCCCGGGCGCAGCGATGCAAAGGGTTTGCCCGCCATCGTCATGCCGCACGGCGGACCGTCGGCGCGCGACGAGTGGGGTTTCGACTGGCTGGCGCAATATTTCGCGCAGAGCGGCTATGCGGTACTCCAGCCCAATTATCGCGGATCGTCGGGCTATGGCGACGCCTGGTATCAGAACAACGGGTTTCAGTCGTGGAAGATAGCCGTCGGCGACATCGCCGACGGCGGACGCTGGCTTGTCTCCGCACAAGGCGCCGACCCTGCGAAGCTGTCGATCGTCGGCTGGTCCTATGGCGGCTATGCGGCGCTGCAATCGGGCGTGCTGGCGCCCGACCTGTTCAAGGCGATCGTCGCAATCGCACCGGTCACCGACCTCCAGCAATTGAAGGATGAAGAATCGCGGCAGGGCGCGGGACGGATCAACGCCAAGTTCATCGGCAGCGGTCCCCATATTCGCGAAGGATCGCCGGCGCAAAACGCCGCGGCCATCAAGGCGCCGGTGCTGATGTTCCACGGCAGTTTCGACCAGAATGTCGAAATCGCGCAGTCGCGGACGATGCGTCGCGCGCTCGAGGACAAGGCCAAGCGCGTCGAACTGATCGAATATCCCGAACTCTCGCACAGCCTGGAGGCGGGCGAAGCGCGCGCCGACATGCTGCGCAAGATTTCGGCCTTCCTGCCGCATTGAAACGAAAGGGGCGGCCCGTCTGCGGACCGCCCCTTTTGAATTCGATAGCGAACTCCGCGCACCGGCTCGCGGTGGCGGTGGCGCTCGCGGTCCTGTTGTCGCTGCGGCGGCAGCGATCACGCCGCCCGCCGCATTCGATCAATAGCGGCCGGAAAGCAAAGCTCCGGCGCCCGGAACCTCGGTCGGCAACCCGAGCCGCGTGAGCATCTGGTGCGCGGTACAGATCGCCGCCGAGACCACGGGTTTGCCGATCGCATCCTCGATCTTCTGCACCGACGGCAGCGAGGGCATCTGGACGCACGCCGAAAGGACGAGCGCATCGATGCCGGTCAGGTCGAGCCGCTTGTAATGCTCGAGCAGATTGGCCGGATCCTGCGCCGCGACCTCCAGATTGTCCGGAATTTCGAGTGCGAGCCAATCGCTTACTTCGATATCTTCATTCTGAATGTAGGAAACGACCATCTGCGTCAGCGGCTTCATATAGGGCGCGACTAGCGTGATGCGCTTCGCTTTGAGCGCCGCCAGCCCCTCGATCAGCGCGCCGGCGCTGGTGACGACGGGCGCGGCATGGCCATTCTCGACCGTCCGCTGGTGCAGCCGCGCTTCGGACACGCGGTGATAGCCCTCGCCCATGCTCATGATCGCAACGAGGCAGGCATAGCCGAGCACGTCGACCGCGGCGTCGGACAGTTCGAGCGCACAGCGGTCGGAATCGGCGTCCATCGCCACGAGTTCCTCCTTCGTCACTTTCTTCATCCGCATCCGCGACGAGTGGAAGGTGAAGCGTTCGGGGGCGATTGCCTCGCGCGCACGGAGCAGCGCGGGAATCTCGGTTTCCATCGTGACGTTCGAGCTGGGCACGATCTGCCCGATGCGGATGGGTCTGGTCATGTCGCGCGCCTCAGATCGCGACGATCGGGTTGCGGAGCGTGCCGATGCCCTCGACGGTGCATTCGACGACGTCGCCCGGCCACATGAATTCTTGCGGGTCACGCCCCGCGCCGACTCCCGCAGGCGTTCCGGTGGCGATGATGTCGCCGGGTTCGAGCGTCATCACGCTCGAAATGTCGGCGATCAACTGATTGATATTAAAGAGCATGAAGCGCGTATTGCTGTTCTGCTTCTCGACCCCGTTCACATGCGTCAGGATATTGAGATTGTGCGGATCGCCGATTTCGTCGGGGGTGACGATGCACGGCCCCATCGGCGCGAAGCTGTCCTGTCCCTTCGACACGATCCACTGCCCGGCGCGGCGGCAGTCGCGCGCCGACACGTCATTGATGACGGTGTAACCGAATACATGGTTCAGCGCGTCACCCTCGGCGACATGGCGCGCGGTGCTGCCGATGATCACCGCGAGCTCGGTTTCCCAGTCGAGCTGCTGCGTCACCTTCGCATTGTGGCGGATCGGGTCGTTCCACGCGACGACCGCGGTCGGGGGTTTCGAGAAGATCACCGGCTGCTGCGGCAGCTCGTTCGACGTATCGAGCGAGCGCGCCGATTCAGCGACATGCTCGGTATAGTTGAGACCGATGCCGAAGATATTCTTGCGCGGCCGCGGGATCGGCGCGAACAAGGTGACATTGCCTTCGGGAAGCGATGTGCCGATCAGATCGGCGGTTGTCGCCGCCGCAACGGCTTCCTGCAGGAAGCGCACGGCAATCGGCCCGAGGTCGATGAAATCGAGCATCGTCGAGGGCAGATCGTGCCCGATCGCATCGCCGAAATATTCGACATCGATCACAAGCCCGTCATGGAGAAGGCCGAGCCGCGGTTCGGTCTCGACCGTGCGATAGGTGACGAAGCGCATAATCTGTCCTGTCTGTCTTGAAATCAGGCGGGCTGGTGGCCGCCATTTTCGGAATAGGGCTCCTCGATCCGGACGCCGAGCGCCTCCATCACGGGGAAATCGTTGAACGAGAAGAGGAACGCCTCTTCGGACGCGTCGAGATTGACATGCTCGTGCCACGTCCACGCGGGCACGCAGAAAATGTCGTGTGTACCCCAGTCGAACCGCTCGCCGCCGATGATCGAATAGCCGCGCCCGCCCGCGACATTATAGACGACATTGCCGGTGTGGCGGTGCGCCTTCCCGCGGAAACCGGGTTTCAGCATCTGCATATGCGCGCCCATCGTCTGGAGCGCCCAGCCACCGGTCAGCGGGTTCGAATAACGCACCATATGGCCGTCGAACGGCGTGCCGTCGGACACTTGCGCGAGGTTCCACAGTGCATCGCGCGTCGCCTCCCAGCGATAGACCATCACCGGCGAATAAGGCTTCTCCCACGCACCAATGCCTTCGGGCCGCAGCGACCCGCCGCCATAGCTGAGCGGCAGGTCGTCGGTCGGGAAAGCCGCCGTCTGCGCGGGCTGGTCGTAGACCGCATAAAAATTGGTCTCGAGGCTGTTCATCAGCGGAATGTCGAGCCCGTCCTGCCAGATTGACACCTCACCGTCGGCGACGACGCCATGGTCATGCCAGCAGCCGCCCGGCGTCAGCACATAATCATTGGCGCCCAAGGTGATGTGGTGCCCGTCGACGACGGTATAGGCGCCCTTCCCCTCCATGATGAAGCGGTGCGCCGAGGCGGTGTGGCGGTGCGCGGGGGTAATCTCGCCCGGCCGCATCGCCTGCATCCCGCTGAACAGCCAGCCGCAAACCGCGGTGTTCTCGCGCCCTGCGTCGCTGTCGTTGAGCAGGGTGACGACACGGCGCCCCGCCTCCTCGGGCTTCACCAAGTCGAGCGCGCGCAGGCACATGTCGCGCATATCGGCGTAGCGCCAGAGCGTCGGGCGATAGCGCGTTTCGGGCTCCCACGGCTCGATCGCATTGGCGCGTTTCCAGAAGGCACCTGCATTACGCCTCGCAAGCTCTTGATAAAAAGCTTCGAGTTCGGGTGTGTCGGTGACGCGCGCGCGGCCAAGCACATCGTCGCGCGGGTCGATGATCGTGGGATTGTCTGCCATCATGGCGTCTCCTCATCTGGATCGACGGGCTGCGGCTCGTCGACAAACAGGGCCGACGCGCGGGGGGTCCGGTCGACCGTCAGGTTGAAGATGTCGAAGCGGTTATAGCCGCCGATGATGTCGTGCATCAGCTTGGGGCGGATACAGTCGCCCAGGTCGATATCGGCATAGACGATGCCTTCGTCGTCGATCAGCGCCGCGCCGACCAGATTGCCGTGCGGGTCGATGACGCCCGAAAAGGCACTGTGCGGGCGCGACAGCAGCTCGCGGTTCTGCGGGCGGTCGGCGCTCATCGCGTCGATAATTTCGGGGCTCAGCGCCGAGCAGGCGACGATCGTGAAGACCTTGCCCTCAAAACTGTGCGCGGTGGCGCGAATCTTGATCGCTTCGGCCATATTGTACGACGCGGGCGCGACGGGCAGCGCGATATAGTTGGCGACATGGACGAGTTCGCCCTGCGACAGCAAAGCGAAGCGCGCGAGCGTATTGGTATTCTCGCCGCACGCGAGCGTGCCGAGCGGCCCGACGGGCGTGTCATAGACGCGGATCGAACTGCCGTCGCCGCCGGCCCAGGTCAGTTTCTCGGCCCAGGTCGGCACCAGCTTGCGATGCCGCCCGAGCAGGCTGCCGTCGGCGCCGATGATGAGGTTGGTGTTATAGAGCGTGCCGACGCTCACCGGATCGCGCTCGTTGATCCCGATTACCACCGTGCAGCCATGATCGCGCGCTGCGGCGCAGAGCGCGGCGACCTCGGGGCCGTCGATCAACAGCGACGCGCGATAGAGCCGCTCATGCCATTCGGCACCCTCGATCGGCGTCATCAGCCAGTTCCAATAAGGATAGGCGGAAACGAAAACCTCGGGAAAGGCGACGAGCTGTGCGCCATTGCCCGCGGCCTCGGCGATCAGCGCGCACGCCTTGTCGACCGTGCGCGCGGTATCAAGGAAGACCGGCGCGGCCTGCACCGCGGCGACGCGCGACTTGGGCAGAAAAGGTGCCGACACGTCGCTCATGTCACCGCCGCCCGCTGGTGATATTGCGGTTTGTCCCACGCGCGGGTGGTGCAGACCTTTTCCAGCCGCTCGACCGTTTCAACAATGTCGCGATAGCGGAGGTAAAGCGGCGTCAGCCCGAAGCGCAAGATATCGGGCGCGCGGAAATCAGCGATCACGTCAAATTCCTTGAGCGCCTGCACGATCTGATACCCCTGCGGATGCGCATAGGCGACCTGGCTGCCGCGCGTCGCGTGGTCCTGCGTGCTGACCAGTTCGAAACCATAGGCATCGCATAGCGGCCGCATCTGCTCGATGAAGAGGTCGCCGAGCGCGAGCGACTTGCGGCGAATTTCGGCCATGTCGGCTTCGAGCATCAGGTCGACGCCCACCTCGAGCGCGGCGAGACCGAGCACCGGGGGCGTGCCGCACTGGAAGCGTTCGATCCCGACGGCGGGGTCATAATCATCTTCGAACGCAAAGGGTCGCGCGTGACCGAACCAGCCCGACAAAACGGGCGTCGCGGCATGGTGCCGCGCCGCCGCGAACAGATAGGCGGGCGCGCCGGGGCCACCGTTGAGGAACTTGTATCCGCAACCGATCGCAAAATCGGCGTTCGCGCCGTGGAGGTCGACCGGAATCGCGCCCGCGCTATGGCTCAAATCCCAGACGACAAGCGCGCCGACATCATGTGCGCGCTGCGTGATCGCCGCCATGTCGCGCACGCGGCCCGACTTATAGTGAACCTGCGTCAGCAGCAGCACCGCGACATCGTCGTTCAGCGCCTCGACGATGGCGTCCGGCGCAACGGTGACCGCCTTCACGCGCCCGCCCGAAAATGCCTCGATGCCCTGCATCATATAGACGTCGGTCGGGAAATTCGTCGCCTCCGACAGGATAACCGTCCGTTCACGCCGCAACGAAAGTGCGGCGGTCAATGCCTTGAAGATATTCACCGACGTCGAATCGGTCGCCACGATCTCGCCCGGCTTCGCGCCGATCAGCCGCCCGATCTTGTCGCCGATCCGCCGCGGCGCGGTCGACCATAAGGCGCCGAGCCACGAGGTGATCAGCCCCTCGCCCCATTCGCTGCCGACAACGTCGGCGAGCCGCTCACCCGTTGCCGTGGGCAGGGCGCCAAGCGAATTGCCATCGAGATAAATGAGGCCTTCGCGCAGATGGAAGCGCTCGCGAAAAGGCGCCAGCGGATCGGCGGCGTCGAGCGCCGACACATCGGTGGCGAGGAGCGTTTCGGTCATGCGATTTCCCTCAGGATGGCGCGCACCGGGCTGGCGTCGGCGCCGACGATGCGAAGCGGCAGCGCGACGAGTTCGTACCGCCCGGGCGGCACGGCATCGAGCACCAGCCCTTCCAATATCCGCATGTCGGCGGCCTTCACCGCCTGATGCGCGTCGAGCGTCTTCGACTGTTCGGGATCGAGCGAAGCCGCGTCGGTGCCGATCAGGCGCACGCCCATGGAACCCAGCCGGGCGATCACATCGCTGGCGATCGCGGTGAAATCGCTATCCCATTGGTCGTGGGGAAATCGCTCGTAGGTGCGGAACAGCACGCGCTCGGCACCCTCGATCGCGGCCCAATCGACATCCGCAATTTCGACCCGCCCGCGCGCATGGCGGACGTCGAGCAATACGCACGGCCCGATATAGGCGTCGAGGTCGCAATCGGCCGACGAAGCCCCGTCATGGGCGTAGTGCAGCGGCGCGTCGCCGTGCGTCCCCGCGTGCAACGGCGTGAACATGCCGCCGACATTGACCGGACAGCCGTCGCCGATCACCGCATGGCTATGCAGCGCGAAGGCGGGCTCGCCGGGCCACACCGGCACCGCGGCGTGGAGCGGCTGCGAAATGTCCCAGATCCGGCTCATGCGCCCTTCCCTTCGGCATAATCGCCGCCCTCGCGCGGCGCGGCCATTCGCGTCCGCATCGACCACAGTTCGGGAAAGAAGCTGAGGTCCAGCGCCTTCACCAGATAATTGACCCCCGACGATCCCCCGGTGCCGGGCTTGTGCCCGATCACGCGCGCGACGGTCTTCATGTGTTTGAAGCGCCATTCCTGGAAATAATATTCGAGCGCGGTGATCTTCTCGGCCAGCGTGTAGAGATCCCAATGTGCGTCGACGTCGGTATAGATTTTCAGCCAGGCGTCCTCGACCGCGTCCGACGCCGCATAGGGTTTCGTCCAGTCGCGCTCCAGATGATCGGCGGGAATATCGAAACCGCGCCGCGCGAGCAGCCGCAGAAGTTCGTCGTACAGCGACGGCGCCTCGAACGTCGCCCGCAACCGCGCCGTAGCTTCTGGATCGTCCTTGTGGACGATCATCATATCCTCGCGCTTGTTGCCGAGCAGATATTCGAGTTCGCGATATTGCTGTGACTGGAACCCCGACGCGCGGCGCAGGAAACCACGGAAAGTCAGGAAATCATGCGGGGTCAGCGTCGCGAGCACCTCCCAGCTGTGAATCATGTGGCGCTGGATCGTCGCGATCCGGTCGAGCCCCTTACCCGCGACCTCCAGCCGGTCGGCCTTGATCGCGTCATAAACCAGCCGCCCCTCGTGCAGCACCAGCTTGATCCACAGCTCCATCGTCTGGTGCATGATGATGAACAGCATCTCGTCGGGCTTGTCCGACACCGGCACCTGCGCCGAAAGCAGCTGCGCGGTCTGCAGGTGCCGAGCATAGGTCAGGCCGTTGTCCCACTGAATCGTCTCGCCGTCGATCTCGGTCTCGAAAATATCGGTGCCACCGTCGCGCGTCTGCCTGATCATAGCGATGCCTCTCCGCTTGCCGGCGCGGCCGGCAGACTTCCATCATAAGCCAGGTCGCCCGGCCAGACACCCCCCGGTTCGAGCACCGGTTCGTCAGCAATCTTGCGATAGACGTCCGCGAAGTCAGTTTCCTCCGTCGCGCGCAGCAACTCCTCAAAACCCGCGACGACGAAATAGGTCTGCTGGAATTCGTCGAAATTGTACCGCGTGCGCATCACCCGCTCGATATCAAGCCAGATGCGCTGCGGTTCGGGCGACGTCAGCGCGGAGAGCGTTTCGGCGAAGCTCGACATGAGGCCGCCGCCAAAGGCGCGCAGTTCGCCGTCCTCGACGACAAGGCCGAACTCGACGGTATAGAGCCACAATCGCCCGAGATAGTCCGACGCCCCGAGCTTTTCGGCGCGCAACCCGGCCTCGCCATAAGCAACAAGGAAATCCGAAAAGGCCGGATCGGTGAGCATCGGGATATGGCCGAAAATGTCGTGAAACATATCGGGCTCTTCGCTGTACGCGACCTGCTCGGGCGGACGGAGGAAATTGGCCGCGGGAAAGCGCTTGTTCGCGAGATGCTCGAAAAAGGGCTGGTTCGGAATCCAGCCTGGCACCGCAACGACTTCCCACCCCGACGCCGGCTTCAGCAGCGCGTTAAGCTCGGCGAAATCGGGAACGCCGGGTTTCAGCTTTCGAAGAATGTCGAGGCCATCGAGGAACGACCGGCAGGCATAGCCATCCAGCGCCGCCGACTGCCGATCGAACAAGGTCCGCCACGTCGCGTGCTGTTCGGCGGTGAAGGCCGCCCAGTTCTGCGGCATCGTCCAATCGGCCGCGACACCTTCGGGCGGTGCGTCGAATATATGTGTCGCGGCCATAGGTCTCTCTCCAAACCTTCGGCGCAAGTGATAGCGCGAGGCCGCGCGAACATTGTGCGGATTTCGCGTCAACAGCCTGCGGAAAATCGCTAATCGTTCTGCAAATCACCATATTTACAGGAGTTTGTTCTTTGATTTAGAATAGGACGGCCATATTCTCGCACAAACCCGATTCAGGACGGAACGCATGGACAAGCTCGACTGGAAAATCGTCGCCGCGCTCGAACGCGACGGCCGGCAGTCCTACGCCGACCTCGGCGAGCAGGTCGGTCTGTCCAAATCACCCTGTTGGGCGCGCGTGAAAAACCTCGAGGAAAGCGGCGTGATCGAAGGCTATGCGGCGCGGATCGACCCGATCGCGATCGGCCTCGCGGTGCAGAGCTTCGTCGAAGTCCAGATCCGCTTCGATGCGCACATCGATTTCGAGGCGGCGGTGCTCGCGCATCCCGCCGTCGTCGAATGCCACACCACCGCTGGCGAGAGCGACTATCTGCTCAAGATCTTCTCGCGCTCTGCCGACCATCTCGACGAGCTGCTCCGCCACAATCTCTCCAAACTGCCCGGCGTTCAGCGGCTGAAGACCGTCGTGTGCCTCAAGACGATCAAACGGCACGGCGACCTCGCCGAATGGGCCCGGACGACCGAGGGGCGCGGGCGCGGCGACTAGCGCCGCGGCGTCAGTGTTTCAGATATTGGCTCGGCGGCACGCCGAAGGCGCGGCGGAACATCGCGGCGAACCCGCTGGGGCTGTCGTAACCAACGTCATAGGTGACCTGCGTGATCGACGCGCCCGCGGCGAGCATCGAAAGCGCCTCCATCAACCGGACCTGCTGCCGCCAGACGGCGAGCCCCATTCCCGTCTCCTGTTTGAAACTGCGCGTGAAGGTCCGCCGCCCCATCGCCGCGAGCGCCGCCCAATCGTCGATGTCGCGCGGGTCCGACGGGTCGGCGATGATCGCGTTGCAGACGCGAAGCAGGCGGGGGTTCGACGGCATCGACACCTGGTAGGGCGCGTTCGGCATCCGTCCGATTTCGTCGAGCAATAGCGCGATGATCCGCCCCTCGCGCCCGTCGACGTCGTAGAGCGCGGGGAAATCGACGACCTCGAGGATCAAGGATTTGACGAGGTTCGACACTTCGAAAACGCGGCATTCCTGCCCCGTCTCGCCGCCCCGGCACGGCAGGTAGAGCGTGCGGAGCGACACCGGGCCGCGGCACGCCACCTCGTGCCGCGTCCCCGCGGGCAGCCATACGGCGCGTTGCGGCGGGATGACGAAGCTCGTCTCGGGCGTGCGGACCGACATGACCCCCGACGAGGCGTAGAGAATCTGGATATGGTCGTGGCTGTGCATCGGATCGATGAAGCCGGCAGGATATTCATCCTGCAGCGCAATGACCGGGCGGTCGTTCGTCAGAACATCGGCACTATGCTTCATGGCCCGATCCTCACAAGTCTTGGACAAATACACAATATAGGCCGCGCGGGCCGCTGGCCAGCGATGATGCGCCCACTGGCCTGTCCGCTGCGGTGATTGGCCCAAATGGGCGATAGATGCGCGTGCGCAAAAGCTATCAGGCAATCAAGGATCGTTTCGAGAAGGATAAGCGAAATATGTCAAAGGGCTTAAGCGTCATGCAGAACGACATGGCCGACCCCGATATCCGGCGCTTTGTCGACGCGATCAACTCCGCTTATGTGGATCATGGCGCGCCGGCGGAGGCGAGCATGGCGGTGCGCCGTGCCGTCGCCGAACGCGTCCGAGGGCCGTGGCGCGAGGGTGGCCCGATAATGGCCGAGAGCAAAGAAATCGACATGGGCGGCGTCCGCCTGCGGCTCCACCGCCCGGTCGCCGACGCCAAGCTGCCGGTCATGCTTTATATCCACGGCGGCGGCTGGACGTTGTTCAGCATCGACACGCACGACCGGCTGATGCGCGAATATGCCGCGCGCGCCGGGATTGCCGTGCTCGGCATCGATTACAGCCTGTCGCCCGAAAACAAGTTCCCCGTCGCGCTCGATGAATGCGCGGCGGCGCTCGACTGGATCGCGGCGCAGGCGGACGCGCTGAACCTCGATGCGACGCGCGTGCTGATCGGCGGCGATTCCGCGGGGGCGAACCTGTCGGTCGCGGCGTGCCTGTTGCAGCGTCAGCGCGGGCGTCCGCTGCCCGCCGCGATGCTGCTCAATTACGGCGCCTTCGCGCCCGAGCGGACGCCGAGCTATGCCCGCTTCGGCGCGGGCGACTATTCGCTCGAGGCCGACGAGATGGATGCCTTCTGGACATCCTATGTCGATGGCCCCGAGCAGCTTACCGACCCTTTGGTCGCGCCGCTAAATGCCGACCTCATCGGCCTGCCGCCCGCTTTCCTCGCCATCGCCGAGTGCGACATATTGGCCGATTGCAACACCGCCTTCGCCAGCAAGCTCGAAGAGGCCGGCGTTCCGACGCGCGCGGTCACCTATCGGGGCGCGACGCACAGCTTTCTGGAGGCGGTATCGATCGCCCCCCTCGCCGGCCGCGCGCTCGACGAGCAGGCGGCGTGGATCCGTGATATCGTCGCGGCATGACCAAACTCTACGCGCCGCGCGGTCTCGCCGACATCGGGCAACTGATCGCCGACTATCCGCTCGCCTGGGTGATTTCGGGGGCGTTCCATGCCAGCCCGCTGCCGCTGATCGCCGAGACGGACGACGCGGGCGCGGTGGTCGCGCTGTTCGGACATTGCGCGCTGCGCAATGCGCTGGTGGGCGATTTCCGCGCCAACCCGCACGGCCTGATCCTGTTCAACGGGCCATCGGGCTATGTTCCGACGACTCTATTGTCGAAGCTCGACTGGGCGCCGACGTGGAATTATGCGGTATTGCGCTTCACCGTCGAAGTCGAATTCGTCGGCGATGAGACGCAGGACGCGATCGAGCAGCTCGTCGCGAAGATGGAGGGCGGCGGCTGGTCGACAGCGAACCTCGGCCCGCGCTATGATGCAATGCTCGACCAGATCATCGCCTTTCGCGCCCACGTCCGGTCCGCCGAACACAGCTTCAAGCTCGGGCAGGACGAGAGCGCCGAGGGCTTTGCCGAGATCGTCGCGGGTCACAGCGACCGGACGCTCGCGAACTGGATGGAAGGACAGAGGTGAAGCTTTTCTTCGACGATCGCCAGACCGCCCACGCGCCCTTGCGCGAACTGCACAATGGCGACTGGGTGCCCTATGCCGAAAATATCGAACGCCCGCGTTCGATCGTCGAAGCCTTTACCGACTGGCAGCCGGTGCGCGATTTCGGCATGGCGCCGCTGCTCGCGGTGCATGACGCCGACTATCTCGCCTTCCTCGAACGCGCGCACCGCGACTGGCTCGCCGCGGGGCGCAGCGGCGACGCGATCGGCTATACCTTCCCGGTCCGGCGCCGCCGGCCGCTGAGCTTCGGACGCATCGACGCCGATCTCGGCGCGTACAGCTATGACGCCGGGACGCCCATCGCGGCGGGCACCTGGGAATCGGCCTATTGGTCGGCGCAGGGCGCGCTGACCGCGCTCGATCATCTGGCGACGAGCGGCGACGCGCATGCCTTCGCGCTGTGCCGCCCGCCCGGCCATCACGCCGGGCGCGACTATATGGGCGGCTATTGCTACCTCAACAACGCCGCGATCGCGGCGCGCGAGGCGCATAATCGCGGGCTCGGGCCGGTCGCGATACTCGACATTGATTATCATCACGGCAACGGCACGCAGGACATCTTTTACGAAGATCCCGATATCTTCTTCGCCTCGATTCACGCCGACCCGCGCACCGATTACCCCTTCTATTGGGGGCACGCCGACGAAACCGGCGAAGGTGCGGGCGAAGGCAGCACGCTCAATCTCCCCCTGCCCCGCGGCACCGACGGGCAAAGCTATGCCCCCGCGCTCGACACCGCGCTGGCGGCGATTTCGGATTGGAGCGCGAAGTTGCTCATCGTCTCGTTCGGCGCCGACACGCATAGCAGCGACCCGATTTCGAGCTTCGCGCTCGAGCGCGAAGATTATGTCGCGCTGGCCGGGCGCATCGCCGCGCTCGGCGCGCCGACGCTGGTCGTGATGGAGGGCGGCTATGCCGTCGGCGACCTCGGCAAGAATGTCGCCGCGTTTCTCTCGGGCTTCGAGAAGTGATGTCAGCTTAGGGGTGTTAGCTGCCTCCTCACCTCGTCATGCTGAACTTGTTTCAGCATCCACGGCCTGAGCTTCAATCCAACGCTGCGTCGAAGGAAAAGACGGGCCATGGACCCTGAAACAAGTTCAGGGTGACGAAGGAAAAATGGCCGCTCCACCTCCCGGCGGGGCAACTCCTTTCTTGATCTCAGTTCAGGCTGAAACGAACGCTCGCGCCCAGCGTGCGTGGCCGCGCGACCGAACCCGCAAAGGCGAAGGGTGCGTTCAAAATGCCATATTGGTTGAACAGATTCTTCGCGAAGAGACTGAGCTCGATCCGGTCGCTCACCGTCGCCGACGCGTTGAGATCGATCAGGTGGAAGTCGCCCTTGTCGAGCGTCCCGGCGAAATCGACGGGTGCGCTCGACAGATAGCGGTGCGCGATCCCGAAGCGCGGTTTCAGCGACATGTCGGGGAAGCTCAGATCGAGCGAGTTCGACAGCGTCCATTCGGACGCGCCCGGCAGGCGCGTTCCCTTCGCATAGCCGCCGCCCGGCGCGAAGCTGTCAGGGAGCAGCGTCGACAGCCGCGCATCATTATAGGCGATGTTCGACGTGAAGCTGAGATTGCGCGTCGGGCGCAGGTTCAGGCTGATTTCGACCCCGTCGATGTCCGCACCGCCCCCGTTCACCGTATAGGCGTCGAAATCGACCGGCGTGAACAGCCGTGCCTGCACATTGCCCCAGTCGATATGATAGGCGGTGACATCGACGCTCAGCGTCTTGTCGATCAGGTCGAAGCGCGTCCCCAGTTCGTAATTCTTCGTCGTGTCGCTTTCAAAGGTCAGCGGCAGGCCGGGAACCGCGGCCGAATAGACGTTCACCCCGCCGATACGGAAGCCCTCCGAATAGAGCGCATAGACCATGAAATCGTCCGACGGCTTGTACGTCAGCGAGGCCTTCGGAATGAAATCCGAATCCTTGTCCGCCGCCGGCGCGAAATCGAACGGATCGACCAGATTGGCGTTGGGCAGAAATTGCAGGCGCGGGCGCGAGCGATATTCGAACAGGCGGCCGCCGACCGTGAGCGTCAGCGTATCGACGATGTCGAACGACGCTTCGCCAAAGATCGCCTTTTCGGTGACGCGGTTGCTGCTGATCGTCCGCGTCGCCAGATCGCCCGGCGCGAGTTCGCTGCCCGGCTGGCCGTCGAACTCGCCGGGGTTCGCGTCGATATAGTCGGCGATGCCCTCGATATAGGTGCCGTCGGTGTTGTTCGACCGCAGCCGGGTGTAATTGGCGCCGAGCAGCCAGCGGAATCGCCCGCTATCGGGCGAGGCGAGCCGCAATTCGCCATATTCGGTCTTCGACTTGCCGTTGCTGCTGGCGAGTTCGGGGGTGTCGGTGCGCGGGTCGTTGCCGTTGAAGATCGAATTGTCGAACGCCAGATCGGCCTTCTTCTCGGTATAGCTGCCGACCGCCGTGAGGGTCGCGAAGCCCAGATCCTGCTCGATCCGCAGGCTGTGCATCATGAAGCTTGTGTCCTGATATTCGGCAACGTTTGTCGCGCGCTCGAAGGTCTTCGGCGGACCGAAGATCACATAGGTCTGATCGTCGAGATCATATTCCTGGTACATGCTGAGCGCCGAGACGCGCGTCGTCTCGGTGGGGGTGAAGACGATCGAACCGCGCAGGCCCCTGACACGAAGGTCGTTGCTGCCCTTCTTGCCGAGCAGCGTGTTGTCGAGGTAGCCCGCGTCATAACGCTGGAGTGCGACGAGACGGACGGCGAGCTTGTCGGTCGCGATCGGGACATTGACCATGGCCTTGACCGCATAGCTCGCTTCGCCCGCGCGCTTGGTCGTCGAAAGGCCGCCTTCGAAGCCCGCATCGAACCGCGCGGGATCGGCCTCGTTCACGACATAGTTGATCGCGCCGCCGAGCGACGAGGAGCCGAAGAGTGTGCCCTGCGGCCCGCGCAGCACCTCGACGCGGCTGATGTCGAAGCTGTCGACGTCGGGGATCACGAGCGGAAAGCCGGGTTCGATCAGCGGCACTTCGTTGAGATAATAGCCCGTCGTCGCCTGGTTCGCCTCATGATAAGTCGACGACGCGACGCCGCGGATCACGACTTCGGACACGCCCGGCTGATAATCGTTGAAGACCACGCCGGGGACGCGCGTGATGTAATCGGAGAGGCTCTGGGCATTGAGCTTTTGCAGCGTCGCTTCGCTGACCGCCGACACCGAGCCGCTGACATCGCGCACCGACTGTTCGCGCTTCGCGGCGGTGACGACGATCTCGCTATCGTCGGTTTCCTGTGCGAGCGCACCCGATGCCTGTCCCAGCGCCAGGATCGAGATGCCGCACGCCGCGACGCGCCTGATCGATGCAAACCCCATTTTTGCCTCCCTTATTGATAATGCCTGGTAAGAAGATCCGATGCTCAAGCTATCATGCGAAATTGGCGTGGCGGCGATGGTCGGGCCAGTTTCCAGCCCGATCGGGCCAGCGCGTTCGCGCGGGAAAGCGCCGTTTCGTGGGAGCTCGCGGCCAATTTGCCCGATCGATGGATTGGGCGGCCTGATCGGCGCAGTAAGCCAATCGGCGCGACATACACTGGACGCGACATCCCCGCCGGGCGAGAGAGGATCGCATGCAGAACATCGAGAACAAGGGTCGGCGCGCGTTCATGGGCAGCGCCGCGATGGCCGCGCTCCTGCTGGGAAATCGCGCGGCATGGGCGTTCGAACAGGGCGGCGCCGGGCGCTGGCCCAAAATCGCGCCGCCGCAATCGCCGCGTATCTCGCATGTGATCGATCAATTGGGCCGCCAGCGCGACGACGCCTATAGCTGGATGAAGTTCATACCGGCGACGGGCGAGCGCACGCGTGACAATCTGCCCGACGCCGTCGGCGCGATGCTGAAGGCCGAGAATGACTATGCCGATGCAATCCTTGCCCCACTCGCGGGTGAGCGCGCGAAGCTGCTCGATGCGATGCTCGCGCGGGCGTCCGGCGACGTGGCGGCGCCCGCGCTCGAAAAGGACGGCTGGGACTATGGATCAGCGCGGCCGGCCGGCGCCGCGCATGTGGTCTATACGCGCAGCCGGAAGGGCGAAAAACCCGAACAACTGATCGACGAGGCGGCGCGTGCAAAAGGCCAGCCCTATTTTCGCAGCACCGGGCACCAGCCGAGCCCCGATCACCGCTATTTCGCGTGGGCCGAGGATGTCATCGGCAACGACCGCCACCGCATCTGCATCCGCGACAACCAGAGCGGCGAGATCCGTACGCTCGTCGACAAGGACGCCTATGGCTATGGCGGCCTCGTATTCTCTCCCTCGTCGCGCTGGTTGTTCTGGATCTGGCGCGACGCGCACAACCGGCCGACGCGGCTCTACCGGACCTCGGTCGA
>NZ_DATFFD010000313.1:0-2326 GCF_035250425.1 Sphingopyxis sp.
CGCACCCTCGGGCCGGCGGCGGAGTTGATAGGCGGCGCTCGGCGACATCGAGACGCGCGTCGCGGCGATGCGCACCGAGCCGGTGACCGCGAGATGGTCGAGGAAATCGCGCTGGAGCTTTGGCGTCCAGTGATAGCTCGCAGGTGCGGGGATGTCGGCGGGGTCGGTGATGTTGTCCATCGATTTATCCTTCGGTTAGGTGAAACCTATAGAATGAACCATATGGGTGAAATGTAGGAAAGACTTTTTGCCGCGCGCGCGGCCCTATTTCGTCGACGACGGCTGACGAGCGTTTTCCGTCATTCCCGCAGAGGCGGGAATCCCGCTTTTTCCTCGCGGTTGCTAAGCGGGATCCCCGCCTTCGCGGGGATGACGAAGAAGTGGGAAAGGCCGCTTCCCTCCCCAAAGCCGTCATTCACACGGCCTGCGGATCGTCGTTCCTGTCCTATTCCTTCTCGCCGACCTCGACCAGCCCGTGCCCGACGCTCACGCGCTCGTCGAAGACGAAGCAGCTGCCGTGCCAGCGGCTGTCGGTCTCGGGCACTTGCTCCAGATAGGCGAGGATGCCGCCTTTCAGATGGACGACATCCTCGACGCCTTCGTGGCGGAGGAAGGCGGTCGATTTTTCGCAGCGGATGCCGCCGGTGCAGAACATCGCGACGCGCTTGCCCGCGAAACGGTCGGCGTTGGCGCGCCACCAGTCGGGAAATTCGCCGAAGCTTTTCGTTTCGGGATCGACCGCGCCCGCGAAGCTGCCGTAGCCGACCTCGAAGCCGTTGCGCGTGTCGATCAGCACCGTGTCCGGGTCGTCGACGAGCGCGTTCCAGTCGGCGGGGTCGACATAGGGCGCCGCGCCGCGCGCGGGGTCGAGCCCCGGCACCTTCATCGTCACGATCTCCTTTTTCAGCCGCACCTTCATGCGCTGGAACGGCATGGCGGCGGCGGCCGAATATTTGACGTCGAGTTCGGCGCAGTCGGGGAGCGCGCGGATATGATCGAGCACCGCGGCGATCCCGGCTTCGGTTCCGGCGATGGTGCCGTTGATCCCCTCGCGCGCGAGCAGCAGCGTGCCCTTTACGCCCTCCGCCGCGCAGAGGTCGATCAGCGGCTGGCGCAATGCGGCGGGATCGTCGAACGGCGCGAAGCGGTAGAGGGCGGCAACGGTGAAGGTCATGGCGGCGCCCCCTTAGTCGGTATTGGCCGCGCCGTCAGCGGGAATATGGTTCGCGCGAAGACGCGAAGACGCGAAGAGGAAGGCTCGGGCCGATAGGTCCCTTTTTCCTGTCGACGCCGCGGCATCGCGCGCTGTGAATGGAGAAGGCCCGCTTCGCGGCAAGCGTGACATCTTCGCGTCTTCGCGTCTTCGCGCGAAACAAAAAGAGCCAGCCTCGCACATCTACCCGAACGGATCGCCCCTTCCCGTCGCATATTGCGCCATCGCCATCGTCGTCCATTGCGCGTTGACGCGGATACAGCTCGGGAAGGTGCTCGCGTCGGTGACGAACACATTGGTCGTTTCGTGGACGCGGCAATCCAAGTCGACGACGCCGTACGCCGGGTCCTCGTTGATCGCATTGCCGCCGTGCGGGTGGCTGCTCGACAGCGTGACATCGTCCTGTTCGCGGATCGCATCGCGGAAAAACGCATCGACATCCATGCCGGGGGTGATCTTTTGACCTTTGGCCAGCGCGGGATAGCATTCGAGCGCGCCCGCGGCGAAATGGACCTTGGTCAGCGTCGCCATCGCGTCGCGCAGCACCGGCAGATCGTCGTCCACGTCCAGCCGGAACTCCAGTTTGCCGTCCTTCACCCGCCCGCGCCGGTCGGCGGGGAACAGGATGCCCGCCGAGTGGACGCGGCCGAAATTCTTCATGCGCGCCGCATGGTCGCCGAACCAGCCGGGCATCAGCGACGCCATCGACATCGGCGGCTGGAAATGGCTTTCGAGCAGGAAATCGCCGCAGTCGACATAGCTCGACATCTGGTCTTCGTCCCACGCGTCGCCCCCCGCCCCCGCCGGCATCAGCGCGACGACGGGCGAGGCGACGTTGAGCGAGACCTGATAGCCGGTGCGGTCGATGTCGCTGCGATGGAGCAGCTTCGACGAGGCGATCGTCCCCGCCGCGACGACGACACCGACGCGCGCGCGGACGAGGCGGTTCGCGCCGCCCGGCAGGACGAGCTTCACCGCCTCGGCCTCGCGCCGGCCGTCGGCCGCGGTCTGCCACATGATCTGCTGGACCTTGGTATCGGGCAGGATGCGCGCATGGCGATCGCGGCACGCCCCCGGCAAATAGGTTTGCGCAACCCCCATGCGGCGGCCATA
>NZ_DATFFD010000314.1:0-19706 GCF_035250425.1 Sphingopyxis sp.
AGGTCGGCGAAGATGCCGCGTTCGAGGATATAATCCTGCCCGTCGAAATTCTTCACTTCCTTGCCCTCGGCGACGAGCGTGCCGACGCCGGTCTTGGTGTAGAAGCCCGGAATGCCCGCACCACCGGCGCGGCAGCGTTCGGCGAGCGTGCCCTGCGGGCAGAATTCGACCTCGAGCTCGCCCGCCAGATATTGCCGCTCGAACTCCTTGTTCTCACCAACGTAGGACGAGATCATCTTCTTGACCTGCTTGGTGCGAAGCAGCTTGCCGAGCCCTTCGCCGTCGATCCCCGCATTGTTGCTCGCAATGGTGAGGTTCTTCGTGCCCGCGTCGCGGATCGCGTCGATCAGCCGTTCGGGAATGCCGCAAAGGCCGAAGCCGCCCGCGCAAATCTGCATGCCGTCGAACAGCAGGCCTTCGAGGGCGGCGGCGGCGTCGGGATATTGCTTCTTCGCCATGGGACGGCTCTCCTATATGGTGTCGCGCGCGACCTTGGCGTATTTGATCCATCAATTCTAATTGTTCGATTTTTGGGTTATACATAGACGATGTCTATCAATCGCGTCTCGCTCTATCATCTCGAAACCCTGCTCTGGATCGACCGGCTCGGCACCTTTTCGGCCGCCGCCGAGCGGCTCAATACGACCCAGCCGACGGTGTCGGCGCGGATGCGCGAACTCGAACAGCGCCTCGGCACCGCGCTGTTCCGCCGCGAAGGCCGCGCGATGTCGCTCACCGCGGCGGGGCGCAAGCTGGTGCGCGACTGCGACCCGCTGCTTCGCGACATGCAGGTCGCGCTGCTCGGCAGCGGCGGATATGGCGAGGCGAGCGGGGTCGTACGCATCGGCGCGGGCGAGATCGCGGCGGCGAGCTGCCTCCCCGCCTTCGTCGCGGCGCTCAAGGCCGATATGCCCAATGTCGGCCTCGAAATCGAAATCGACCTCACCGCGAATTTGATCCAGCAGCTTCTGACCGGCCGCACCGACATCGCTTTCGCCGCAGGGCCGATCGCGCATCCGGCGCTCAAAACCAGCCCGATCGGCGCGGTCGAACTCGTGTGGCTCGCCAGCCCCGCGGTCGCGTCGGCCTTTGCCGGCGGCGAGGCGGCGCTTCCCGTCTGGTCGCTCGCCAGCCATTCGCCGATCCACGGCCGGATGCGCGAGGCGATCGCGGCGTCGCGCATCGCGCAGAAATCGCTCAACCTCTGCAACAATGCGCGCACGATGATCGATATCGCGAAGGCGGGCGGGGGCATCGGCATCTTCCCGCAGCCGATGGTGCGCAGCGAAGTGGCGAGCGGGTCGCTCGCCCGGATCGCCGGCATGCCGGCGCTGGCCCCGGTCGAGTTTCAGGTCGCGATGCGCGTCGCCGACACCGAACCCGTGCTGACGCAAATCTTCGAACGCGCGGCGAAGCTCAATCTAGCGGAAGTGGCGGTTTGAGCCGAACGGCGGGTTTCGACCGGTTGCAGGCATAAGATCCTCCCTGTGCCGCAGGCGGTGGTGGAGGGGTGGCGACGTCGCGCCATTACCCCTCCGTCAGCGCTGCGCGCTGCCACCTCCCCATCGCGCTTCGCGACAGGGAGGATCTGAAGTCCGCTCCCCACTCCGATGCCGTCATTCACGGTCCGATCGCTAGACCGTTCCTCAGGGCAGCTCCATCCCCAGCACCGCCGACAGGTCGGCGAGCGCCTGTTCGCCGCTCGTCACCTTGATCGCGTGCATGCCGAGCTGGGCGGCCGGTTTGCAGTTGATACCAAGGTCGTCGAGATAGATGCACTCCCCAGGCTCGACGCCAAGCGCCTCGCACATCATCAGATAAATCCGCGGATCGGGCTTGCGCACCCCCGCCTTGCTCGATTCGATAACATGCGCAAAGCGCGCCATGATGTCGGCGACCTCGATCGCGGCCTCTTCGCTGCGCGTCATTCCCGCGCCGAGAACGCCCATCTTGCCGCCCGGCACATTGTTCGTGATGCACGCAATGGTGAAACCGCGATCCTTCAGCGTGTCGAGCGCCGCGACCATCGCCGGACGCACCGCGCCCGCGATGACCGCGAGCACGGCCTCGCCTTCCAGCTCATGCCCCAGCGCGCGCGCCTCGTCGGCGAACAGCGTGTCGAACGCCGCCGCATCGATCTCGGCACGCTCGAACTTCGCCCAGGCATTGCCATCGGGATCGGCGCTGTTGACGCGGCGCACGAAATCGCGCGGCAGCCCGCGTTCTTCCTCTAGCCGATTGAAGGCTTCGAACGGCGACGCCGTGATGACGCCGCCGAAGTCGAAAATTACCGTCGTGTAAGTCATGCGGGAGTGAGCAACCCTATTTCTTGGCGGGGGTGGCGACGCGCGTGCCCGACCAGCTCGCGTCGTCGATGGTGAGGTCAAGCCGGTCGGGCGAGCGCACCGTATCGAGCAGGAAGACCGACGGCCCGCTCGCGGCGAGAATCGCGTCCATCGCCTTTTCCAGCGCGATGGTGACGGTCAGGATGCGCGGATAGTCCGATTTGATCTCGACCTTGTTCGGCCCGGTGCGGGTCACGATGATCGTGACATTGTCCCGCGACGAACCGCGCGCATCGGACGCCACCGCGCCCTTGTACGTGCCCGCGACGCGATCGGCGAGGTCGGCCTTGCGTGCGGGTGCGGCTTTCGGCGGTTCGGCAAGCGCCGCTCCGGCCGGAAGCAGGAGCGCAAGCGAGGTGGCAAACATCAGGGTACGAAGCATGGCGGGTCCTTTCGTGCGGCGGGGAAAGGGACTGCCCCCACGCGATCCTCATGGAACAACGACAATCCCCTTTTTGGGGTCGGCCTGTCCCGAGAGCATCTCCCGATAGGCGGCGAGCGCCGCATCGCCGCCGCTGCGCTTATCGACCGATGTCAGCCGCGGTGCAACGTCCATGAAGGCGAGCCACGCCTCGGCGATCTTCTGCCCGAACGCCGCGCCGCCCCAGTCGGCGATGCGCTTCTGGCTGCGGCCCGGCGCGAAAAAGCCCTGTCGCTCGGGGCCGGGCAGCCCCTCGCCATCGGCCTGCGCGTCCCAATGCGACTTGCCGACGACGATTGAGGCTTGGAGCTGGTTGCCGAAATGGCTGTGCACGGTGCGCGTCACCGCGCCATTGCCTGCCATATCGACCAGCGCGGCGGGCGTTGCTGTGTTGAGCGTCATGATCTGATCGTAACTGATGATGCGGTCGTAAATGCCTTGCGCCGCGAGCGCATCGACATTGGCGGCGCTCGTCAGCCCGATCGTCTCGGGGCGGTCGGCGCGCTGTTTGAGCGCGAAGCCGAGGCCGATCGCGGTCTTGCTCGACGCGCTGGCGATCAAAATCTGCTGGACGCCATAATCGCCCTCATCCTCGAACTGGTCGGCGATCAGCCAGCCGGTGAGGAACAGCGGACGGAACACCGGCCAATAATCATGGTCGGCGGCGCGATAGCCATCCAGCGCCTCGATCCGCTGATAATTGTTATAGATGGGGGGCAGGGTGGTGCGCCGCGGCGTCACATCGGTGAAGCCGCCCGGTCCCGCCTTGCCGACGTTGAGCACCGCATCGCTCGCCATCGGATAATAGCCATAGAAGCGGTCGCCGACCGCCACGCCCTCGGCGGCGCTTTCGGTCACCGTCGCAAAACCCCAGACGGGCAGGCGGCCGGGTTCGCCGCGCTCGGCGAAGAAATCCCAATAGCCCTGGTCGTTGCCGAACAGCCCCGAAGGCTTGCCGAACACGGCGTAAGTGATGTTGTTCGCGGTCATCGCATAGCTGTCCAGATGCACGCGCACCTGTCCGGCCGCGAGCGGCGCATCGGCGTCCTCGACCAATTGGGCTTGCGTGATATCGTCGCGATCGATGTCGATCGCCCAGCTCTTTGCGCTCATGTCCGGACCCCTCCGATTGTCTTGCCCGCGATTGCGGGATGGCCGATAGTCATACAGATGGCACCGCCCCTGACAATCGCGGTCAAACGCATCCACGAACCGGCCGGTCCCGGCGACGGCACGCGCTTCCTCGTCGACCGCCTGTGGCCGCGCGGCGTGTCGAAAGAGAAAGCGGCGCTCGCCGCGTGGCTGAAACCGCTGTCGCCGAGCGATGGGCTGCGCAAGCGTTTCCACGGCGAAACCGCCGGTTCGGACGAAGCATGGGACGCATTCCGGCTCGACTATTTCGCCGAACTCGACGCGGGCGGCGAGGAGGTGAAGGCGGCACTGTTCACGCTCGATGCCGCGATGAAGGCAGGCCCGGTGACCCTGCTCTATGCCGCGAAGAACGAGGAACGAAACAACGCCGTCGCGCTCCGCGAATGGCTGGCGCGGCGCTAATCTAAAAAGCTGTCGTGTCCCCGCGAAGGCGGGGATCCATCTCCTGCCGGTTCAAGATTGCGCCGACCGGAGATGGACCCCTGCCTTCGCAGGGGCACACGATGTTTCTCACCCCACCGTCGTCCCGAGCAACGATCCGATCGCAATCGTCACCGCCATCGCCATCGCCCCCCAGAAAGTGACCCGCAAAACCGGGCGCAGCATCGGCGCATTGCCCGCCCACGCGCCGAGCGCGCCCAGGATCGCGAGAAATACCAACGACGCCGCCGACACCGTCCACGGCAGCGAATCCCCCCGATCGACCAGCACCGTCGCAAGCGGCAGCGCCGCACCGATCGCAAAACTCGCCGCCGAAGCCGCCGCCGCCTGAACCGGCCGCGCCGTCATCGCGTCGGTCATCCCCAACTCGTCGCGCAGATGCGTGTCGAGCGCATCATGCGCGGTCAGCTGCACCGCGACCCGCTCGGCGAGCGCGCGGTCGAGCCCGCGCTCCTGATAAATCTGTGTCAGCTCCTCAAGCTCGAACTCGGGGTCGGCCGCGAGATGCCGTTTCTCCAGCTCGACATCGGATTTTTCGGCGTCGCCCTGCGAACTCACCGACACATATTCGCCCGCCGCCATCGACATCGCGCCCGCGACCAGCCCCGCGGTGCCGGTGACAAGGATCGACGATTGCGCCGCGCCCGCCGCCGCGACCCCCGCGATCAGGCTCGCGGTCGACACGATCCCGTCATTGGCGCCAAGAATCGCGGCGCGCAGCCAGCCGATCCGCGTGACGGCATGGGTTTCCTCGTGCATCGTCAGACGGCCTCCCAAAATAAATGAAGAAATGAAGAAAAGCGAATTGTCGCGCGCAAAGGTCGGCGCGCTTCGCAAGCCTAGAATATGCCAATATCTTTCAGCCAATTCTCGACGAGCGATGGCCATATGGTGTCGGGAGAGCGCTTGCGTCGCAGTCCGAAAGCGTGCCCACCCTTGGCGAACAAATGTACCTCTGCGGGCACTCCAGCTTCGTCGAGCGCACGCGCATAGAGCGTGCTGTTACAAATTTCGTCAACCGGATCGTCCCATGCCTGTAGCAGGAATGTCGGCGGTGTTTCCTTTGTGACATTGATGCCGGGATCGAGCTTCGCGCCTTCGCGGCAGAGGTGGCCCGGAAAAAAGGCAAGGGCGAAGTCGGGCCGGCTGCTGATGTTGTCTACGGCGTCGACGGGTGTGTAGCTCGGGTGGAATATATTGCTCGTTTGCGCGACCAGATAGCCGCCCGCCGAAAATCCCATCACCCCGATCTTGCCGGCATCGAGGTCGAGTTCCTCCGCCCGCGCCCGGACGAGTTTGATCGTTCTTTGCGCATCCTGAAGCGCACGGGGAACCTTTGGCGTGACGTGGCAGCGGCAATCGGGATCCCACCAATGATTGCTGCCCGGCACCCGATATTTGGATAATATGCACGTCATTCCCTTCGACGTGATCCAATTGCATATTTCGGTGCCTTCGAGCGTTACCGCGATGCCTCTGAACCCGCCGCCGGGGAAGACGATTATGGCGGCACGGCTATTCCTCCCCCGGGGCGGGAAGACCGTCATGGTAGGCACCGCTACGTCATAGATGGATTGGGAAATATCGCCGCCGATCGCGTCAGGAGTTTGCTTGGTCACAACATTTTCGGCTGGCCGGGATACGCCTGCCATATCGGGCGCCTCGTTCGGCCAGATCGGTATTTGTTTCGATCCCGATGGCGCCTGCCAGATGCCGGGCTTGGTGATCGGATTTTGCCGCTGTTCCTGGGTGCGCCCGGTCCAGGCACCCGCAAGGGTCAAGAACGCGACAGCGCACACAAACGCTATCCAGTTTCGCATCATTGCCGATTTCCTTTTGGGCTTGGCTGTTCGTCAATATTGCAATTGCAGCCCCGGCCGTGCCCAGCGCGTCTTTACCAGCCGCCCGGTGCCCGACAGGGTCAGATAAGCATCCTGCCTGTCGGATCCCCCGAAAGCGATATTGGTTGTGAAGATATCGTCCGTCGCGACGAATTCGACCAGCTCGCCTGCCGGCGAAACGACGCTGATCCCGCACTCGCCGATCGTCGCGACGCAGATATTGCCGTTCGCCTCCATCGCGAGGCTGTCGAAGAATTTATAGCCCGCGGGACGATAGAGCGGGATGCCGGGACCACCCGGACCCGCACTGTCATCGACCTTGCCTGGCGCGACGATGTTGAACTGGGTCAGCCGGCAGGTGTAGGTTTCGGCGACATAGAGTTTGCCGCCATCGGGCGAGAGGCCGACGCCGTTGGGGTTATAGCTCGGGAAGATCACTTCCTCGATAAAGCTGCCGTCGGCTTTCGCATAGAATATCCCGACGATGTCGTGGCAGCGCGCGGCATAATCGACCTTGCCATGATCGGTGAACCAGAAGCCGCCATGCGCATCGAACATCAGGTCGTTGGGCCCGCGCAACGTCACGCCATGATCGCCCGATTTGTACAGTATCTCGACTTCGCCGGTGTCGATGTCGATCCGCTCGATCCGCCCGCCCGAATAATCGTCGGCGATGCCGTGCGGAGCGAGATAGCCGTTCGCCTCGACATAGTTGAAGCCGCCATTGTTGCAGCAATAGAGCTTGCCATCGGGGCCGATCGCCAGGCCGTTGGGGCCGCCGCCGGGGGTCGCGATGACCTCCTTCTTCCCGCCGGGCCAGCAGCGCGTGATGCGCTTCGCCTCGATCTCGACGACGATGACGCTGCCGTCGTCCATCACCACCGGCGCCTCGGGAAAGCGCAATCCGTCGGCGATCAATTCAAACTCGGCCATCCTGATGTCCCTCTTTGCCTGTTGTCGGAGTTCAGGGACTTTCGCTGCCGTTCCTTCCATCGTCACCCCGGACTTGATCCGGGGGTCTATTCAGGCCTCGCCGGGAGGAATGGATGCCGGATCAAGTCCGGCATGACGAAGGGAAGGGGTAGCGTCTCTCCTTGCTCTCGCAGCTTCACTGTGCTTTCCCGCCCATCATGCCCGTTCGTACGCTCTTCGCCACCAATTTCTACGAAGCCGACATCGGCTCGCCCGACCTGCTCGATGAGCTGGAGGAAAGCAGCCGCCTGTTCGCCGAGGAGGACGGCGCCGGCCGCCGCTGGAGCCGCGAGCATGGCTACAAAGGCTACACCAGCTACGCGAGCCTCGGCGACCTGCCCGAGCGCGATCCCGCTTTTCACGATCTCAAGCGCCTGCTCGACAAGGAGGTCAAGGCCTTCGCCAGGGCGTGCCACTTCGACCTCGCCAAGCCGCTCAAGCTCGACTCGATGTGGGTCAACGTCCTGAAACCCGGCGGCACGCATAGCGGCCATATCCACCCGCACAGCATCGTCTCGGGCACCTTCTACGTCGCCGTCCCGCCCGGCTCCGGCGCGCTCAAACTCGAAGACCCGCGCCTCGCGATGCTGATGGCGGCGCCGGGGCGCACCGGCGATGCGCCCGAGCATTTGCTGCCCTTCATCTATGCCGAACCCGCCGCCGGCCGCGTCTTCCTGTGGGAGAGCTGGCTGCGCCACGAAGTGATGCCGCATTCGGGCAAAGGCGAACGGATCAGCATCAGCTTTAACTATCGCTGAGACGGCCTATATCGGCGGCATCTGACCCAACCCCAATCCCGTTCGTGTCGAGCGAAGTCGAGACACCCATCGGCGTGGAGCAAGTTCGAGGGGCCTCTCGACTTCGCTCGATGCGAACGGATCAGAGAGGAAATCCCCCATGACCGCGACCTACGACGCCGACCTCCAGCTCTTCATCAACGGCGCGTGGCGGAGCGGCGAGGGGCGCGAGGGACGGCCGGTGTTCAACCCCGCGACCGCGGGCACGATCGCCGAGTTGCCCGTCGCGACCGCTGCCGACCTCGACGAGGCGCTCGCGGCCGCTGCGCGCGGCTGGCCGGTCTGGCGCGCGAAGACCCCCGACGAGCGCGCCGCGCTGATGCGCAAGGCGGCGGGCATCATCCGCGAGCGGGTCGACCATATCGCAACCCTGCTGACGCTCGAACAGGGCAAGCCGATCGCGGAGGCGCGCGGCGAGGTGCTGTCGGCCGCGTCGCTGCTCGAATATTTCGCCGAGGAAGGGAAGCGGATCGGGGGCCGCGTCGCGCCGCGTCCCGCGGGGCAGCGCGCGATGGTGCTGCGCCAGCCCGTCGGCCCGGTCGCGGCGTTCAGCCCGTGGAACTTCCCGGTCAATCTGATGGTCAAGAAGATCGCCCCCGCGCTCGCCGCGGGCTGCGTCGTGATCGCGAAGGCGCCCGAGGAAACCCCGGGCTGCACCAGCGCGATCATGCGCTGCCTTGCCGATGCGGGCATTGCCGGCGACGTCGTCCAGCTCGTCTATGGCAACCCCGACATGATCAGCCGCCACCTGCTCGGCAGCGAGGTGATCCGCAAGGTCAGCTTCACCGGCTCGACCGCGGTCGGCAAGCATCTGATGAAGCTCGCTGCCGACGGGGTGAAGCGGATCACGATGGAGCTTGGCGGTCATGCGCCGGTGCTGATCTTCGACGATTGCGACCCCGAGAGCACGCTCGACCGCGTCGTGACGCAGAAGTTCCGCAACGCCGGGCAGGTCTGCGTCTCGCCGACGCGCTTCTATGTCCAACAAGGCATTTACGACGCCTTCGTCGCGGGTTTTGCCGAGCGGACGAAGAAGGTGAAGATCGGCAGCGGGCTCGACGCCGGGACGCAGATGGGTCCGCTCGCCAACGCGCGCCGCGCACCCGCGCTCGAGGCGATGATCGCCGATGCGACCGCGAAGGGCGCGCGCGTGATCGCCGGCGGCGCACCGACCGGCGAGGGCTATTTCTTTCAGCCGACCGCGCTCGCCGACGTGCCGCTCGACGCCGATGCGATGAATAACGAACCCTTCGGCCCGATGGCACTGATCCGCCCGTTCGCAACCGAGGATGAGGCACTCGAACAGGCGAACCGGCTGCCCTACGGCCTCGCCGCCTTTGCCTTCACCGAGAATGGCCGCCGCATCAACCGCATCGCCGACGGCATCGAAAGCGGGATGGTCGGGATCAACAGCTTCGTGATCTCGGCGAACGACATGCCCTTCGGCGGGATCAAGGAATCGGGCTTCGGCAGCGAGAGCGGACCCGAGGGGCTCGACGGCTATCTGGTCACCAAGGCGGTGCATATTTACTGACGATCGTCGCCCCGCGAAGGCGGGTTCCGCCGGCGATGCGGCACAAGGCCGGTTGCGATGCCTTGAGGGCCGCCAGGCCGTTCTGGCGGTCAAAGTTCAGTGAAGTTCAGCCTCATGATTATCGCGCATCGGCATCGCCGGGGCGTGCCGGGACCGCTTCGACCGGGTCGTCGCGATGCCAGTGCGGCAGCGCCCCGTCGCAGATATCGGCAACCTGCAGCGCCACCGCGAGCTCGCCCGGAGCCATCAGCGCGGCGGGCGCGGCCGGCGGTTCGGGGTGCAGATGGACCAGCGCCTCGGCCACCGGGGTGGCGGCGGGGGCGGGGCCGGTGCGGCGGGCGGCGGCGCCCCGGAAACTGTCGGGGCCATAGGCGCGCAGCAGGAACATCAACAACCGGTCGCTCTGGCGAAAGCGGCGGCCGACGCGGCGGCCGTCGCGGTCGAACACCGGCTCGTCGGTGCCGACCAGCGCGCGTTCGAAGGCGGCGTCGAGCAATTTCTTCGACGCCGCATCGATCGCGGCCGACCAGGCGCGGTCGAACGCCTCCGCCCCCGGCGTGCGGCGCAGGCGATAGGCGGAGGATTCGGACATGCCGACGCAGTGCGCGGCGGTGGCGACCGAGCCGCTGTCGGCCAGCGCCTCGATAAAGGCGCGCTGCTTGTCGGGCGACCAGCCGTCCTTGCGGCGCTTTTTCAGCACCGGCACCCAGTCGTATGCGGCGGGGTCGTGGCCGTGCGCGTCGAGCGCGGGGGTGGATTCGGGGACGGTGGCGGGGGCCGCGTCGGGCGAGGGGATGGGGGCGATGTGGCTCATCTGCGAGTTTGGAGCATAGGCGAATAATGTAGGACAGCGGTTTTTGGGGTGGGGTGCGCGAAATAGGATTTGGGAGGGAGTGCGGGGCGGTGTGGAGATTGGGTTTCACGCGAAGGCGCGAAGATCTGTCGCGCGTCGTCATCCGGACGAGGCAAGTGACTTATTCGACTTGAGCCGGCATCCATGCGGAGTCTCCGCAATTTGGGGGTTTGGTAAGCCGTCACTATAGTTCTCGTTAAGTCTTAAAATAATCTTGTCCTCTTTGACTCGATTTTGACATGCGTCTCTGCCTATCTTTGTGACTGAATAATCAGGATTTTTCTTGAATCGTTGCCAATCTGGCAGTTTTAAGATTCATTTTGGAGTTAAATTTACGCGAACACGGATGCGATTTGAGGCATGATTCCCGTGTCTTGGGAGCAGGGGGACGCGAATGGGACGGGAAGGAATAGATCCGGGCAGCGGGTATGATCTGCCGTATCGGTTAAGTCTCATTGAACAGCAGATCCAGTCGCTGTTCAAAAACGGACCGGTCATATCGACGCCGGAATCGACCTATCGACATGTTGGCGGCGGGTGGCGCGGCAAGCCGGTGCCGATTTCCTTTCCCGACGGAAAGGCGCGCGGCATTCGTGAAATGATCTGGAGACGGCGGCGGCGGGAAAGTCATTTTCCCGCCGATCTTTTTGCCGATCCCGCTTGGGATATGCTGCTGGATCTTTACGCGTCGCATTACGAGCGAAAGACGGTCTCGGTTTCGAGCCTGTGCATCGCCGCGGCGGTCCCCGCGACGACTGCGCTGCGATGGATCAAGACGATGGCCGATGAGGGCTTTTTCGACCGCGCCGAAGATCCGGACGACGGGCGCCGAATCCACATCGCGCTTTCGGACGACGGGCGCCAGCGGATGGACAATTATTTCAGCGAGCTGACGCAGGACGGCGAATAGGCGCGCGCATTCGGGAGTGGCTGGCCTGCCGGCCTGCTGAACAGTCTTACGGCCGTGGCCGGGTTCGGCGCAGCTTTCGGTCTGCGCATGATGATCGCGGAAAGCGGGTTCGATCAACTCGATCTTCCACTTCCGCTGCCAGTTCTTGATCTGCTTCTCGCGCGTGATCGCGGCGTGCATCGTCCCGGCGAGTTCGAACCAGACGAGCGTTTTGACGCCATAGCGTTTGGTGAAGCCGTCGAAACTGCCGCCCCGATGCTGGCAGATGCGCTGGATCAGGTGCGAGGTGACGCCGGTGTAGAGCGTGCCGTGGCGCGCGCTGGCCATGATATAGGCGCAGGGCTGGAAGTCGGCGTGCATGCCGTGGAGGCTAGAGCGGCGATGGACCCCGGATCAAGTCCGGGGTGACGAAGAGGGGGGCGAACCGGATGCTTCTCTTCGGATCGTCATCCGAGCCATCCACCCGTTCGTCATGCCGGACTTGATCCGGCATCCATGCGCGCTGCCTTCGAATTCCGACTGTTGATTATCGGTAGCCGTATTGATCGCGGATGTTGTCGTTAAAATATTCGCCCTTGGATCCGGCTGCCAACAGGCTGTTGTAGACGTACTGCGGCACACCATAATAATCGTAGGTACGGCCGCTGGTGAAGGTGATTGCCAGCGTAAGGCTGGCCGGGTTGTATTCCGCCGCGCGGATTGCCGAGGAAGAAAAATAGGGCATTGGGGTGCTCCCACAAAAAGAGGGCGGGCATTGCTGCCCGCCCTGCAATTTACGCGTACTGGATGAGCACCCAGACGACGGCTTTGCCGGCGTACGGGGGCATACGGTTGCCCTTGGCGATCGGGGCGGTCGTGGAGGGCGTGCCCTCGACCTTCCAGACGCCGCTTTCGGGGCAGGTTTCGCCAGTGCTGGCACGTGTGCCAATCGGTCGTTTTGCCAAAGAGGCCATAGGTATTAACTTTCAGCAGCGGGTTGAATCTGCGAAAGTTCGATTCTAAGACCATCATGCTTCGGTTGAGGTCTTGTCCTCTACCAAGTTTGGGTCAGACTTGCTGCTAGGTCTGCCCCTCACAAGAGGGCGGGGTCGCGCTAACGGCCCCGCCCTTTTTCGCATTTCCTAATTTACCGTCTGATAACCATAAGTCAACACTTGATCATTGATCAATTTATGCCGCTTCCGCCATCTGCCACTTGGCATCGTCCTCTTGCGTAGAAGTGGCAGGGTTTTTCTTCAAATCTTTGATGCGGAAAGAGAATTCTAAAATATCATTAGGATCAAATGCCGCTTCAATATCCATTTTCAGAACCTTTGATTCCAAATCAGCTATGCAATCTCTATATGTGGTTAATGTGCTTTGTATATTTTCGATATTGCCTACCTGAACGTCTCTTTCTTTTAGATCATCAAGTATTTCACTTACAAAATCCGCTAAGATGTGAGTTCTCTTTAGAACTATAACTCTAAGGAGTTTTTCAGCTGCTCCAGAAAGAAGTCTATCACCTCCCTCACAGCGAGAAAGATGCTCGGGCGTGATATCTAAAAGACTAGATAGTTCGACGGCTTTTAGACCGATTGCCTTGCGTACAAACTTAAGCTCCAACCCGTTTAGTTTACGCGGATCTAGGCAGCGAGAAAGGGCGACCTCTTTCCTTAGCCCGCTGAGATTCGGAATCTGTGTCCGAAGAACTTTTCCCGTATCAGCGTCAATGTACTGCCTAACAGCGTTGTGCAGGATGACCTTAAAGGGGGCACCTAAGTGTGCCGCTTCATAGCGCTCGACGATTTGGTAGCTATCGATCGTTGGCGCTTTTACTGTCGTCAACCTCTTGCTCATGTTCGGACTCTGCATCTCCGGTTGCTCCCGGCGCGAGAGAGATGGACTCTACCACGAAAGTCCCGCTGTCTGATTCGATCCAAACGGCAAGATTCAAGGCAATGCCCTCTGTAGTGGTCCCCATCACCACTTCAGGATTATCGCTCGCGCCTACTACGTTGTTCCAATATGCCTTGCTACTGAGAAGCGCACTATCGAGGTCATTTAGGTCAAGACCCAATGCGGTCATCGACTCTTCGACATCACTCGAAAAGTCTATCAAGACTGCACCAAATGCTTCTCGAAAAACTTGGGTTACGAGTTTTCGAGCCGGTTTTGCCATATGCCCCTCTTCGTATGCACGGCAGTTGCCTATTAGTCGATTCTTGCTCAATGAGCAACTAAATTATTCTGCCGCCATCTCACGTCATTCGCTATGATGCAGGATCCACTTCAAACCGAAAACCCCCCAGCATTCCGCCGGTTCGAGCTCGCCGCCAACACCTTCTTGCCCTGCGGGGTCAGCGCCCATTTGGCGCCCTGCTTGACCACCAGACCCAGCGTGACGAGTTCGTCGCGGATCGGGTCGGTGGGGAGTTGAGGGCGGCGGTTCGACAGGCCTTCGAGCGTTGTGCGCTGCGGCTGGCTGAGGATGAGAAGTTTCTGTTTTTCGGTCATGCTGTTTTTCGTGATCCTGTTGGTTTGTCGCGGTGCGTTCTTGTGCGCCGTTCGGATTTTACCATTTTCCGCCCATGGCTTTGATGGCTTCCAGAAGCGCTTTTTTGCTTTCGGTCCGGTTGTTGCCCGCATTGCGCGGGAGCCCGGGATTGCCAAGCGCCGCGCGGCGGGCGGCGAGTTCTGCCGAAAAGCGGGCGAAGTCGATGCGTGGCCCGGTCCAGTCGGCCGCCAGTTCAGGTTTTGAGCGCTGCGATGCCATAATCTCCGACCGTTTCCTGCCTGATCCGGCGTTCTAGATAGTCGAGATCGACATTCGGGTGAAGCGCAAACAAAATTCGCGCCTGATCGAGACGGTCTTGTGCCGATCCCGACGCATATTGGCCCATGCGATCGGCGATCAGGTCTTCCACCGAAATGATCGCGAAGCTCGATCCGTCACCGGTATCCTCGACGAGCAATATATGGTCCCGGTCAATATTCCCGTCCATCGGAATCGAGGCCACGATTTCAAAACCGAGTTTGAGGGCGGGGTGTATCCAGCCGCGTGCCAGTTGGCCAACGCCGGATGGGCGGACAAACCCGGCGCGTTGCAGCTCATCGTCCAGCGCATCCTGCCACGGGGAGCAGATATCGAAATCGCCTGTGGTAAGCGCGCTTCCCGAATAATATTCGACCGCCGCGCCGCCGACCAGCACGGGCCGAGATAAGTTCCGCCCCGCCATCGCCTCGCTTACCTGCGCGAAGAGGCGAAGGGCCGCTTCGAACTCGGGGCGATAGGGGGAGGTCATTTACTCGGCGGCGATGCCCGCCTGTTTGAACATGTCGTCGCCGTCGGTTTCGGCGGCGGGCGCCGGGGCGCTATCGTCGTTCGCCTTGGCTTTCTTGCGGTTGTCGAAGCTCGACCAGACGGTGTTCCACTCGCCGCGGGTCGCGCCCTTGCTGTATTCGGTCGCGCGCGTTTCGAAGAAGTTGGCGTGCTCGACGCCGTTGAGCAGCGGGGCGAGCCAGGGGAGGGGGTGTTCGTCGATCATGTAGATCGGCTGGAACCCAAGCTGCCCCAGGCGCCAGTCGGCGATGTAGCGGATGTAGCGCTTGATTTCCTTGGGCGTCATGCCGGGGACGGGGCCCTGTTCGAACGCGAGGTCGATGAACGCATCCTCGAGCCGCACCGTTTTCTGGCAGGTGTCGATGATGTCTTCCTTCACCGCCTTGGTCAGGCAGTCGCGTTCCTTGGTGAAGGTGTGGAACAGCTTGATGATGCCTTCGCAGTGGAGGCTTTCGTCGCGGATCGACCAGCTGACGATCTGGCCCATGCCCTTCATCTTGTTGAAGCGCGGGAAGTTCATCAGCATCGCGAAGCTAGCGAAAAGCTGCAAGCCTTCGGTAAAGCCGCCGAACATCGCGAGGGTGCGCGCGATATCCTCGTCATTGTCGACGCCGAACTGCTGCATATAGTCGTGCTTGGCGCGCATCTCGTCATATTCGAGGAACATGCCGTACTCGCTTTCGGGCATGCCGATCGTGTCGAGCAGGTGCGAGTAAGCCGCGATATGCACGGTTTCCATGTTGCTGAACGCGGTCAGCATCATCTTGATTTCGGTCGGCTTGAACACGCGGCCGTACTTGTCGTGGTAGCAATCCTGCACCTCGATATCGGCCTGGGTGAAGAAGCGGAAAATCTGCGTGAGCAAGTTGCGTTCATGGTCGCTGATCTTTTGCGCCCAGTCGCGGCAATCCTCGCCCAGCGGCACTTCCTCGGGAACCCAGTGGATCTGCTGCTGGCGCTTCCAGAAATCGAACGCCCAGGGGTATTCGAAGGGCTTGTAGGTGTTGCGGGCTTCTAGAAGGGGCATCTACTTACTCCACTGCGTCGTTCGAGCGCGCTTGCGCTGGAAATGATGGATCCAGGACCAGGCCACCGCGACAATAACGATCGTCGGCATCGACCATAGCCAGGCAAACAAGCCAATTTCTACGGCATCCCCGGAAAGCAGGTCGGGGCTGCAATTATATCGCTTAACGAACCCGGTGAGCCCGCGACCCTCATGGTCGCAATTGCCGGGCCATACCGCCATTACCATCAGCGTGGCGCCGATAGCGATATAGGCCAGCGTGGAGCCCATCAGAGTCCAAAACTTTCCGGCGCCAAGCGCTCCATGGCTTTCCCGCAATTGCGTGATGCCAAGAGCGTCGGCGAGAAAGCTCTTTACTGACAAGCCAGACACTCGTCGTAATCGGTGGTCTGCAGCTCGTACACCGGCGCTGCGGCGGTGTTGTCGGCCTCGACCCCGCCCGCGAAGCCAGCGCGCTGCACCGATTTGCTGCGGAGGTAATAGAGCGATTTGATGCCGAGTTCCCACGCGCGATAGTGGAGCATGAGCAGATCCCACTTCTCGACGTCGGCCGGGATGAACAGGTTCAGCGACGCGGCCTGATCGATGTAGGGCGTGCGGTCGGCGGCGAGTTCGAGCAGCCAGCGCTGGTCGATCTCGAAGCTGGTCTTGTAGCAGTCCTTCTCGTCCTGCGTCAGGAAGTCGAGGTGCTGGACGCTGCCGCCCTTTTCGAGGATCGAGTTCCACACCGCGTCGCTGTTCTTCGCCTTGTCGACGAGCAAAGCCTCGAGGTGCGGGTTGCGGATCGAGAAGCTGCCCGAGAGCGTCTTGTGCGTGTAGATGTTCGCCGGGATCGGCTCGATGCACGCGCTGGTGCCGCCGCAGATGATCGAAATCGACGCGGTCGGCGCGATCGCCATCTTGCAGCTGAAGCGCTCCATCACGCCCTGATCGGCGGCATCGGGGCAGGGGCCGCGTTCCTTGGCGAGCAGCATCGACGCCTGATCGACCTGCGCGCGGATATGCTTGAAGACGCGCAGGTTCGACGATTTTGCCATCGCGCCCTCGAACGGCAGGCCGCGCGCCTGGAGGAAGCTGTGGAAGCCCATGACGCCGAGGCCGACCGAGCGTTCGCGGCTGGCGCTATATTTGGCGCGCGCCATTTCGGGCGGGGCGCGGTCGATATAGTCCTGGAGGACGTTGTCGAGCATGCGCATCACATCCTCGATGAACTGCTTGTCGCCGTTCCACTCGTCCCAGGTTTCGAGGTTGAGGCTCGAGAGGCAGCAGACCGCGGTGCGATCATTGCCGAGATGGTCGCGGCCGGTGGGGAGGGTGATTTCGCTGCAGAGGTTCGAGGTGGTGACCTTGAGGCCCAGATCGCGGTGATGCTTGGGCATCATGCGGTTCACCTGGTCGATGAAGATGATGTAGGGCTCGCCGGTCGCGAGGCGCGTTTCGACGAGCTTCTGGAACAGCGAGCGCGCGTCGACGGTGCCGCGGACGCTGTTGTCCTTGGGGCTGCGCAGGTTGAATTCACTGCCGTCGCGGACGGCCTCCATGAACTCGTCGGTGATGAGGACGCCGTGGTGGAGATTGAGCGCCTTGCGGTTGAAGTCGCCCGAGGGTTTGCGGACCTCGAGAAACTCCTCGATCTCGGGGTGCGAGACGTCGAGGTAGCAGGCGGCCGAGCCGCGGCGGAGGCTGCCCTGCGAGATCGCGAGGGTGAGCGAGTCCATCACGCGGACGAAGGGGATGATGCCGCTGGTCTTGCCGTTCAAACCGACGGGTTCGCCGATGCCGCGCACCGCGCCCCAATAAGTGCCGATGCCGCCGCCGCGGCTGGCGAGCCAGACATTCTCGTTCCATGTGCCGACGATGCCCTCGAGGCTGTCGTCGACCGAGTTCAGATAGCAGCTGATCGGCAGACCGCGGCCGGTGCCGCCGTTCGAGAGCACCGGGGTCGCGGGCATGAACCACAGTTTCGAGATATAGTCATAGAGGCGCTGTGCGTGATCCTGGTCGTCGGCATAGGCCGACGCGACGCGCGCGAAGAGATCCTGGTATGATTCGCCGGGGAGGAGATAGCGATCCTCGAGCGTTTCCTTGCCGAAGTCGGTGAGCAGCGCATCGCGGCTGCGATCGGTCACGACCTCGAAGCGGCGCGCGTGGACCTTGGCCTCGCTGCTGTCGTTGAGCTTGGCTGCGGGCGCCGAATCGGGAGCCGATTCACCCTTCGATTCGGATGCCGCCGGTGCGTCGTTCTTTGCCAGTTCCATCGTCGCCACGTCGCTCGTCTCCACCCGTTCTGTCTCGCGAAAATCCATCTTGTTCGCCCCCGTTTGAACGCGCACATGGTGCGCTTTGTTCCTGTCTTGTTCGACTCAGGGCGAAGCCCCGATCCTAGCATCTAAACTTGTCCCCGTGGGCACTTTTTTTGGGCGCAAGGAGGGTTTTCCCGTGTCCATATGGGATGGACGACGGAAATCCGCCAGTTGCAGCCGAATACTATTTCTTGGGGTGCCCCCGTGTTTTACACACCACCTATAGTGCCACGTCGGCGCTGCGATGCAAGACGCTAAATGACAAATTGGGGACTCAATTCGTCGATAATTTGATTCGTCTCGTCGCGGCTGATGCACGAGTAGGAGGCGTCGCGCCAGCCTTTCTGCGGGTTAGCGCTGCGATCGGGTCAAGCGGGTCGAAACGCAGAATTTTTCGGGTGCGAGGACCGGGCAAATCGTGACACCGGTAACGCGCGCGTCGCACCATTAGGGCTGCGATAGGGGGAGTTCTGTCGGGGCTATCATGTCCGCGCCGGACAAAAAGAAAGAGCCCCGGCGATGCCGGAGCCCCTTCTGAAACTTGTTTCCTGTTTAGGCTTGGCCGCCAGCACTGTCCGTGCCGCCGCCGCCCAGGAATCGCCAAAACCAACCCATGACTTATCTCCTGTTCGCACTGCCCACGAGGAACAGTTAACGGAGTGTATACCTTAATTAGTAAGGTAAATCGAGTCTTAACTATAAGCATTGCTGCCAGTTTGGCAGTTATGCGGTGCGGTTCTGGGGAGTGGTCGAGAGGGTTGCGGTCAGCTCGGAAAACAGTTGAGGTTTTCCAAGATGATAACCTTGGCCAACGTCGCAGCCGAGGTCCTCGAGAAGCGCCATGGTTTCCGCGTCTTCGATGCCTTCGGCGACCGCGACGGCACCGAGACGGTGCGCGAGATCGATCGTCGATTTGACGACTTCGAGGTTCCGCTGCGAATCGCGCATCGTCATAACGAATCGCTTGTCGATCTTGATTTCGTCGGCCTCGATCTCGGTCAGATATTCGAGGTTTGACTGACCGGTGCCATAATCGTCGATCGACAGACGGATTCCGCTGCGGCGGAGCTGGGCGAGCGTCTGGCGCGCCTGCCGGCTGTTTTCGATCTGCGCGGTTTCGGTGATCTCGATCGTCAGCCTCTCCGGTGGCAGATGGTGCGCGGTGAGCATGACGCGGATCGTGCCGACGAGGTCGCTGTGGTCGAGCAGGCTGGCCGACAGGTTGACCGACATGTTGATGTGGACCCCACGGTCATTGATCTGGGCGGCCGACCGGATCGCCTGATCCATCACGAACAGGGTGAGGCGGTAGATGTCCTGGCTTTTTTCGGCCTGGACGATGAATTCGTCGGGCGGGATCGGTCCGCGCGTCGGGTGGGTCCAGCGCGCAAGCGCCTCGACCCCGACGAGCTTGTTCGTCGCAATTGCATATTGGGGCTGGAAGGCGACCCAGATGTCGCCGCCGGTCAGCGCATCCTCGAGCTGCGAATGGAAGGAGAGCTGCCAGCCGGCGTCTTCCTTTTGCCGCGACGTATATTTGGTCCATAGCGAGCGCGTGCGGATCGCGCGCTCGGCCGCGACGAGCGCCGCGGCCAGTCGCTGCGCGTTCGACCCTTCGAACTCGTCGTTGACCCCGAAGGCGATCGCCACGTCGACGCGCAGCTCGCCGATCGTCAGCGGCGCGTTGAACAGCGCGGCAAGCCCCGCGAGCTGCCCTTCGATCTGGCTGTGCTGATAATAGGGGACGAGCCAGGCGAAGGTGCCGTCGAGATCGTGGTGCAGCGTCGT